>DATNMU010000001.1:0-6895 GCA_035602195.1 Candidatus Acidiferrum sp.
GCGGCGCGGACGGCCCGTAACCGCGCCAAATTCATTGCCGCGTTTGCGCAGTTGCTCGCCCAGTTCTCCCTTGTCTTCGCTGGGGAACGGACCTTCACCCACGCGCGTGCAGTACGCCTTCGTGAGTCCGATGACAGAATCGATTGCGTTCGGGGCCACGCCGGTACCAATGGCCGCGCCTCCCGAGGTCGCGCTCGAAGAAGTCACGAAGGGATAAGTGCCGTGATCAATGTCGAGCATTGTGCCCTGCGCGCCTTCGAACAAAATTGCTTCTCCAGCCGCCAGAGCCTGATTCAGTAAGACCGCGGTGTCGCAAACGAAGGGCGCAATCTTCTCGGCCGCAGCGGCGTATTCCGTATACATCTTGTCCGCGTCGAGAGGTTCGGTATTAAACAGCGCATGCGCAATCATGTTCTTCTCGCGCACGGCGTTCTCAATGTGTGTTTTCAGGAGCTGAAGATCGAGCAGATCGGCTACGCGCAGGCCGCGGCGCCCCATTTTGTCTTCGTACGCGGGACCGATTCCGCGGGATGTCGTGCCAATCTTCACGCGTCCCGGGGCGTTTTCCGCCGCCAGTTCGATCATGCGATGGTAGGGAAGAATCACCTGCGCGCGATTGGAAACAAATAGATTTCCGTCGACGCGCACGCCTGCCTCACGCAGAGCGCCCACTTCCTTCAGAAAGGCCATGGGATCGAGCACTACACCGTTGCCGATCACGCTGCGGCAATCGGCGCGCAACACGCCGCAAGGCACAAGTTGCAGCACGAACTTCTTGCCGTTGATAATGACAGTGTGCCCGGCGTTATGGCCGCCGGCATAGCGCGCCACGACAGTGAAGCTCTCCGAGAGCACGTCGACAATCTTGCCCTTGCCCTCATCGCCCCACTGGGCGCCGACAATTACCGCGGTCTTGCCTCGATTCAATGCCAACTCCGTTACAGGGATTTGCGGACGCAAAGTTGCCCGCACCAGGGGTCGCACACGCCTTGCCGCGAATATTCGAAAGGCTAACTGGGATTAAAAGGCGAGAAGATGTGTACTGAGTATTTTATCGTGCCTGCGCGAAGGATGGCAACGTAGACCCAATGAGATTGAATTTAGGATCGAGCCATCTTGGACTCGATCCTGGGCCTGATCATTTCGAATCTTTGCGTCGTTCTGGTGTACTGAGATCCCCCCATGCGGCCGATCAGATCCAGAGAATTGCGGTCCAGGCGGCCCTCGTTGAGATTGGCATCGTCGATGTGAATCGCCACAATCTCTCCAATCACCAGGCTTCCGCTGGTAGGTTGCGGAGAAAAATCGAGAATCTGGTAAACCTTGCACTCAAAGCTGACGGGAGATTCGGCAACTCTTGGCGGACGCACGATGTGCGACGGCTCTGCGGCAACATTGGCCACTTCGAACTCGTTTACCGAAGCGTTGTAGTCGCCACTGGTTAAATTCATGGCTTCCGCCAGTCCCTGGGTGACGACGTTAATGACGAACTCTTTGGTCTCACGAACATTGCGCAGCGTGTCTTTAGGTTCGCCATGGTTGTTACGCGAAACTTTCGACGGACGAAGCCCTGGCGCAAATGCCAGCAACGGCGGATCGGCACACACGGCGTTGAAAAAAGAAAAAGGCGCGAGATTTGGTTGGCCCAAGGAATTGATGGTCGATACCCATGCAATCGGACGCGGTGCTACGGAATTAAGCAGAATGCTGTAAGGCTCTTTATGAGAAATGTCGGACGGGGTGACGATCATTCCATCAAGTATATCTGGCGCTGTTGCTGTCCTTTACGATCAGACCGTCACTCACTCATCTACCCAAGGACCTCGTCGTGCAGCAAAGACATCTCTCGCTGCAATGACCGTATTGCTGTGTATTGCCACCGTATCTTCAACGTTTTGCGCGTAGCCGCCGGCGAAGGTCACCATCACCGGCAGGTTGCGGGCTCGGGCCACGCGGAATACGAGTTCGTCGCGGCGCTTTAATCCCTCGATGGTTAAAGACAGTCCGCCGAGTTGGTCCTCGCGGTAGGGGTCGGCGCCGGCGACATAGCACAACAGGTCGGGCTCGAAGTGCCGCAGGCCAGAGCTGAGAGCGTTGTCGAGCCAGGCGAGATAGTCGTCGTCGTTGATGCCGTCGGGAAGATCGACGTCGATGGAAGACGGCGGCTTCCACAGCGGATAATTGTTGTGCTGATGCAGCGAGATGGTGAAGACTTCGCCGGCGTGGGCGCCCCGAATTTTGCCGGGCAGCGCTGAACTGAGCGCGGATGGATCGAGAGTGGATGCTCCAGCGGAGGGCAAAAGCGCACTTGCGGTTCGTGTCCCGGCAAAGATCGCGGCAGTCCCGTTTCCATGATGCACGTCGCAATCGATGATCATCGCCGTGCGAATTTTGTCGTCACGCTGCATGCGGCGGATCGCGACAGCCACGTCGTGAATCATGCAGAAGCCTTCGCCATGGTCGGGGAAGGCATGATGGAATCCGCCGCCGATGTTCACTGAGACACCGTCGGTCAGGGCGTGCCGCGCCGCCAGAATTGATCCGCCGGCCGCGAGCCAGAATGACTCCACCAAATCGCGCGAGTAGGGGATTTCCATTTCCATTTCCTCACGCGGGCTGAGGGTTCCAGTCTTCAGCTTATGAACGTATTCCGGTTTGTGAACCAGCAGAATGTCCTGATCGGTGGCAGGCCGAGGTTCGAGAAAATCTTGCGCGTCGGCAATTTTGTCAGCGATGAGACGGTCGCGAACGCGGCGATATTTTTCGGCAGGAAAAACATGTTCGCCGATCGGCAGGTAATAGGCGTCGCTATAGACGAGCTTGAAGGGCAGCATGAGCTTGCGACCCTATGATACTGCGAATGGTCGAAAGTCCGGTGCTACTCGGCGGGGGGCACTAATCGGATTCGACGCTCCGGCTGAAAGAGATCAGGCCGGCATGGCTTGACTCAGGACGGTCCGACTTCAACATGGCGCGGCTTAGTTCTGCTCAACCGCACCATGCCGTAGAACTTCCTGTTCAGTCCGCCGCAGCGGAAGGTCGAGATTCACTCTGCGAATCTGGCGCACTGGCCTTGTCCAACAACGCGATCGACGATGCATCGAGTTCAAGGCTGGCGGCGCGGGCCAAGTCATCCAACTGCTGGAGATTGGTGGCGCTGGCGATGGGCGCAGCGATGCTGGGCCGTGCGATCAACCAGGCGAGAGCCACTTGCGTGGGCGTGGCATTGTGGTGCTTTGCCACCTGGTCGAGAGCATCGAGGATGCGAAGCCCGCGCGGGTTCAGGTACTTTTTGACCATCTGCCCGCGCTGGCTTTTCGATAGGTCGGCCTCCGAGCGGTACTTGCCGCTGAGAAATCCGCTGGCCAGCGCGAAGTAGCAGATCACACCCAGTTGCTGCTGCTGGCAGATAGGCTCAAGATCGCTTTCATATCCGAAGCGATCGTAAAGGTTGTATTCCGGTTGCATCGTCTGATAGCTGGCCAACCCGTGCTTCTGGCTTACTTCGAGGGCTTCAGCCAATCGCTTGCCGCTGTAGTTGGAGGCTCCAATGGCTCGCACCTTGCCCTGCCGAAGTAGATCGGTGAAGGCTTGCAGCGTCTCCTCAAGAGGTGTATCGGGGTCGTCTTTGTGGGCCTGATAGAGGTCAATGTAGTCGGTCTGCAACCGGCGCAGAGAGGCTTCGACCGCCGACTTAATATGGGCTGCCGAAAGTCCCTTTCCTACGCCGGGCATTTCCATCCCGACTTTGGTGGCAATGATTGCCTGACTGCGTTTGCCGCTTTTTTTTAGCCAATTACCGATGATGGTTTCGGATTCGCCGCCTTTGTGGCCGGGGACCCAGTACGAGTAGACGTCGGCTGTGTCGATCAGGCTGAATCCCTTGTCCACAAAAGCGTCCAGCAGTTTGAAGGATGTCGGTTCGTCCGCTGTCCAGCCAAAAACGTTGCCTCCTAGAGCCAGGGGCGCGACTTCGAACCCAGTCTTTCCTAATTTGCGTTTCTGCATTTGCATTCCTCCAATTTCTCTTTGGATGAGCGCGAGTGGTTCAAGGAGGCAGCCTCTGGAAAAAAATTACTCCACAGCAAGCCGGTTGTACTTCTTCAATATTTCGCGGAGGCGATCGTGCGGGAGCGCGATCACTTCGTGATCGTCGATGCCTTTCATAGTTTCGGCAGCCACCATAGCGTTGATTACGGCTTCTTCCGTGGCTTGAACCGTGGCGAGGAAAAGTGGATCGAGCGAATCGTTAGGCAACATGCTGAGTTGGTGTACGCCCTTAGGGCCGACCGCGCCTGCGTTGGCGGTTGAGAACGCGAGGAAAATGTCTCCCGAACCATCGCCTGAGTAGCTGCCATCGCGGCCAAGGCCGAGAGAGACTCGGCGCGCAATGCGCTTGAGTTGCGTGGGCATGAGCGGGGCGTCGGTTGCGACGACGACAATGATGGAACCGGTGTCGTCATTTTTTCCATACGCGGGATGATCGGGAATTTCTTTGCCTACGGGAACGCCGGCGACGCGAAGCTGATCACGGCGTCCGTAGTTGCATTGCACCAGCACACCGACAGTGTAGCCTCCGGCCTTAGCGTCGAGAACGCGGGATGAAGTGCCGATGCCGCCTTTGAATTCGTTGCAAACCATTCCTGTGCCGCCGCCGACATTTCCTTCTTCCACGGGCCCCGAGTGGGCAACGTCGAGCGCGTGCCACGCGTCTTCGGGATGGACATGGAATCCGTTGATGTCGTTGAGCCAACCGTCCCAGGTTTCGGCAACCACGGGCAGCGACCAGAAGTAACCCTCCATGTCAGGCGTGCTGTGTTTGACCTTCCAGGCGATGACGGCGTCGCGGACGACGCCGACGCTGTGCGTATTGGTGATCATCACCGGCCCGTCGAGAAAGCCGGAGTCCTCAACCCAGGTTGTGCCCGTCATTTCGCCGTTGCCGTTCAAAGTGAACCAGGCGGCGAAGACGGCGTCGTTGCTGTTTTTGCCGCGAGGGTGAATGGCGGTGACGCCGGTGCGCACCGGGCCTGTGCCGACTACGAGTTTGCCGGAGCCAGAGATCAGCGTGGCGTGGCCGACCTCAACTCCTTTTACGTCGGTGATGGCATTGTTCGGGCCGGGAGTACCGTCGAAGGGCACGCCCAGATCACGGGCCCGCGGCTTTGTTTGCGCCGATGCCGCTACTGAAAGAATCAAGGAGACGAGGATGAGATATTTCAAAACAATTCTGCGTGACATTAGGCCTCTCGGAGAACGAGCAGTATAAAGGATGGGCGATATTCGCGCATTGCTCAGCCTGGTCGGGGGCGCACGCGAGAGCGACGACAACGCAAACGAGCGAAAAGGCATCGGAATGATAGGCAAATAAGCGAATATGGGAGGAGTAGAATTCCGTGAGCAAAAAAATATTTCGCGGGGGAAACATGGACAGTTGGAAGAAGGCCGTGGTTGCGGGATCGATTGGAGTGGCGACGGTTCTGTTTTTGAAGAAACGGTTTCCGGCGGGAGTGCTGGCGAGCGGAGTGGCGCTGGCCGTGGTGGCGGCGGAGTATCCGGAGAAGTTCGAGAAGGTGCGCCGGTCACTGCCGGATTATTTTGATCGCGGCATGCGGGTGATGGAAATGGCAGGACGCGCCGGAAAGCGGATTACGGAGGGTGCGGGGCGCGGTGGGGCGTGGGAAGAGTTTGGGGTGTGAAGGGCTGGCTTTGGGCTTCGGCTTTCGGGCTTCGGCAAACCGATAACAGGCTTCGAGTTGTTCGCGATTCGCCGAAGCCCGGTAGCCGAAAGCTGAAAGCCCGAAGGCGGCTTTACTCGATGCCCAGTTGTTTCTTAGCGTCGGGACTGAGGCGTTCCGGCGTCCAGGCGGGAGTCCACACAACATTCACATTGGCATTGCGAATGCCAGCGAGCTGCTCGAGGCGCGACTTGACTTGCGCGCTAATGTTCACATGTTCGGGACAGCCTTGCGAAGTAAGAGTCAGGTCGACGGTGACGTCCTGTTTGCCCTCTTGGGCGTCGGCGAACTGCACAGAGTAGATCAGGCCGAGGTCGACAATGTTCACTGGGATCTCTGGGTCGTAGCAACTTTTCAGAGCGCTTAGGACGTCTTGTTCGGTGACTGGCATCTACCTAGTGTAACGCAGGAATTGAGACACCGGCGTAGCGTCGGAAGGCATTACCCCAGAGGGCACAGTGGTTACGCAGAGGCAAACCTCGGTAGTTTTATCTGATAGAGTTTTTGCCCATGATGAGTCCAGAGGCGAAGCAGAGGATTCAAATTGCATTGGCGCTGGCGCTGGTGGTAGCAGGGATTCGCGCGGGATACATTCTTTACCAGCGGCATGAAGACTATGTGGCCGCTCAGAAGCAGGAGCAGGCCAAGAAAGCCGGCTACTCTAACTCCGACTACTACGTCACGCCGAAAAAACTTTATCCCTTCGATTTGAAATCGGCGAAGATGCTGACGCAGCAGCCGGTGTGGGTGAAAGAGGGATATCGTTATACCTATTACCGCTACGTCCCCGTGGTGAACAGCGTCGATTTCGCGCACGAGGCGGGACTGTTGGGTCCCATCGAGCGGCTGGAGATAAAAGATGTGATGGCAGTGGCGGCGCCGGGCGGCAGAAAGCAAGTGGTGGCGACGTTTGAAAAGGATGGGCACAGCTCCGCAGTGCCAATCGGCTTCGAAAGCGATGGTCAATACAAGATTTATTCCGACGAGATGTTTTTTGTGGAAGATCCGCACGAACTCTACAAGCACTGGCCAGCGGACGTTTGGCAGGCAGTGACTGAGCATGAAGTGAAACCTGGAATGAATGAACTGCAGGCGGATTTCGCCGTCGGCATGGGCGTGCCGGATGCGGGCGCATCGTCGAATGAGAAGACGGTGCG
>DATNMU010000002.1:0-7212 GCA_035602195.1 Candidatus Acidiferrum sp.
GCTAGCAGGCCTGATGAAGACCCTCGGGAATCCCGAGATTTCTGCCGAACTGAAGCAGACCATCACCCAAGGAGTAATGCAGGAAGCCGGTAATCGTTCGCTGCAGCAACTCGCCCAAGAAGAGAACGAAGCGTTGCTGGGGCTTCTAAGTCTGCGCAGGCGAGGTGCTGCCAAGCTGGCATCGGCAAAGTAATCCGTCGAGCCTAATCGAGGAGCGGCACCGAACACTTTCCGCTGAGAAAACGAGATTCGAAGGGAAGAAAGAGTGAGCCATGAATAAATCAGAAGCTGCGGTGGCGCGGACAAAATCCGACGGGAAAGCGCAAGGAAGTTCCAGCGGCGCCAATTTGACGGAGACGCTCCAATCAAAACTGAGCACACCAGCGACTTCACCGCAGTTTGATCTCTACGCCGGCCTCGAGGAACTATTGAGCGGCGTGGGACTCAGCACTGCGGACTCTGGAGGAAAGCTGACGTTTTACGGACAGGATCCGATCGTGCCCAGCTGTTTCCGATTTGGCGCCATGGCCGCTGTTGCCCTTGCTGCCAAAACCATAGCGGTGGCAGCGCTCTGGAAATCCCAAACTGGCGAAGGGCAGGACATTCATGTCGACGTCCGCAAAGCTGTCCGGCGCTTCTGCTGCTTCTTCGAGGGGAAATGGGAAACGATCAACGGACGCCCTCCCGCGATGGGTGTGAATCGCGATAACCCGTTCTTCGAATTGCCGCTCTTCCGTAAAACACGCGACGGGCGTCACATGGTGGCTCTCAACCTTTACCCCAGGCTGCACGCGCGGGCGCTGAATTTCTTGAGGTGCAGTGACAGCCCCGAATCCGTTAGCAATGCCATTCTGCAGTGGCGCGCGGAGGAGTTGGAGGCGGCCGCGGCAGAGGCCGGGCTTGTCATCGCCATGGTGCGTACCAACGATGAGTTTCGCAAAGAGCCCCAGTACACCGATGTGCTCTCCAGAATGCCACTGATTACTTTGGAAAAAATCGGAGAGAGTGAGCCGCTGCCATTCAAGCACGGCGCAAAGAGCCCATTGGAAGGCATTCGCGCGTTCGGACTGGGGCACGTGATTGCCGGAGCCGGCATCGGCAGAGACTTGGCCTGCTACGGTGCCGACGTCCTCAACATCTGGAGGCCTGATGATACGGAGGTGGAGGCCTTTGCCTGGGACGTGCAGGTTGGGATGCGTTCCACGATACTGGATGGCTCCAAAGAAGATCGTGCCAAGTTCGATCACCTCCTGAAGGATGCCGACGTGTTCTTCGCAAATCGGCGCCCCGGTTACTTGGAGAGATATGGCCTTACCGCAGAAGAACTCAGCCAAACAAAGCCGGGATTGATTCACGTCAAGGTAGTCCTCCACGGCGAACGGGGTCCCTGGTCAAATCGGGTTGGCTTCGATGAGGTCGGCGCAGCAGTGTCGGGCTTGTTTTCCATCGAGGGGACACCGACTGAGCCCAAGTCGCCGCCAATTATTCCGATCTGCGACAACGTGGTGGGCTGGCTCGGCACCATCGGTGTTCTTGAAGCCCTGCGACGGCGTGCAACCGAGGGAGGAAGCTATCGTGTCGTCGTATCCCTGACCAGAACCGTGCTGTGGCTGCTCTCGATGGGCATATTCGACAAGGCATACGCGCGGGAAACCGCCGGCTCTTCGGAGGAACACACTTACGTGGCGCCGGATCTCTTTACCGCGGACACGCCTCTCGGTCGCTATCAAGGTGTCACCGAACAGGTGCAAATGTCACGAACACCCGGGTCCTTCCGGACAGTTCTTGTGCCCCACGGATCTTCGAAACCAGAATGGCTAGAATTGTAAGAACCGTATGGAAGCGCCAAAGAACGAGACCCTCGACGGTTAACGGGAAGCGATCCCAGGCGAGCCGTTATACACATCAGTGCGGAATCGGCGGTTGCTGGTCACCACGAAAGATGCCAGCTTCAAAGCGATCCTCTTGCTCAACTTCCTTCGATCGAAATCTTGACGGTTCCTGAAGGGCATTCTCGTCCTCCCATTGCATCCACGCCGATGACAACATCTGTGCAGTTGGGCGCATGTTGACAGCGAATTCCCACCACACAGGAGTGTGACGTTCCTAACACACTTCTTTTCAGCGAATTCCCTCGAGAGTGATTTGGGGTACGAGTTGCCTTTGATTTGTGGTCGCAATTTGCGGGCGGCTTCACTTGTCGTGGCCTGAAGTGAACTGGAGAAAGCATGTCGCAACCGAAGATCGTGATTGTCGGCGGAGGGTTTGGCGGGTTGGCCGCCGCCAAGGCGCTAAGGAATGTGCCAGCGAAAATAATTCTGATCGACCGCACAAACCATCACGTGTTCCAGCCGCTGCTTTATCAGGTTGCAACCTCGGTGCTGTCTCCGGGCCAGATCGGTTCTCCCATCCGCGGCATTCTTCGGAATCAGAAAAACACCACGGTGATCCTGGGTGAAGTCACGGGAGTGGACAAAGAGCAAAAGTGCGTCTTCGTCAGTGACGCCGACAGGGAGAACGTATCCATCACATACGATTACTTGATTCTCGCAACGGGTGTGAGTCACAGCTACTTCGGGCATGACGAATTTGAAGAGTTTGCTCCGGGGTTGAAAAGCCTCGCCGGCGCCGTGGAAATCCGAAACAAGCTTTTGCAGGCGTTTGAACTGGCCGAGGCCGAAGAAGATCCCAGCCGTCACCGTGATTTGTTGACTTTCGTACTGGTGGGGGCCGGGCCCACTGGCGTGGAAATGGCTGGCGCGATTGCTGTGCTGGTGCGCAGCACGCTGAAATCAGAATTTCGACGAATCGATCCGGCCTCCGCGCGGATTGTACTTGTGGACATGGCGCCGCGGGTCCTGCCGCCCTTTTTCCCGGACCTCTCTAAGGCTGCAAACCACCGGCTTGGAAGATTGGGCGTTGAGGTTCGACTCGGACACAGCGTCGACCAAATCGACGCGGACGGAATCATCGTGGCGGGCGAGCGCATTGTTAGCAAAACCGTGATCTGGACCGCAGGTGTGGCCCCGTCACCTGCTGGCAAGTGGCTAAAGGTAGAAACCGATCGCGCTGGCCGGGTGCGCGTTCAGAAAGACCTGACAGTCCCTGAACACCCGGAGATTTGTGTAATTGGCGACACCGCATCACTTGAGCAGAACGGGAAGGCCCTTCCCGGCGTGGCGCAGGTAGCCATGCAGCAAGGGCGCTATGCAGCGAAAGTGATTCGCAGCCGGATCGCTGGTACTGCCCCGCCGGGCCCGTTTAGCTACTTCGACAAAGGCAGCATGGCCGTGGTGGGCAAAGGCTTCGCCGTGCTCCAAAGCCGCAAGGTCCATCTCAGCGGGTTCGTAGCGTGGCTCGCGTGGGCGGCGGTCCACCTCCAATACCTGGGGCAGTCGAGTCTGCGCGTGAGCGTGTTCTTGCAGTGGATTTGGACGTATTTGACCGGGCAGAGAGGCTCGCGGCTGATAGTAAATCCCCGCGTGCCGGAATCAAGCAGGACCGCATCGGGGACCCGCAGAGCAGCGGTCTCAAGCAAATGAGAGTGGAAGAAAACGCAGCAGAGATGACATGGGGAATTCAGATTTTGAGTTAGGAAAAGTGGCATGGCCGAGAACAATGAAATTCGAGAAAAATCTGTTGTCATCGGCCGCACCATCGGGGTGCTGGTTCTGCTGACCGGAATATTACTCGCTGCGCATTTGTGCGTCGCAGAATCTCCTGGCAGCAACCCCATTCCGAGTATTTTCAAGCCACACTCAACGCCTGCGGAGTCCATCTATCATTTGTCATTGTTTGTTCTGGGAATCACCTCTCTCATTTTTTTGGTCGTGTTCAGCTTGCTTTTGTATGTGGTCGTGAAATTCCGTGGGAGAGCGGCGGATGAAAGCTGGTCGCTGCCGTTCAGCGTGTTGCTCAGCACGCCGGTGGCAATTTTCGGCGCGTTCGCGGTGTTGTGGCTGCGGCGCTTCCTCGTCAGCGTTTTTTATCCGCCTTATCTTGTGCAGATCGAGAACGACGTGTACTCGCAGATCGGTCTCGTTATGCTGATCGGTCTAGCCGCAAAGAACGCCATTTTGATCGTGGAATTCGCGAAGGACCAATTCGAGAAGGGGAAACCATTGGTAGATGCCGCCCTCGAAGGAGCCCGTTTGCGTTTGCGACCGATTCTCATGACGTCGTTCGCATTTATTCTCGGCTGCGTACCGCTGTGGACCGCCTCTGGCGCGGGCGCCGTTGCGCGCCAAATCATGGGCACCACAGTTATTGGTGGCATGCTCGCCGCGAGCTTCATCGGCATCTTCTTCGTGCCCGCAATTTTCTACTTAGTTGAAAAATGGTCGGGCGCTGGCACGCAGGCCGCTGCCGGATCTCTACCGGCAACTGCAGCACCTGCGCCCGTGGAGGGCGACTGAAATGAGCTGCCGCGGAAACGACAGGAGAATTCCGATGACCAAGCGAATGCGCTTGGCTCCTTCTTTGCTGATCGCCGTGATGGTCTCCGGCTGCATGGTCGGCCCCAACTATAAGCGTCCCGTGGTGCAAACTCCGGCAACCTATCGCGATCTCAGCGCAAATCCACAACTTCAAACACAGACCGCTTCGTACGCCGACCTGCCATGGTGGCAAGTCTTCCAAGACCCGCAGCTGCAGGAGCTCATCCGCGCGGCGCTGAAGCAAAATTACGATTTGCAGATTGCCACCGAGCGCATCAACGCCGCCCGCGCAGAAGTCGCTATCACGCGCTCGCACTTGTTCCCGCAAATAGGTGCCGACGCAAATTTCAAGGGCGGCAAAGACTATACTTTTCAAACTAGATCTAACTTTGGGCTTCTCACGGCCGATGCGGCTTTTCAGCTGGATTTTTTTGGGCGTCTCCGGCGTGCAACGGAAGCTGCGCGAGCTGAGCTCCTTGCCACCGAAGATGCCCGGCAAACGGTCATTTTGACGCTGGTCAGCGACGTTGCCAGCGACTACTTCGCTCTGCTTGAACTGGATCTGCAGCTGCAGATCACCCACGAGACGATTAAAACCCAGGAAGACTCCGTCAAGTTGACCAAGTTGCGTGTCGAGCACGGCGTCGCCACGAAGCTCGATGTGCTGCAAGCGCAGCAAACGCTTGACACTGCGAATGCCACAATTCCCGATCTGGAACGGCAAGTCGCGCAGGAAGAAAATGCCATCAGCATTCTGCTCGGCAATTATCCTCAAGCCATAACCCGTGGACGGCCGCTCGTTGAGCAGCCGTTGCCGCCCGAAGTTCCTGCCGGGCTCACTTCCTCACTCCTAGATGCCGGGCTCACTTCCTCACTCCTAGAGCGCCGCCCTGATATTCGTGAAGCGGAACAACACTTAATCGCTGCGAACGCCGAAATTGGCGTCGCCAAGGCACAATTTTTTCCGCAGATTTCGCTCACGGGATCCGGTGGTGGGGCGTTCGGCCGCAGCAGTGCTTTTACGAGTTTAATGACGACGCAACTAGGCATCTGGTCTTACGGGGCGCAAGTGAGTCAACCAATTTTCACCGGCGGCGCTCTCAAGGGAAATTTGCACCTTGCTGAATCCCAGTACAAGCAAATCTTGCTCGCCTATCAGCAAGCCATTCAGCGCGCCTTCGGCGACGTTTCCGACACACTCATCGGCTACCAGAAACTGCACGAGGTTCGTGTGCGCCAGGAAGTCACCGTAACGGACTTGCAGGAATCCGTGCGCCTCTCCGACATGCGCTACCAAGGCGGCACCACAACTTATCTCGAGGTTCTGGACGGACAGCGGTCTCTCTATTCGGCTGAACTGACGCTAGCGCGAGCTCGCGACAACGAATACCAAAGCCTCGTCCAACTCTACCGCTCGCTCGGTGGCGGCTGGCAGCACTAGGTTTTGTAGGAGCAGACCATGGGTATAGCACCAAATTCGGTCACGAAGGTCACGAGTTATCCGGAAAGCTCGGCCGTAAGTGCCACTCTCTATCGTGCTGACAACCGAATCGCGCGGAACCCGGAACGCGCGGAAACCTCGTTCCTGGATGCGATCGTGGGGCGCCGCGGCAGCCTGCGCGCAATCCTCAGTCAGGTGGAGGCCGTGGCCGGCACTAATACAACCGTCCTGCTTAGCGGAGAGACCGGCACCGGCAAGGAAGTCATTGTGCGGGCGATACACGAGTTCAGCCCCCGCCGAAACCAAAATCTGGTCAAAGTGAACTGCGCGGCGATGCCAGCCGGTCTTCTCGAAAGCGAGCTCTTCGGACACGAACGTGGCGCCTTCACGGGCGCCATCAATTCTCATCTGGGCCACTTTGCGCTGGCAGATCGTGGCACGCTGTTCCTCGACGAAATTGGAGACATGCCATTGGAGATTCAACCCAAGCTGCTCCGCGTGCTCCAGGAGCGTGAGTTTAAGGCCGTGGGCAGCACGCGTACAACGCGAGTCGATGTTCGCGTCGTTGCTGCGACCAACCAGGACCTGAACCAATTGGTGCGGGAGCGGGAGTTCCGTAAAGATTTGTTCTACCGGCTGAATACTTTTCCGATTTATCTCCCACCCCTCCGAGAAAGGAAAGCCGACATCCCTGAGCTTCTGGAACATTTCGTTCAACAGTTCGCCAACTCCATGGACAAAACAATTGAAACAATTCCTGAGGAAACCATGCGCGCCCTGGCTCGTTATCCGTGGCCCGGAAACATCCGAGAGCTGCAAAACTACGTTGCGCGTGGCGTCATTCTGTCCAATGACGGCGTTTTTGAACCGACGCCTCTCGAAAGCTGTGAATCGTTAGAGCCTGAGATTGCAAATCCAACGCTCGAAGACAAGATTCGTCACGAAATCCTTACGGAATGCCAGCGCGCCAACTGGAAACTGGGTGGGCCTCGAGGAGCCGCCGCGAGACTTGGTCTAAAGCGCACTACGCTCCTCTACAAGATGAAGCGCTTCGGCATCGCGCCACCTGCGGACCATTGGCAGGACTGAGCTCGGCTTGCATCTACACACTAGCGGGGAGGCTGCTTCTGTTGCGGAGAAATTCGTTAGAGCGCATTCGCGTTTCGTCTCGCCGCTTGCTCTGGCGTTTGTTCCAGCGCACGTTTGTAAGGAGCATGCGTCAAGGCCTTTGTATAAGCACCAACGAGCAAATAGCCGCTGATTGGGATGTGCCGTGACAGTGTGAAATTCTAACCAACGACAGGGCAGCGTTCTAACCAACTGAACTACGCCCCC
>DATNMU010000003.1:0-3593 GCA_035602195.1 Candidatus Acidiferrum sp.
CCCTGCCCCTCCACGTTTGATTCATCACGCGATCACTACAGTAGTTCTGCTTCATGCTGTCGTCCAACACTCGCAGTCCTGTGCCTAATGGTTCAAGCGACGCGTGTGAATGAGAGCGATTCGCCGGAGAAAAGGTTACAGAGTTTGCGAATTTTTTGTGCGGAGGACAATTGCGTACACTTTGATGGACCACACAACGATAAGTTTCTGATTTTGTCACCGATCTCGATTGTGTGTTGCTCGTGAAGGAGAGGGCGGCGCGGTGGGGTCCAGAGCCCGCCGGGTGATATTGTCCCTACGCAGACGGTCGGTTTGTAACTTTTTGCTGATTCGTAAATCTCATATAACCTCTGTCTCTTATCGTCTGCAACGGAGAACGGTTATGTACTCACGGACCGACAGCCGCAAGTTCAAAACCATCAGCCGGCGTGAGTTGTTGAAACTCACACCGGTGATAGCGCTGGGCGCTTTTGCCATCCCGCAATTGCAGAAGCCACTCCTCAAGGGCGGTCTTGGCTTCAGCGATTGGGCCTCGGCAAGGCTCTTCCGCTCCGGCCATTTGGCGCCCACATTTGCTGAGTCAGAGCTGACCCCTCTCGATAAGTTCCCGATTAACGACTACGACATCGATGACCCCCAAGTGGATTTCGACAAGTGGACTCTCACGGTGACGGGCGCGGTACAAAAGCCGGGAGAGTACACTCTCGCGCAGATTCAGGCTTTGCCCAAGTGTACGCAAAACACACGGCATGTTTGCATCGAGGGATGGGACGTGATTGGCCGGTTCGGCGGCGCGCGTCTCTCCGACTTCCTCAAGATAATCGGCGCTGATCCGACCGCCCGCTTCGTGACCGTCGAATGCGCGGATGACTATTACGAGTCGCTCGACATGGCGACCGCCGTGCATCCACAGTCTTTGCTCTGCTACGAAATGTACGGCCAGTCGCTGACCCGCGAACACGGCGCTCCGCTGCGTCTGAGCGTTCCCACGAAGATTGGCTACAAGCAGGCAAAGTATCTCACCGACCTCAAAGTGAGCCATGTACTGGAAAAGGCCGGCTACTGGGAAGACCAAGGCTACTCGGAATTCTATGGTCTGTAGCCCGGAGCGATGACTATGGCAACTCGCGCGATTGCAATCGAAAACGTGAAGACAGGAGAAGTAACAGAAGCGGTGTATGAACACCCTTTTGTGGTTCGCCTTTGCCACTGGGTGAACGCCGTCTCGCTGTTCGTGATGGCCGGAAGCGGTCTGCAGATCTTCCGCGCCTTTCCTAGCTTCGGAGCAAAAATCCCACAAAAGGATCTCCTCAACTGGCCCAAAGCTTTCGCACTCGGCGGATGGCTGGGAGGCGCGCTCCAGTGGCACCTCACCTTTATGTGGATCTACATCGGGACCGGACTGCTGTATATCGGCTACCAGATCTTCAGCGGAAACTACAAGCAGGTGCTCTTTGTACGACGTGATCTCCCTGGCGTGTGGCCGATGGTGCGCCACTACTTCCTTTTCGGCCCCAAGCCGCCCGCCAGGGAAGCCTACAACCCGCTACAGAAGCACGCATACACCTCTGCGATCGGACTGGGCCTACTGTCGGTGCTGACCGGTCTCGCTATATGGAAACCAGTCCAGTTCTCGTGGCTAGCGTGGATCATGGGCGGCTTTCACTGGGCGCGGTTGTGGCATTTCCTGATCATGTGGGCGATGCTGGCGTTCGTGTTCGGGCATCTGGTGATGGTGGTGCTCCATGGCTGGAATAACTTCGTCTCCATGTTCACAGGATGGAAGAAGGACCCGGAATACCGATCAGAATAGTGACGGTCTGTAACTGCAGTGACGCTCACGGTGAGGAACGATGCCGGAAGAAGTGACTTCGCTGGAACCTCCAGCGAACCTATTCAACGAAGAGATGCTGATCCAGCGTATCCGGAACGGCGAGCACGATCTCTTCTACGATCTGATCCGGCCTTACGAAAGGCGCGTGTACTCTGCGGCCTTTGCCATTTTACGCAATGAGGCCGATGCCGAAGACGTGGCCCAGGAGGCGGTGCTGAAAGCCTTTAAGCATATCCGGCAGTTCCGTGCGGAGGCACGGTTCAGCACCTGGCTGACCCAGATCACCATTAACGAGGCGCGTATGTGGAGAAGGAAAGAACACGCCAACATTATGGAGCCGATCGTTGACCGTCAGGACGAGGAAGGCAACTATACTCCCCGCGACTTTGCCGACTGGCGCGAAATCCCTTTGGAGACCCTGGAACGCAAGGAAGTCCGGCAGAAGCTGGCCGAAGCGTTGGCCTCGCTCGGAGAGAAGTACCGCGAAACGTTTGTCCTGCGCGATATGCAGCACTTGAGCATCGAAGAGACCTCCAAGGCTCTCGGGATCTCAACCGCATCGGTCAAGACGCGCTTGCTGCGGGCGCGGCTGATGCTGCGCGATCTGCTGGCGCCGGGGTTCGGCGGTAGCTGGAGCAGTAAGCTGTTTCTTGCTAAGGGGACGAAGCCATGGTAGTCAGCTGCGAAGAAGTGTGGCGGGAGATCTCGAATTACCTTGAAGGTGAAGTCGATGCAAGCCTGCGCGCTGCCATGGAATACCATCTCCGTGGCTGCAAGCACTGCACAGCTGTGCTTGACGGTATGCGCAATGTGGTTCAGCTCTACGGCGACGAAAGGATGTTCGAAGTGCCGCTGGGGTTCAGCCACCGTTTGCACCGGAGACTAGAAGAAAATATGCCTGGTAACCGCCGAAGCTTTCTCGGATGGATGGTCGCCGCCGCCGCGGCAGTCCTGGTCGCCGGCAGTTTCGAGGTGGCTAGATCTTCGGTCTTCAGCCGTCCAGAACTGCGTTCAGAACATGCACAGCCTGGTGCTGGCGTGCCCCCGGATATGTGGGTGATCGTTTCGGGGGATGGGAAAACTTTTCACGCAGCGGGGTGTCCCTTCATCCACGACAAAGCGCACATTCAGACAATCCAGGCCCGGGAAGCGCTGCGACAGGGATATGCCCCTTGCGTCCGCTGCATGAAAAAGTATCTGACCGCCTGATCTCAGCTTGTGCTGATAGCAATCGGCAGGCCTTCGCCCGGGAAGACCAGTGCATAAAGAGCCGGCGCAGGTGTTCTGAACTGGGGCTGAGGGGGGAGTCTCGGCCGATAAGTCACTTCCCTTGAAACGCGAATACTTCCTCTTCGGCGACCAGGAAGATCGGTGCGCCGCCGGAAGAAATTGCAACTGCATTAGCGATCGTCTGTTTGCCGCCCTCCGATGCGGCGCAGGCTTGCAGAGCCTCCATGGAGGGGAAATGGATCTCTGCAATGCGATGGAAGGGTGGTGTCCCTTGTGGGGAACCGACTATTTTGCTCGCCACAATTTTTGTCTTGCCGCCAAGCTTCTCGACGGCCATGGGCACATGTTCGTTCTTATATACCCGCTCGAAGGATTCGATGTCTTTGGGACGAGGATAGATTACAATCAACTTAACGTTACCCATTTCACACTCCCTAAGTCAAAATATCTGTATCCGTAGAAATACAACAGTTTCGAAGATTGCTTTTCAATTTATAAACAACCCTGTGAGTTGCGATGGCGAAATCGC
>DATNMU010000004.1:0-14638 GCA_035602195.1 Candidatus Acidiferrum sp.
GCTCCGTGACGTCGATCACAGTGCCCACAAATTCAACGAGATGGCCCGACGTGCTCACAACG
The DNA here is from genome assembly GCA_035602195.1 of Candidatus Acidiferrum sp. Classification (GTDB taxonomy): domain Bacteria; phylum Acidobacteriota; class Terriglobia; order Terriglobales; family Acidobacteriaceae; genus Sulfotelmatobacter. Next base: position 63 of record DATNMU010000004.1, read on the forward strand.
GGATGCCCTACGACGTGAATGTCCCTGATAGGGCCGTCCGGATGCACGATGCGGTAGTCCGCCTCCCACTCTGCCTTCTCGCGGATAGCCGTCTGGATTAGTTCCCTGAAGCCGGGTCGGTCGTCTGGATGAAGCCGCTGAAAGAAGTCATCGAATCGGGGCAAGCCATCCTGTGGATCGAAACTCAAAACACGGTAGCATTCCTCCGACCAGTACCTGATATCCTGGTCTGGGTTCCAGGCCCAACTGCCGGTTTGGCTCAGCCTCTGCGCCTCGGCCAAGTACGCTTCGCTTGTGCGGAGTTCCTCTTCTGCTCGCTTGATCGACGTAACGTCGGTCACCGCCCCGACGAACTCGCGGTTGCCGGATGAATCTTGTAATGCGTGGGCCAGGGCGTGGACGTGCTTAACACTCCCGTCAGGCAGCAGCAGACGATAAGTATGCTCGAACTGTGTCGCCCCCGCAGAGGCACTCTCGATGACCTTCAGAAAGTCGGGCCGGTCCTCGGGATGGACGCGCTGCTCCACTAAATCTATCGTTGGCTTGACCGTGTGGTCGTACTCGAAGATGCGATAGGTTTCGTCTGACCAGACAACCTCTCCGCTGTCAGGTCTCCACCCGAAACTGCCCGTTTGACTGAGTCGTTGAGCTTCCGCCAAGTATGCTTCCCGGCGCCGGAGCTCCTGAGTGAGAAGCTCGTGCTCGGTAACATCCATCCCTGTCCCAAGGAAGCCCTGGAAAATCCCCTCTTGCGTGACCGGAACGCCCACACAACGTACGTGACGAATCTCTCCGTCAGGCCGCACAATTCGTTTTGTGAAGTCGAATGCAAGATGGTCATCCAACATTCTCGCAATGCCTTGTTTCATGAACGCACGATCTTCCGGGTGTACAAGAGCCAAATATTCGTCTACTGTTGGCGGCTTGCCACCCGGATCTAGGCCGTAAATCTTGAACAACTCCTCAGACCAGTAATCAAAAAAACCAGAGGGGTTAAAAGCCCAACTTCCCATGTGGGCAAGGCGCTGCCCCTCAGCGAGATAAAATTGGCTTTGCTGAAGGGCTTCCTCGGCGCGTTTGCGATCTTCGATGTCGGTAGCCGCAACATACCACCGCATGATCTGCCCCTTATCGTCGCGCACTGGACTGAAACGAGTCAAAAACCAGCGATAGTTTCCGCTGCTCTTGCGCACTCGGAACTCCAGCTCGTAAGGAGCGCCACTAGAGAGAGCACGATCAGAATGAGCGTGCACCCGTTCCCTGTCATCGGGATGAAGGAACTCAATGCTATCAGGTCTCTGCCGCCACTCATCAAGACTAATGCCGAGGTAGTCGAGCAGAATACGGTTGGCATAAAGGCGTTCGCGGTTGGGGCCGAACACCGTGACGAGTTGAGGGGCAAGGTCCACAATCTGTCGTAGTTCTGCTTCCTGTTCGCGGATTTTGTCCTCCGCGCGCTTGCGGTCAGTAATGTCCTGGACCGTACCGAACATTTGGCAGGGCCTCCCCGACGCGTCTTTCTTCACATCGCCCTGACTATGCACCGTGCGTAGTTCGCCACTGGGACGGATGATTCGGTGTTCTACGTCCGTGCGCAATCCTCCGCGAACGGCCTCCTCGGCCACTCGGAACACAAATTCTGAATCTTCGGGGTGGATCATTTTTCGTAGAACAGCTATGTCAATGGGATACTCCTGCGGCCGCAGTCCATAGATGCGGTAGGTTTCGTCTGACCAGATCACGCGATTCGACGTCAGGTCCCACTCCCAGTAGCCGACATGTGCAATGCGCTGGGCTTCTTCAAGCTTGGCTTTGCTGTCTTGCAAGTCGGTAGACACTAGGTGCAGCGCCTCGTCGGCGCGTTTGCGATCTTCGATGTCTGTCGTGATGCCATACCACTTGACGATGTTTCCATCTTCATCTCGGAGCGGCACTCCGCGGTCCAACTGCCAGCGATATTGCCCATCCGAGCGGCGGGAACGCACCTCATTTTCGTGGGGCTTGCCGGTAGCAACTGCTTCCATCCATTCAGCTGTATGTCGCGCAAGATCATCAGGGTGAATTAGCGCTTGCCACCCTGACCCGGCCATCTGTTCCGCCGATGACCCCGAGTACTCCACAAATCGCTTGTTAACGTAAGTATTGGAGCCATCGGGCAAAGTACTCCACACTATCGCGGGAATGGTATCGATCACATCGCGAAGCTCTTTTTCGCTTTTGCGCAGTTCCGAGGTTCGTTCCGCCACCTTAATTTCTAACTCGTCGCGGGCTTTGCGAAGTTCTTGCCCTTGGTCGCGCAACGCTTTTTGAGCGATACGTAGCTCATTGATAAGGAGTGCGTTCTGAAATGCTGTTGCGGCATTATTCGCCGCCACGGAAAGCAGTTGCTGATCGATCTGGTCGGGAAAATCGGAGCGATCACACGCCACCGCAATGAGACCCCGCTCGCTATTTACGCCAATAGGAATTACAACAGCGCAGCAGGATTTCTCGACCCCACCAACATTGGTCACGATTTCCGTCCGAGAAATTTGACCGAACGCAGCGAGACGTTGTTGCAGCCATTCAGGGAATCCCTTCCAGCAGTCTCCCCGTATCACCTCGACCGCCGGGGACCCTGTGGGATTGCACAAGCGCACAAAAGCGAAATCCAACTCGAGCGATCCAATCAGCAAATCGGCGAGGTCAGCGGCAATGGCAGGCGGCTCTCTCCCCACCCACGCCTCTGGGATCATCGAAAGTGCAAGGAGATCCCTGACTTCTGAACGTTCGCTGCTTGCCATATGTCACCTCGATTTTGGACTCCGGACCTTCCCGATACACGATCCGCAGAAATTGTACTAATGTCTGTGGCTTGGGGCCCAACCTGCAATGCGCGACGAACACCACCAGAATCGTGTTGATTTAGCACCTGCTAGTCCAACCGTCCGTGCTTGCTAACCTTTGACTCTCATTTCACGGCGTTGCCCCACGAGACTTTCAAACTTGAGCATCGTCACAGTGACTCGCTGAGAACATCTGCTCCCTCCTGGGAGATAGGTCTCGAAATCCCGAGCCTTCTCATCCTGGCCAGCAGCGTGGTTCGTTTCAGTCCGAGTTTCGCCGCTGCGCCGCGCGGCCCACCGACGATCCAGCCGGCCTGCTCAAGCGTTTCCAAAATCAGAGCGCGATCTGAGCCTTCCAAGGTCATCGATGAGTGGAAAGTTCGGCTGGGATGCAGACTGGGGGTCATGAGCTCTGTTTGCTTTTTGTGAAGCGGGTTTGGGAGCACGCCGTCCCGCGAAAGGATCACCGCGCGTTCCACCAAGTTCTGCAACTCGCGGATGTTGCCAGGCCAGGAATACGACTGGAAGGCAGACATGGTTTCCGGAGGAATGCTGTCGACTTGCTTCCCCATGCGGCGGCTAAACAGCTTCACGAAATGCGTGACTAGAGCGGGAATATCTTCCCGGCGCTCGCGGAGCGCCGGCAGCAAGATGGGGAAGACGTTCAGACGATAATACAGGTCACTGCGAAATTGACCGCGAGCGACCAACCTTACCAGATCCCGATTGGTTGCCGCCACCAGCCGGACGTCCACTTTGTGCGTGTGACCGCCGCCTAGTCGCTCGAACTCCTGTTCCTGCAGCACACGCAGCAACTTCGGCTGCAGCGCCGAGGGGATATCGCCCACTTCGTCCAAAAACAGCGTGCCTTTATCAGCCATTTCGAAGCGCCCGATCTTCTGCGCAATCGCACCGGTAAACGCGCCCTTCTCATGACCGAACAATTCGCTTTCCAGAAGATCCAGCGGAATGGCCGCGCAATTCAGCTTTATGAATGCGCGTCCATAGCGCTGACTTGCATTGTGAATGGCATGGGCGATGAGTTCCTTCCCTGTACCGGTTTCGCCTTCGATGAGGACAGTCGAGCTTGTGGGCGCAACCTGCTCCACTTGCTCGAGAACAGATTCGAGGGCAGTGCTATTGCCGATGATCCGCTCGAACGCACGCTCGGCATGATCCGTCACAGGGTCCGTGATTGTTGCACCATCTCCCACAGAAACCTCTAGGCTTACGTCTCCACGCGACTGCGATAAATGGAGGCTTTTCACATATTCATATTCAGAGCAGCACGAACTCTTTTGAGCAATAAGTGATGATCGAACGGTTTTGCGAGGAACTCGACTGCACCCTCTCTCATCGCTCGAATTCTCATCCTGGCGTCTCCATGAGCCGTGACGAAGATGACCGGAATATTGCATCCCTCTTCTTTCAACTTGGCCTGCAACTGCAGGCCCGATATCTTCGGCATACGGATATCAACAATTAGGCATGCAGCCTGGGTACGCAAATCGGATTCGAGGAATTCTTCCGCAGATCCGAAGCACCGTGCGACTAGTCCAGCCGCTTCTATTAGGTCGTGCAGTGAATCCTGCATGGCATCGTCGTCATCAATGATCGCTATTAAGTTTGACTTTCGGTCCATCGCCATGTGGCAAGATTAACGTCTTTACCTCACTTGGAACAATCAAACTTTAGGCAGGCTGAACCAGACTTTAGAGATTAGATCCTTACTATCGATAATCGGGTGGTGCTAGCATCGATTCGCGAAAAGTGGACTGCGTGATGGATTTCAGCTTGTCCGCCATTCTGACGAGATCAGGCAAGGATTTAGCCTGCATCTTTTTCATCACCTGGCTCCGATGCATTTTGACAGTGCCTTCACTGGCGTCCAGCTCCGCCGCAACTTGCTTGTTAAGCATCCCGGTAACAACGCGGCTCATCACCTCGCGCTCCCGGAGGCTTAATGTGTTGTATCGCTGTCGCAGTTCAGAAATGTCACGCTGCTTTTCGCGGCCGATGCGATCTCGAGCGAGCGATCGCTGAACCGCATCGAGCAGATCCTGGTGCCGGAATGGTTTGGTGAGAAACTCAATCGCGCCAGACTTCATGGCCTTGACCGACATCGGAACGTCTGCGTGTGCTGTGAGAAAGATGATTGGAATACTTACTTTCCCTTTTTTCAGTTCGTGCTGAAGGTCCAAGCCGCTAATGCCGGGAAGTCTCACGTCAAGAATTAGACAACTGGGGCCGTCACTGCGCGGACTCGACAAAAACTCTCGCGCAGTTCCGAAAGACTTAGGGTGCAAGCCTACAGATTCCAGCAGCTCCTGGAGAGACTCACGTACATCTCTATCATCATCGACAATGAATACGGTTGGCACATCCTGCGTGCTCATAACGACGCGCCTTAATCAGAAGGAAAGTAAAAACCAAAATGTCGCGAGCTGCGTCTGGTCGTCGCCGATCATGCGGCGGTTGACAACGTCGGATAAATTGTACCGGATGATGCAATTCGGAGCCGCCCAAAGCCTCGGGGTTGAGGGTGGAACTCGGAAATGACTAGCGGCCGCTGTCGCTATCCAGATTTGCATACTTGCCCGCCTTGAGACATCTGTGTCTCTGCCGACGGGAGCCCAGTAGGTCAACGTGGAGCTACCGGTTCAGGCTTGATTTCAGAGAGCTGCTTAGAGAAATTGAAATCCGTGGGAGCGGCACCGGTAATTAACCGGGCACCGCGGCTGAATGTCAGATTCTGGATTGCCCACTGAATAAAGACCAGAATTCGGCTCTGAAAAGTGACCAAGTACATAAGATGGATGAAGACCCACACCAGCCAGGCTATGAAGCCCGATAGATGGGCACCGAAAACGTCCGCCACTGCGGCCGCGCGCCCAATCACTGCCAGAGACCCCTTGTCGAAGTAATGAAACGCTGGAAGCTCCGACTGGCCCTTTACTTTTCGCAAGATCGCCTTGGCTGCATAGGCTCCTCCCTGCATGGCGACCTGCGCTAGTCCCGGCAGCGGCTTTCCCTTGCCATCCATCGCCGAAGCCAGATCTCCTATGACGTAGATGTCCGGGTAGTTTGGAATCGTGAGGTTAGGATTTACCTTGACTCTTCCTCCTTTGACGGCCTCGGCCTTTGTGTGGCTAACCAGGATTTTGCCCAGCGGCGACGCAGTGATACCACCGGCCCAGACTACTGTTTTCGCAGCGATCGAATCCGTTCGGTTGTCGAATTCGATTGTTAGACCCTCGTCATCCACGTGCTTTACCATTGCGCCGCACCTGACCTGGACACCCAACTTGGCGAGCGAGTGCCTCGCTTTTTCAGCGAGGTCTTCCGGAAAAGACGTTAGTACCCGAGGCGCTCCATCCAGCAGGATGACCTGCGCTTCTTCCGGCTTGATAGAGCGGAAGTCGTTTTTCAAGGTTTGGCGAGCAATTTCGGCGATGGCGCCGGAGAGTTCCACGCCCGTGGGCCCTGCTCCAACAATGACGAATGTAAGCCAGGCGCGGCGCTGCTCAGCATCCGAAAGACGCTCGGCCACCTCGAATGCGTACAGAATCTTGTGCCGGACAGTAGTAGCTTCTTCAATGCTTTTCAGACCAGGCGCCCACTGTTGCCATTCGTTGTGCCCGAAGTAGGATGTCTGCGAGCCGGCGGCAACGATCAGTGAATCGTAAGGAACGATGGTCCCATCGGCCAAAACGACGCGTTTCGAATCGCTATCGACATCCACAACTGTCCCGAGCCAGACACGGGTGTTTTTCTGTCGGCTCAAAACGCTGCGTAGCGGGGAGGCGATCTCTCCCGCCGAAAGCGAGCCCGTTGCGACTTGATAGAGTAGTGGTTGGAAAAGGTGATAGTTCCGCCGATCAATAAGCGTCACGTCCACGAGATTTGAGTTCAAGTGCTGGGCGGCAGAAAGCCCGCCAAACCCTCCGCCGATGATGACTACCTTCCTGCGTTCGCTCATTGCTTTCCTCCTAGCGGGCGAGTCATCTCCTCGGGGCGTACCCATAAGTGGAACTGTTCTGCATTGAGCAAACCTAGTTTCAGAGCAGCCTCACGCGAGCTGATATCCTCGCGATATGCTCGGTACTCCATAGACCGTCTCGACATCGGCTTCAGCCAGAACGTCAACCAGCAACTCCGCCACTGTTTTTCTCGCCATATCCGTTCTTCTTAACAAGCGTTACCCATCGCGTTCATGCAATTGCCGTGCCATGAGAGTTGCTGCCACAAACCACGCTTTATAAACATCGGGCTGGAATTCGTTTTCGCAATTGCGTGACGACGCAGATGACACCTGACGCAAGAGGCATACAGATAACACTGACCGGCCCAGCATGTGTTAGTCGCCTTGCGAAGTTAATGATCGGGACTTCGTGAGTCTGGGCTTGCATCGCGGTTGCGATCACTAAATACGAGTGCCTGTCTCTTCAGTAGCACGCTTCATGTCCACCTAGTCAAATTGGATCGAATCCATGCAGATAATTATGGTGCAGAAGTCGGCCGCTAAACCATTCCTGAGAAGTGCTCAGCGCCAACAATCGAATTGACCTGGGCGCTAATACTGGCTAGCTCGCGCAAGGCCTGATTCCGTAGCGAGCCTGAAGTGAACGAGCTGCGCTACACTCGCCATCGTGAAGCCAAACTCGGAGCAGAACCTTGCCAGATCGGAGCCTCGCGCCATGCTTCCATCGCGGTTCATGATTTCGCAGATCACCGCGGCGGGATGCAACCCTGCCAATCGTGCGAGGTCAACCGACGCTTCTGTTTGGCCCCGTCTTTCGAGAACGCCGTTGGGCCGTGAGCGCAGGGGAAACACATGACCAGGCCGCGCGAAGTCTTCAGGGCCAGTTCGGGGGTCGACCGCGGCCAAGATGGTTTGAGCACGATCGTACGACGAGATTCCGGTGGTTACACCTCTTGCTCGTGCATCGATCGAGACGGTAAATGCCGTGCCAAGGTTCGCGGTGTTGTGGAGCACCATGGGTCCCAACTCCAAACGGTCAAGCCGCTCGCCGGTCATCGCGAGACAAATCAAACCCCGCGCGTAGGTAGCCATAAAATTGATCACTGCAGGAGTGACCATCTCTGCCGCGACCACGAGGTCGCCTTCATTCTCACGATCCTCATCATCGGCAATGACGATCATGCGCCCTGATCGCAACTCGCCGAGTGACTTCTCGATCTCGGCGAACTTCATTGCCGGGGACACATCGCAGCGCTCATCACCGCCGGACACACGCGAAACGTCGGACGAAACAAGTAGATCCACTGCACTAAGCTGCTGACTAGACATAGGTGCTCCGATTAATGCCAATTTCTCCAATCGTTCACATGATCGTGAGCGAATGTCCCATCTTTTCCTTCTTGGTCCGCAAGTACGGCAATGCATAAGGGCTTGGCGGCGCTTCGCAGGCAACCCGTTCGATGACTTCGATTCCGCCGTCTGTTAGTGCTTCAACTTTTTGCGGGTTGTTTGACATCAGGCGGACCTGCCGGATATTGAGTTCATGCAGGACAGCCACGGCCAGACTGAAATCACGGCAGTCAGCGTCAAAACCTAGAGATTCGTTCGCTTCGATCGTGTCGAGACCTTGGTCTTGCAAGGCATAAGCTCTCAGCTTTGCCATGAGCCCGATGCCACGGCCCTCCTGATATTCGTAGATCACCAGACCCGATCCCTCGTCTGCGATGGCCGACATTGCGAGTTCCAACTGCCCTCGGCAATCACAGCGCAGAGATCCCAGCACTTCGCCGGTGAGGCACTGCGAATGAACGCGCAGCAAGGGCACTCCGTCGTGCAGATCGCCAAGGGCCATCACCAAGGCAGTTTCTCGTTCTCGTTTGGCCATGTCTTCTCGTTCAAAGCCGATCAGGTCGAAGACGCCAAGAACCGTAGGCATATGAGTGGAGACCACCCTGCGGATGCCGCGAGCTTGTGCGCTCTTGTCCATGTTGTTTCAGTAATCCGGTACTGGCTGCTCTACATCTGTCAGTCAGTGCAATTTCATCTCCATCACTACAAAACCCCTCAATCGATAGCGACAACGAGGATCAATCAGAAGATGGATTCAGGCGGCTTCGTCAAAGTCCGGGGGAGCCAACGAGCATGCGGCATCGTTGATGCCATGGCGAGACGGGAATCGACCTCTGCAGCCTGCTAGTACCTACAGCCTGAGCGAAACCCCTTCAGCGCGCAACGAGCCCGTTAAGCAATCAGGCGCCGGCGCACGGGCTACGACCGAAACTCAAGATTGCCGAGAGTCATTGCCCTGACACGACGAGCAGACGTCATGAGAATGACGCGCATGACGTGATCCGGGCGTCGCGCTTCCTGTCACGCGGATTTTCGTACCGCCATCGAAAACTCCAGCAGCTTGCCGCGTTCGTTTGGCGGCAACCACTTTGCAACTTTGCGAAACCTTTGCGGAATATGGAATTCGATTATCTTTGCCATACATCCTCCGAATTGCCCCTCTTCTTGGCGCAACAAGCACGCCGTCTGCCAAAGCGGTCCCTAGGAGAAGCGGCCGACGTCGTGCGTGCCAGTCACTGGAGGAGCCTGATTGACACAGCCTGTCCCCTCTGTTTGCGGTAGATGACGTGTGACGCGGCGACCGGTCCTTTGGCAGGCCACGTGCTTTTCCCTTGTGGAATGGAGAAACGATATGGCGGAAGCAGCCGTACGCAGAGAGAGTCAGCGCATCGAGGCGTTCGACCACCAAAGCGCAACTCAGAAATTGCAGGACGTTCTGTTGCTCCGCATGCCGTCTTTTTATCGCTGTGCCTTCCGACTTCTGGGGAATGCAACTGACGCAGAGGATGCGGTGCAGGAAGCCCTTTTGGCCGCTTACAAACTTATAAATCAGTTTAGGGGGCAGTCGCAGATATCTACTTGGTTGACGACGATTGTCCGCAACTGCGCACTGATGCAATTGCGCAAACGACCACGCCGGATTCATTGTTCGTTGGACCAGCAGTTCGGAAAGGAACAACCGCGCTCTCTATCGGAAGGACTCGCCGACGAGCGGCCCGGCCCGGAAGAGGAGCTTCGAAATTCCGAACTAATGGCGTTCTTGCGAAAATGCGGAGCACGGTTGTCGCCTGCTTTGCGAAGAACATTTCAGCTGCGTATTGTGGATGGGCTCTCAATTTTTGAGACAGCCCGAATCCTGGGAGTGCCCCAGGGAACGGTCAAGGCGCAGCTGACGCGCGCGCGATCACAAATTGCGCGGCACATGCGGCCAGTGCTTGCACCAAGCCGTCGTACGCCTCAGCGGCTGCATAAGTAATTTGACTCGTTCAGAGAGAAAGTCGTGGAAACAGCACTGGAGATCATCCAACACCGCCCAGATGATCTAAGAAGAGACCCTACAAAACGCAAGTTAAAACTACTGGTTATAACATGGAATTGGAGAGCCTAATAACTCGGACCATCACGCGCTACGACTCAGTTGCATGAGCTGCGTGAACGGCGCAGCTCAAGGTGATGTCGTGAACGACTTGGTCGATACTCCAGCTTGACGGTATACGGTAATCAGCGTTCAGTCCGAGCCCGATCGTGAACTGGTAATTATGCATATACCGACGACCAGACCCACGGGGATCTCATCGCAGCACCCAGCATTGTGCCGCTTGTCTACAGCTCTCCTGCTGACGACTTCAAGAATATAGATCGTTATGTAGCTACCGCCTCTTCTTTGGAGCGATTGAAGACGGCGGCACTCGACGCAAACATAACCTTCTTGACACTATTGCGGCGACTCGCAGGCGGCTTTGGACTTTCGGGCGCTTCTAAGGTCATGCGTAATCTCGTGCACAGCGGTCTTGCTGCGGCCGTTGTCTTCCTCTACTCGAAAAAGTTACTGTCCTCTACAATTCGAACCTTTATCTCTTTCTAGTATTACCGGGCATCAGCACTAACAGTATCAGGGAAGGGGCTCGTTTCTGCACTCCATACTTCGAGTTGTTTTCCGATGGGGGTGTCTTCTCTGGAATCGAGCTTGAAACCGACGTCCGCTTCGAGCGAGGGCCGATCCTGCATCGGCGAAGTCGCGAAGTAGAACGCTGCGTCACTCAACGGATCACTTCTCTCGAGTTGTCATCTGCAAGTGCCAACACTTTTGACGCAGATGCGTCGCCTGACGGCGTTGAGCATTCATCAGGGTGCGAACTTCTTGGTTTGGTATCTGAGTTGCTGTTCTATGACGCGTACAGAAGCTTCCGGAGGAATCTCTGTGACAAAGGATGACAAACATGGGTACCGTATTTAGCGCAACGTCAGGAACAAGGGTATTTGGGCCGACTTCAACCACCGACGATGTCTTAGCTGGGATCGATCTGCAAGGCAAAAGGATTCTTGTCACCGGGGTTTCGGCCGGACTGGGAGTTGAAACTGCGCGCTCGCTTGCAGCACATGGCGCGCAGGTTGTTGGCACTGCCAAGGACTTGAAAAAGGCCGAAGCGGCGACTGCATCGGTACGCAGGGAAAGTGCGGCCAAAGGCGGTAGCTTCGAAATAGTTGAGCTTGACCTGGCTAATCTTAAAAGCGTGCGAGACTGCAGTGGTCACCTCTTGGAAAGGGGCGAACCGTTCGACGTTGTTATCGCCAACGCGGGTGTGATGGCCACCCCCTTCGGTCGTACGGCTGACGGCTTCGAGACGCAGTTCGGCACTAATCACCTGGGCCACTTTGTACTGGCCAACCGGATTGCTTCTCTTATCCGGGCAGGTGGGCGGCTGATCAGCTTGTCTTCCGCGGGTCACCGCTTCTCCAATGTGGACCTCGAGGATCCCAACTTTGAGCGGACGCCCTATGAGCCCTTCGTTGCGTATGGGAGGTCCAAGACGGCAAACATCCTCTTCGCAGTTGCCTTCGACAAACGGCACCGGGACCGTGGCGTGCGTGCTGCAGCTGTACATCCAGGAGGCATTCAGACTGAGCTGGATCGACACTTGGATCCGAGCGTTGTTAGAAAGATGATCGAGCATATGAACCAGCAGCTCGCGGCAGAGGGTAAGGCACCCTCCCAGTTGAAGACCATTCCTCAAGGAGCCGCAACTTCGGTGTGGACCGCGGTGGTTGCTCCCGCTAACGAGATCGGTGCACATTACTGCGAGAACTGCCACGTCGGTAAGGTCGTGCCAGATGACGTTCCTATCACCGCGAGCAGCGAAGGAGTACGCGGATATGCGCTCGATCCGAACAATGGTGAGGCGCTCTGGAAGAAAAGCGAAGAACTAGCGGGAGAATCATTTTGACTTTTCTCACCGGGGGGAACGGAATGATTGCAAAACACGTCTCGCCGGCAGTGGAGCAACGCGGCTCTTGCGGGATCCCATTTCGCCGGTTAGGACTAGCAATCATTCAAGTAGTCCATCTCAGTACGATTCGGACGAGCATCGCGAAAAGAGCGAAAGTCCCTAGAGACAATCCATAAATTGCACAGAACCACAGAATTTGGCGCCGCTGAGTCCTCATCCTTCCCATCCGTTCTCAGGTGTTTTGCCCCGGAAAATCCAATAAGCAAACGCGGAATACGCGAGCACTAGCGGAGTGACACAAGCGGCGCCGATCATCACCAATCCTTGGCTGGTGGAGGATGATGCTGCATCCCAAAGTGACACACTGAACGGGACGACCTCTGGAAATACAATAAGAGCTGTCCCTGAGATACCCACAACAAAGAGCAACAGGCCGAGCGAGAACGGCAGTGCGTTCCTATTCTTTTCGGGGAGTGCCGTTAACGTTCCTGCCGCAATAGCAAATAAACCAACAAGGCAAGCAAGAGTGATCCCATGTGACGCCCACTGCGCACGAACCCCGGGCTGGATTCTGACCGCATAGAAGCAAGCTATGCCGAAGAAAACAGCAAAGGCCGGCGCAGAAACACGAAGGGAACCACTCGCAAAGTGTTGCAGCGACATATTCGATTTCAGTTTGAGCCATCCCGCTCCAAGTACGGCATAGCCGAACAGAAGGGTGATGCCACTGATTATGGGTAGAGGACGAAAGATATCCAGAACACTTCCCGCAAAATGCCGGTCCTGGACGGTCACCCCCTGCATGAGGCCACCCAAAATGAGTCCCTGCATCAGCCCGGCAACTAGCGAGCCAACTCCGAACGCAACGTCCCACTCACGACGATGCTGCTTTGACTGCGCACGGAACTCGAATGAGACGCCTCGAAATCCCAACGCAAGAAGCATGAGTATCACCGGAAGATAGAAGGCTGGTAACAAAATTGAATATGCAATTGGAAATGCAGCGAGCAGTGTTACACCAGCCATGATGATCCAAGTCTCGTTGCCATCCCAGGTTGGTGCAATCGAGTCCACCATATGATCACGTGATGCCTTCGCTGGCTGGAATAGGAGCAAGATCCCTACTCCTAAGTCAAAGCCGTCCAGGATCACATAAAGGGTAAGTGTGAACGCCAAGAAGGAAGCCGACAGCAGTGGGAGATCCATTTCTTTCAACTCCTTTCCGAGAACTGGTTATCCGCCAATCGTTTCGGGCTGTCTAGAACGTACGGCCGGAATGCGTTCTTTATAGAACCAGACGCTTCTGCGTAAGCAGGAGCTTCCACAGGCCCGCGGCGGATAATGCGGAATGTAAAGACTAGGAAGGCAGTGATGAAGACGGCGTAAACGCAGACGAACGCGATCAGAGTAGACAGGAGCGCTTGCGCGGGAACAGGAGATACTGCGTCGACAGTCCTCAGGATGCCATAGATGACCCATGGTTGTCGTCCAGTCTCTGCAACATACCACCCCGCCAATGTCGCAATAATCCCGGATGGGGTCATGAAGACCAGCATCCAAAGAAACCATCGAGAATCGAAGAGCGTCCCGCGGTATCGCAACCAAAGTGAAGCGACTCCCACGGCGAACATGAGCATCGCCAAACAGTACATGATTCGAAATGCAAAAAATACGAGTGCCATTCTGGGCTGGAGCTCGCGTGGTGTATTTTTCAGACCCTCGACACGACCGTTGAGGCTGTGGGTCAGCCAAATACTTCCGAGATAGGGTGTTCCCAGCGCGAACTGATTTCGCTGATTCTTTTGGTCCGGAATTATGAACCAGTAGTACGGTGCCGGCGACTGTGATTGTTTTTCCCAGAAGCCCTCGGCCGCCTGCATCTTTGACGGTTGGTATTTGAGCATGGTGCCGTAGACAATGTCTCCGATGAAAACCTGTCCGGCGATCAAGACTGTCGCGAAAGCGGTTCCCAGAGCGACAGTCCTCCGTGCAAAATCCTGGTACTTGCCGCGCAACAGATACCAAGCACCTGCTCCCGCGACCATGAATGATGCCGTTAGGTAGGCCGCTGTCAACATGTGAGGCAGTCGGTAGAGCCAGGACGGATTCATCAACACGTGACGCCAGTTCACGACGGTCAATTGGCCATCATGAATTGCGACTCCAGCCGGAGTCTGCATCCAACTGTTGGCGGAGAGAATCCACGAAGCCGATAGAAGCGTACCCAGAGCCACCATGCAGGTTGCGAAAAAGTGCAGCTTCGGGCCGACGCGATTAAAACCAAAGAGCATGATTCCCAAAAAGCCTGCCTCCAGGAAAAAGGCGGTCAAGACCTCTAGTGCGATCAAGGGACCAATGGCCGGTCCAGCCATCTGTGCGAAGCGAGCGAATCCGAGACCAAACTCGAACGAAAGCACAATTCCGGTGACAACACCAATCCCGAAGCCCATAGCGAAAATGTTGAGCCAAAAC
>DATNMU010000005.1:0-10976 GCA_035602195.1 Candidatus Acidiferrum sp.
AAGGTGGCTATGGTCGGCTGCCGCGCGAAGCGTGGCGGGCACGATTTATCTTCGAGGATTCTCCCACCTGCATGAACTTCAACTCGAAGGACCGCGAGCCTTGCAGCGATTGCCTGCTGATGCAGTTTGTGCCCGATAGCGAGCGCAAGACGCAAACTCCTTGTATGCACATTCCCCTGTCGCCGAACGGCGAAACTCTTGAGTCGCTGTACCGCACCGGTACGCAGCTGGAAATTGAAGAAGCTCTCGGCGCCTGGCTCCGGACGACAATCCACCGGCTCGAAGCCCAGGAGGCGAAGCAGGCGAGAAGTCTGTGAGGAATCGCATTTTTTTATTTAGCTTATTTCTTATTTCTCATTTCGATTTTCGACTTGAATCGCCCCCCGCGTTTCTGCTAAAAAGAGATCAAGGGGTTGAGCGCGTTTGGCTCAACCAGCCAGCAACAGTTTGCAATCAGGAAGCGCCATTTTTGAGATTGGAACTGTGTTGGCCTCATCGGGTCTTGAAGAGTTGGGGCGTCTCCTGCTTGAAAAGGTGGGGAGCAGGGACATTATCGTTATCCGGTGCCCCGGGATTCGTTCCGAACGGTTCTCGCCGGCGTAAACATCGAACCTCCTGTAACAAGTACGAGGAGTTTCCGGTGGAGCAACATCGCAGGTTCAACATTCCCCAGCGGTTTACATATGTAAACTTGCTCCATTCGTTCGCCTCCTCGACCGACACCTGTTTTTCTTTTTTCCCATCCGCTGACAACCTTTCTGCTATCCACACTGTCTTACGAAAACCTCAAAAACCCCTATGCGTATCCGCCAGAGGAGGAAAGTAATGGCGACCAATCTCGTGCAAATCGACAACGATCAGGAAATCAAACAGCGTCTGGAAGCCGAGCGCGCCAGACTGCGCAAGATCGCTGGTCTGGACCAGCCCACACATTTTCATCGCCCAGTGGAACGGGCGTTCACGGCCGAGCAGCGTAACCAAGTAACAATTTTGTTTGGCGGTTTTACCTGGAAGCACGAGGACTTGATCCGCGCCGTATTTCAGGGCTGCGGCTACCGCTGCGAGAAATTGCCGGTGCCAAATGTGGCGGCATTCCAGACAGGGAAGGAATTCGGCAATAACGGCCAATGCAATCCCACCTACTTTACCGTCGGCAATTTAGTGCAGTATCTACAGTTTTTAGAGAAGGAAGGGATGTCGCGCGATCAGATCCTGAACAACTTCGTGTTCTTCACTGCCGGCTCCTGCGGCCCGTGCCGCTTCGGCATGTATGAAGCCGAGTATCGCTTCGCGCTGAAAAATGCCGGTTTTGACGGCTTTCGCGTGCTGCTCTTTAAAGACAGCGATGGGATAAAGGCGGCGTCTGGCGAGCCAGGACTGAAATTCACCGTCGACTTTGGATTCGGAATGCTGAATGCGATGCATCTCGGCGATGTGATCAACGACATGATCTACCAGATCCGTCCTTTCGAAGTGAATAAAGGCGAAACCGACCGCGTGTTTCGCGAGATGGTAGGTGGCCTTTGCGAAGATCTCAGGAATCGCGAGTCCTACGAGATTGAACAGCGAGCTCCAAACTGGCTGAAGCCGAAATTCAAGAGCAACAAGATCTTGAGAAATACAGCCAATGTTTTCGGCAAGATGCACGAGCACATGTGGGGCAAAGATTATCTCAGCGCCTTGCACACGGCGCGCGAGCGCATGGACCGCATCGAGGTGGACCGCACCAAAGTAAAGCCGGTAGTGAAGATCACGGGCGAATTCTGGGCGCAGATCACCGAGGGCGACGGCAATTTCCACATGTTCGATTTTCTGGAGCGCGAGGGCGCCCAGGTGATTGTCGAGCCAATCGCTACCTGGGTGGCTTATCTGCTGTATCAGGCCAAGGCGCATGCGATTGCAAAGTGGCCGGTGAATCGGCCGCATCGCAATCCAGAGTGGTATGAGGTCAAGAAGAATCTGGCCAACTATTTTGGACTGCACAAAAAGCTCTGGGGTCTTGGCTTCGGTGAAGGAGCATGGAAATATTTCTATCACCGCACCATCAAGAATATGGGCGGCATTACGCATCATCTGGTGCCGCAGACGGAATTGGCCGAGATGGCGAATCCTTTCTACAACCAGTTCGCGCGCGGCGGCGAAGGTCATCTCGAAGTGGGCAAGAACGTCTACTACACCGTGCACAAGCTCTGCCACATGGTGCTGGCGCTGAAACCCTTTGGCTGCATGCCATCTTCGCAATCCGATGGAGTGCAATCGGCGGTCGTCAATAAATTCAAAGACATGATCTTCCTGCCGATCGAAACTTCAGGCGAAGGCGAAGTGAACGCTCATAGCCGCGTACAGATGGCGTTGGGCGAAGCGAAGGTCAAGGCCAAGACTGAGTTCGAACAGTGCCTGAAGGCGACGGGCAAGAGCCTGGATGAGATTCGGGAATATATTGCCGAGCATCCTGAGCTTAAGCGGCCTTTCTACCATGTGCCACACCGCGAAGGCGTGGCTGGAACGGCTGCGCAATTTATTTTGCACGTGAGCGATCGCATGGATAAGACCACGCTGTGGAGTAAACGCTCGCGCGTTCCCGGGGTCGCACTGCCCAACGCCGCATAAGACTGAGTGCCGCCATCTTGCCGGTGACTCACTACCGGCGAGTTGGCGGTCTCTCTCTATCCAAAGGGCTGCACAACTTCTGGCCAGTTAACGGAGAGATGATGCACGACCATCTGCAACAAGAAGAGAAGAAAGCACAGCTGTTTCACATCGCCGCCGCTCCGGCGCAGAAACCTCACGACCATCACACAGAGTTCATGGTGGGCCTGGATGTGGGCTCGACCACTGTCAAAGCCACTGTAGTGGATGCGACTAGCGACAAAGTTCTCTGGCAGGATTACCAGCGCCACGAAACCAAGCAGCCGGAGAAGACGCTGGAATTCCTGCGGCGCATGGAAAAAGAAGTAGGCATCAATCGCTATAACACTCGCATGTTCATGACCGGATCTGGCGGCGGAGGCATCGCCGATCAGATCGGCGCCAAGTTCGTGCAAGAGGTCACCGCGGTTTCGCTTGCCGTGGAGAAGATGCATCCGGAAGTGTATTCGGTGATTGAACTCGGAGGCCAGGATGCCAAGATCATCGTATTCAAAGATGACGAGGAAACCGGCCGCAAAAAGAAAATTCCTTCGATGAACGACAAGTGCGCCGGCGGAACTGGCGCGGTCATCGACAAGATCAATGCGAAACTTAAAATCCCTGCTCTCGAACTTTGCGAGCAGAAATATCACGGAATCAAACTGCACAAAGTAGCAGGGAAGTGCGGCGTATTCGCTGAGACCGATATCAATAGTCTGCAAAAAGTCGGCACTCCTTCCGACGAGTTGATGGCGTCGCTGTTTGAAGCGATCGTTTTGCAAAATCTAAGTGTGCTTACACGCGGCCATACGCTGCGGCCTCACGTTCTGCTGCTGGGTGGCCCGAATAGTTTTATTCGCGGCATGCGCGAAGCCTGGCAGGCGAATATCCCGCGCATGTGGAAGGAGCGCAAAGTCACGATTCCGGATGGTGCGAAGCCCGAGGATCTGATCAAAGTTCCGCAAAATGCCCAATACTTCGCCGCCATGGGTGCCATTGAATTCGGTAAGAGCGAAGAGGACTGCGTGGGTTGCTACCAGGGATACGAAAAACTGGTGCACTACATCGAGTACGGACGGCAGGAGGAAAAGGCCCAGTCCGGAGCGAAAGGACTGACCGCGACAGACACGGAACTCGACGAGTTCAAAGTGTCGTATCGGCGAAAGAAATTTATTCCTGCATCTTTCAACATCAATCAGACGGTCAGCGGATTCATCGGCATCGACGGCGGTTCCACGTCGACCAAGGCTGTGCTGATCGACGAAAAGGGCGACATCCTGTGCAAGGCTTATCAACTCTCGAATGGCAATCCCATTCACGACACAATTGAAATGTTCGAAAATCTGCGCGGCCAAGTGGAAGCGCAGAAGGCAAAATTGGAAGTGCTGGGAGTTGCCACTACCGGTTACGCCAAGGACATTCTGAAAGACGTTTTACACGCTGACGTTGCGCTGGTAGAAACCGTGGCGCACACGGAATCGGCGCTGAAGTTCTATGAAGATCCGCACGTCATTGTCGACGTGGGCGGGCAAGATATCAAAATCATTATTCTGCATAACGGCCGCGTGAAAGATTTCAAACTCAACACGCAGTGCTCGGCCGGCAACGGATATTTTTTGCAATCCACAGCGGAGGGCTTTGGCCTAAGCGTTGAGCAATATGCCGATCTGGCATTCGCTGCAAAGTCGATGCCGGTTTTCGGCTATGGCTGCGCCGTCTTCATGCAGTCGGACATCGTAAACTTCCAGCGGCAAGGCTGGCGTGCGGAAGAAATTCTGGCGGGACTGGCGGCGGTGCTGCCGAAGAATGTGTTCCTGTATGTCGCCAGCATTCCTAATCTTGCTGCGCTGGGCACACGTTTCGTTCTACAGGGCGGAACGCAGAACAATATGGCGGTGGTGAAGGCGGAGGTGGACTTCATTCACAACAGTTTCCGTGCGGCGGGGAAGAAGCCGGAGATTATTGTCCACGAATTCTGCGGCGAATCGGGCGCGATCGGCGCCGCGGTTGAATCGCTGCGCTTGTGGCGAAGCGGATTGCGGACTTCGTTTGTTGGCCTTGAAGCAGTTCGCAAAATTGAATACCGCAGCACCCGGAACGAAAGCACTCGATGCAATTTCTGCAAGAACAATTGCCTGCGAACATTTATCGACATTCGCACCGTTCCCAAAGATGACCTCGCGTTCGTGCCCATCCAGAAGGTCACCAAGGTTCCGCTCATGCACGGTGAGCAGCGGCTTATCATCGCCACCTGCGAAAAGGGCTTGGTCGAAGATATTAACGACATGAAGGACATCAAAGCGGGCATTGACCAGGTCAAAGACAAATATCCCAACTTCGTCGATTTCGCCGCTCATGAAGTATTTCGTCCAGTCAATGCGAAGAGCGTTGCCGATCCAATTCCCGTGACGAAGTTTTGGAATAAGGCGGGCAAAGAGCGCATTCCACTCATGGAAAATCGAAAGAAAGTGCGCATCGGTATTCCGCGAGTGTTGAATATCTACACGTACGCGCCGTTGTTCAACGGATATTTCGAAAGCCTGGGCGTGCAACCGGAGAACGTTGTTTATTCCGATTACACCAGTTCCGATCTTTATCGCGCGGGTGCGAGCCGTGGCGCGATCGATCCTTGCTTCCCCGCAAAGATCGGCATTTCGCACGTCTACAACTTGATTCAGGAGAAACACCGCAAGAAACCGCTGAATGTAATTTTCTTCCCCATGTACGACGTGCTGAGTTCGCCGCTGGTCAAAATCGTGGGTGCAAATGCCTGCCCCACGGTGACGGCGACGCCGGAGACGGTGAAAGCTGCATTCACCAAAGAGAACGACGTATTTGCCGAGAACAACGTCAAGTATGTCGATCCAGTTCTAAATTTTGCCGATCGCAAGCTGTTCGCACACCAGATGCTGCAGGCATTCCAGCCCATTCTCGGTTTGTCACAAGAAGAAAATGACCGTGCGGTTGAAGTTGGCTTCAAGGCGCTGGAGGATTATGAATCGAGCATTCGCCGGCGCGCGCGCCAGGTGCTTGACGAACTGGAGAGAGAAGACCGCATCGGCATTGTAATGCTGGGGCGGCCGTACCATCACGATCCCGGCCTGAATCACGAAATCATGGAAGAGTTCCAGAAGCTGGGCTATCCGATTTTCTCGCAGAATACTTTGCCGCTCGATGAAGACATGCTGGAACGTCTATTTGGCGAAGAGGTTCGCGCTGGAGTGATTACTCATCCGCTCGACATCACGGATGCCTGGAAAAATTCATATTCGTGCAGCACCAACCATAAAGTGTGGGCGGCGAAATTCACGGCGCGCCATCCCAATCTGGTGGCACTGGAGATTTCCAGCTTCAAATGCGGCCACGATGCGCCGATCTACGGCGTGATCGAGGGCATCATCGAGCAATCCGGCACTCCATACTTCTGCTTCAAAGATCTGGACGAGAACAAGCCTACCGGATCAATCAGGATCCGCGTGGAAACCATCGATTATTTCCTGCGGCGCTATCGCGAAGAGGTTATCCGGAAGCGTAAGGCGACTCAGAACATCGAAGCGCAACTGGCTGCGCTGGAAGCAGAGCTGCGAGGCCAAGAGCCATCCGACGCTACCCCGGCCCAACTGCCACAATTCGAGCCGGAGGCACAAGGCATGGCGGCCGATTAGGCGGCGTGGTTCCACGGACCTTCTTACGCAGCTCCTTTGCCGTTGTTACAATGACCCGGATGCTTCCAGGCTTCGGCGCTACAAATCCAGCTGACCCGGCGATGGCGGATGCCCGTCTCAGAGATGAGCCGGACGATGACGATGAAGACGAAGAAGACGAAGAGGAACCGGACGAGGAGGAAGAGGACGACGGCAACTCTGATGGATACTCTGAGTAAACGATTCCTATCGCCGTGTTGATTTTCAACGGCTCCTATCGTATAGAAGCTTCTATAAATCACTCCGTTCTTCATTGCCAGGCGCCATAGGCGAATGTCGCCCATGTATTCGTGTGGATTTCCTTCCACGACAGCAGGTCAACTCGTTTCCCAGAGCAACCGATCCTGCATCTTTCTCGGGTCAGAAATCGGCGCCAGCAGAACATTTTCTGCGGCCTCTTGACTTCTGGTGTACAATTAGTTCTAGCTAAGTTTGATTCACAAGCAATTGAAGGTCGGTATCGCCAACCAGCGTCACCCCCTCACTAGCAGCGATTCTTCTCAGCACAATCCAAAGAAACAAGAATAGGACTACCAACAATGGCAGAACAAGGAACAGTGAAGTGGTTTAACGACGCCAAGGGCTATGGCTTCATCAGCCGTCAGAATGGCGAAGACGTTTTCGTGCATTTTTCCGCGATTCAGGCTGGCGGCTTCCGCAGCCTGCAGGAAGGCCAAACCGTGCAGTTCGACGTGACCAAGGGCCCCAAGGGCTGGCAAGCGGAGAACGTCCAGGCTGTCTAAGTAACCACTTTTCTGAGTGATAACAAGGTGCCCGGGACTCGCAAGAGTTTCGGGCATTTTCCTTTATCCTTGAAACCATCTGGCTCAGGGATGCTGACGCGCCTGCTGCACCATCTCGACCAGCACTTTTCGAGCTTCTCCTGCGGTGTGCACCTCTCGCAGAAAAGCGATGCGCGCGCCTTTCATTCCATCTTTTGTCTTCAAGCGCACGTGGAAGCCCAGCCGGTCGACTGCGGTCATCGCTGCTTCTTCGGATTCGATCCCGGCTAAAGTGCGAGCCAGCAGGACGAGCGCGTCCTTATGGTCGGCATTCATGTGCTCGATGATGCCCGCGGCGGCATCGGCCAGCGGATCGGGCTGCCCCCGGTCGTAATCTGATACTTGAACCCATCCCATTACCCCGAAGCCGCCAACGTAATAAACGTCGAGCACATCCATCCGGTAGAAAGAAAAATCTTCGAAGTCTACCCAATACTTGGCATTCGCGTAGCGCTCCAGGTAGAGCGAACGCGCCTCGGCTACTTCGGCCCGCGGAATGATTTGAGCGTTGCCTATCAACGTCACGCGCGATGCACCCAGAGGATCGCCGCTGGCATCGGGCTGCGTTACCAGCAGGCTTGCACGCGGATCTGCCTGCAGATTCTGCGTGTGCATCGCCATGGAACTGATGAGAAATATAGGCCGTCCGCGCGCGTCAAGACCGTAGGGCATTACCGAGCCAAAAGGGAACCCAGGCTGCTTGCGCGAAAGCGTGGAAAGGCTGCCTATGCGGCCCAAGTATACGAGAGTACGGGCGCGCTCAGAGAATGTGGGCTCCGGCACTGCGGGTTGATCACCGCTAGGGCTGGGGCCGGCGTGCTTTCGTGTGGTTGAAGAAGGCATTTTGTGCTCTTCAGGAAGTCTAAACGAAAAACAGGGCAGCGGTTGCTACTCGGGCGGGTGGCAGAGCTCGCGACTTGGTTTTGCGAAGGAACAACAGAGCGCTCAAGCAGATTGTTTCCCACGGCCCCCAGTGCTAAACTTTGTTTGGCTTACGCGAGATTAAGTACCATATTCGCCACCGAGCGGGAGTAGTTCAGCGGTAGAACGCCAGCTTCCCAAGCTGGATGTCGTGGGTTCGATTCCCATCTCCCGCTCCATCTTTTCAACAACTTCCGGCTTGACAGGTTTTCTGGGTCAGCATAAGGTCAGCACTGGAGGTCAGCAGAGATGAAAATCCAGCGCGGACACGTCACAGAGAAGAGTGGTAGTTGGCTTGGTCATTACAACCGTTGGGTTGTGAACCCTGCAACCGGAATCAAGCTGCGCAAACAACTTGCTCAAGTGCTGGGGCCGGTGTCCAGTATGACAAAGACCAAGGCACGAGAGGCACTGCAAAAGCTAATCGTTAAAGAACTCGGCATGGCCGATG
This sequence comes from Candidatus Acidiferrum sp., assembly GCA_035602195.1. Classification (GTDB taxonomy): domain Bacteria; phylum Acidobacteriota; class Terriglobia; order Terriglobales; family Acidobacteriaceae; genus Sulfotelmatobacter. Next base: position 8,487 of record DATNMU010000005.1, read on the forward strand.
GCCGTCTGACATTGGACGGGTTCATTCAGCAACGTTGGAAACCACTGCGCGAGGGAACATGGCGAGACTCCACCAAAGGAACAAACGAGGAATTGCTCAAGATCGTCAGAGATCGGTTTGGCAATGAAGCCTTGGAAGATATTGATTCTGTGCAATTGCAAACGTGGTTAAACTCTCTGGCAAAAACACGGAGCGGAAGCGCAGTAAAGCACATCCGTATTTTTATGCGCAGTATTTTCGCCGAAGCGGTCATCCAAAAACACATTGAAGTTGATCCGGCCCGCTTGCTGAGGGTTCCGAAACTACGCGCTGTAAAACGACCTTACTTGTCGCTTGCGGAGATCAAGGCACTACTCAAAGCAGCGAAATGGGTGCCGAGGGAATTGGCGCTATTGCGCTTGATTCTGGTCACAGCTTTAAGGCCGAGCGAGTTGTTAGCATTGAAGTGGCGTGATCTGGACTTAAGCAAAGGGACGCTGACGATATCGGAAACGGTGTACCGTGGGCAGATTAGACCCTTCACAAAAACCACAGAGCAAGGCGAAGTACAACGGCTTCTCATCCCAGAGCAAGCAATCGAGGCAATGACCACATGGGCAGCCCGCGCGGTTGAGTCCACGAAGTACGGCGGGGAAGGCGATTACATTTTCCCTAACGCCTCCGGGGGATGCTGGCTCAAGGAAAATTATCAACGGCGGGTGCTAACTCCGCTGGCAGAACAAGCTGGTATCGGGCATGTGAACTTTCAGATATTGCGGCGCACGGTCGCAACCCACGCGCAGCACCTTGGGAGCCCAAAGGACATTGCCACGATCATGCGGCATAAGAAAATCGAAACGAGTCAGGAGCACTACATTCAAGCAATCGAGGAATCGGTCAAGACTACGGGCGATAAGATTGCGGCGGTGATGTACCAGCAGTGAGCACAGGGCCAGCGTGGATGCTGGCCCTTGCTGCTGCTATGCGTGCTTCGTGTGCTGCTCGCGGTATCTGCGTTCCATGACGGTGTTTGCAAAGTTCATAATCTGCCGAGGGTTCATGCCGGGTGTGCGCTGACGTTTGTTCTCCGCTTCCAGCAAACCATACAGAGCGACTTCTACGGGAAAACTTGCTGCCCAGTACTCGCTAGGGAAAATTGCGCACTCCCCAAACATCGCGGAGCAAAGTATGGTAATCGCTTCTGCCACGTTTTCAGTTTTCACTTCGTCGCCTCCTGGGCTGCGCTGTATTCTGTGAACAGTGAGCGCCAATGTTTCTTGATCCTGTCTGGCCCGCGCTGCGCTTCCTTCGTGTACTTGGCATTGTGCAGCGCGAAGTTAAGCACATTGACCAGCAGCGCGGCGCTACCACCACACTTAACAAGTAACGATTGCATTACGTATTCCCAGCGTTGCAGCGTTCCTGCCTGAAAACGATGTTTCGGATTGATCCGGTGTAAGGTGTCTTTGTATGCGGTCGCTACTTCCTTCGCCGCGCTCGACACTGCCACTGCTTTCAAATCGCCCTGGGGCAACTTGTTTAGCATGACGGTAACTTCGTTGGGTGAATTGCTGCGCTTGCCGGATTTCACAGCGAATATGCCCAAGCGCTTAAGCTTCGCTGTCCTATTGGCGATGGTGCTCTCGGAGCATCGTAGCTGGCTCGACAGGGTGGAGTGGGATAAAAACGTGCTTTGCTCGTCTGCCTTCTGTACTAAGTGGCGTATCAACAAGAGCAAGCTTTCCGCGTCCAGTTTGCTCTTGGCCGCGTCGTCTGCCGTGAATAATCGACGGATGGCGAGAAACAATTGATCGTTCGTCATTTCCTTGTACCTCTTCCTTGTGCTTCTATTTACTACGTGGTTAACTATATGGAGGATGTTTACTGATGAGTTAAGTTTCGCCCCGTGCGCGGCGTGCCATGCCAGCCACTGACTAAGTACTACAAGTACGAACGAGTGAAAGTTGTGAGTCCTACCCTGCTAGGTAAGACTCAAAACCACTCACAGAGACAATCCCGAAGGGAATACATGTGTTCCGGTTTCGCCCCGTGCGCGGCACGTGGCAAGATGCACATGATACACATGCCCGAAGTGGCGCATCTCGTGCGCTACTAAATTTTGTCGAGTTAATTTTTCTTTCTGCCGTTCGCACGTCCACCTGCGACGAATTGCTGCAACGCATCGGGGCTGAACATAACCCGTCGGCCTATCGGCCTAGCTGGCAGTTCGCCGCGCGATACTAGGCGGTCTAGCGTCAGGGTGCACACACCTAAGAGCTTTGCGGTTTCCTTGCGGCTGTACAAAAGTTTTTCAGTTTTCATCATCGTTGCCTCTATCAATCGGTATCTGCTGTTTTCGTAATTGCTCTGCCATGTAAATGCGGCATGCTTCGGGATGCGGAAAATTTCTGCTGTGCTCATGTGGGGCATTCGTCAATTCTCCGGCAGGATCAGCCGCTAGCGGCCACGGCGGGAATGCAGGTAAGGCCGATACTGGCGGCGCTATCACTT
>DATNMU010000006.1:0-10832 GCA_035602195.1 Candidatus Acidiferrum sp.
GCCAACGTCGAGAGTGCGGATTCGAAGCTTCCACCTCCTCCGGATAAGGGCCTGGCCGCTCTCGCTGGCGTTGGTCCGCAAGCCGCCACGGATTTTGGCACGACCCGGATTCCGCAGGGCGTCGAACCCTACGACGAAACCATTACTTCCGAACGCATCATGGCCGTCGGAGATATGTACTACCTCTGGCAGCATGAAAAAATCGGCGTCTTCCGTGTGGTGCAGAAGCTCCAGGAATTATTCAAAGCCGGCACAGTGCGTCTTTCCGGTGGGCCCGGCGCTTTCGCGCTCTATCAGTTCGATCGCCGCGACGTCCTGCGCTACACCAGGAACGATCGCCTGTCGGCCTACAAGCGCATCTTCGGCTACGGCGGAGCGCCGGTTCCAACCGGATCCCGCGCCAACACCGATTATCACAAACTGTTCACTCACTTCGTTCATCAGGTTACTTTGTTCTGGCGCGACAAGCGCATTTCAGATGTAATCCGCGAGCGCGCCTATGATCCCAGCTTCGGCTCCATAGCCATTGTGCGCCGCGCCGGCCTCGACCTGCGCAACAACCTCAAGTGGTTGTCGTTCGGCCACCTGAACGTGCTGCGCGTGGAAGTCATGCAACTGCTCGAAGAGGCGTTCAAGATTCTCGACTCCGAGGATGTTAAACGTCTGTTCGGCGCCGACAATGCCTGGGACGTGGTGGAAGAAGTGTTGATCCGCTACTTTAGCGAGCGCCTGGTCACCTCGCCCCGTCAGCGCATGGGCGTTACCGGACGCGAGATTTTGCGCTGGCTGGCTCAGCCTCACATTCTGCAAACCACGCGCGCGCAATTCGAAACGCTGTTGCTCGAAATTGCCGAGCAGTCAGAAGAATGGCTCACCAGCGCCCAAGCCATGGGCCTCAGCAAGCGCACCGGATCGCAACGCGTTTTGCCCTGGGACCAGACTCAACCGACGCCACTGAAGGCAAACGGCCGGCAGAAAGCGGGTGTCTCCCCGCAGCGGGCGCCGGCCCGAGAGTACGAGTTTGAAGTCTGACCGGGCACGCTCTCCAGCGCGAGCCACTAGGTTCGCGCTGGACGGCGCTCCGCGTCTGGGTCGACGCCCATGAATCCCTCGCGCGCTCTTGCCTATGCCCGGGCCCATCGCCACCGCTTTGTGGCGGAACTCAAGACTTTCCTCCGCTTTCCCAGCGTAAGCTCCCAGCCTGAACGCGCCCAGGATGTTCGAAAGTGCGCCAGTTGGCTGGCGCGCCATCTGCAGAGCATCGGCCTGGATCAAGTTCGTCTCATTCCGACCCGCGGAAACCCAATTGTCTATGCCTCGTGGCTGCGCGCTCCCGACCGGCCTACGCTAATCGTCTACGGACACTACGACGTTGTTCCCGCCGAACCTCTGCGCGAATGGAGCACGCCACCCTTCACTCCAACTCTTAAAACCGGCAATCTCCACGCCCGCGGCGCCGCCGACGACAAAGGTCAGCTCTTTTGCCACGTCAAAGCAATCGAATCGTACTTGCAGACCAACCGCTCCCTACCCGCGAACGTGAAGTGCATCTTCGAAGGCGAAGAAGAGATCGGAAGTACGAACTTGACGGCCTTCATCGCCCGCAACAAGCGTGCCCTTAGAGCAGACGCGGCGATTATCTCCGACACTCGCATGCTCGCTCCAGATCGTCCCGCAATCAGTTACGCTCAGCGCGGCGGCTTGCGCGCGGAGTTGAAAATGACCGGCCCGCCTCACGAACTCCATTCCGGCAACTTCGGTGGTGCCGTACTCAACCCTCTGCAGGCCCTTTGCGAAATAATCGCCCGCTTGCACGATTCACAGGGAAAAGTCGCCATCCCCGGTTTCTACGACAACGTGCGCCGTTGGAGTAAAACCGAACGCTCATTCATGGCGCGCTCCGGTCCAAGCGACGAAGCCATTCTGCGAGATGCGCAAGTTCAACGCGGCTGGGGAGAATCCGGCTTCAGCCTTTATGAACGTACCACAATCCGGCCAGCGCTCACGCTGAATGGCATAACCGGCGGCCATCAAGGTCGTGGGTCGAAGAGCATCATTCCCGCCAGAGCCATCGCGAAGCTTAGCTTTCGCCTGGTCCCTGATCAGGATCCCAAAAAAATCACACAACTCTTTCGCGATCATATCGCGCGAATCACGCCCGCGGGCGTGCGCTCTTCAGTCCGCATATTTTCTCCCATTGAACCGGCCCTCGTGAACCGAAACCATCCTGCGCTGAAAGCCGCAACGTTCGCCTACAAGATGGGATTTGGATCGCTGCCCGTTTTCATCCGCTCCGGCGGCTCCATTCCCGTTGTCAACACTTTCCAGAAGATCCTCGATTGTCCAGCGGTTCTTATGGGTTTTGGATTGCCCGACGATCACATCCACGGCCCCAACGAAAAATTCCACCTGCCCAATTTCTATAAGGCCGTCGCAACCAGCATCTGGTATCTGGCGGCGGCCTCGAAGTTGCGCAGCTCGAAACCCGCTTCGCAGGAATCGGCGTGGCGGACAACATGACCCCCGACTCTCTAATCATCGACTGTCACTGCCACGCCGGAAGAGGCGACCGCCTCACCGCTCCCTGGAACACCATCGCGCCGCTTAAGTCCTATTTCCGCCGCGCCCGCGCCGCCGGCATCAGTAAGACCGTCGTCATTCCCGCCTTTCACAGCAACTACGCACAAGCCAACGAAGAACTCGGCCGAATCGTCGCCCGCAACCCGGATCGCCTGATCGGCTTCGCCTTCGTTCACGCCCACCGCGACGCTGGGCGCATCCGCCAGATGGTCGGTCGCGCTGTCCGCAAATGGGGATTTCGCGGTATCAAAGTACACGGTTTCGACGCCATGCCCACCCGCGAAGCCTGCGACACCGCCAGAGCATTTCACTTGCCCATGCTCGTGGACGTCGTAAGCCGTCCGGAAGTCATCGACATGTTCGCTCCCCAATACCCGGACATCGATTTCATCATTCCTCACCTCGGCAGCTTCACCGACGATTGGAAAGCGCATCAGCAGGTCATCTACCAGATTGCGCGTTACCCCAACGTCTATGCCGACACTTCCGCGGTCCGCCAATTTGATTACCTGGTTCAAGCCATCAGGCGCGCCGGGCCTCGCAAACTGCTCTTCGGCTCCGACGGCCCCTGGACGCACCCCGGCCTCGAACTTCACAAGATCAGATTGCTGGGTTTACCGAAGGATCAAGAGAGGCTCGTGCTAGGAGGAAACATTCGGCGATTGTTACGCGAGTCTCGCATCGTGACATCGCCGGCCAACGTCACGCGTCGTGGAGAAGAATCCAGAGAGGCCGCCGCACTCGCCGACAATTTCTGATCACTGTGTCACCTGATGTTCACCGGTCCGCGGTGCTCCGACCCGAGAACGCCTAGCTCCGGCAGCTGCGCCACCATCGCTGCGCGCGAACCCACTCCCAGTTTGGCAAAGATCCGGCGCAAGTGAGTACACACCGTCCATGAGCTGATGTTGAGCACATCAGCGATCACTTTATTGGGATGCCCTTTCGCCACCATGCGCACGATCTCTTGTTCTCTCGGACTGAGCTGAATTCGGCCGGTCCCTGGGCGCCGCATGCGCACCAGCAGATACCGGTTGCCGTCCACTTCCGTATCAACCAGCACCTCTTCGGTGTGGCTTCCGGAACTTTCCGCCGCATCCCGTTCGTGGCTTACTATCTCGATCAGCCCCATCAGAGTGCGAATGATTTCTTCGACACCTTGCGCGGACCTTTCCGCGTGAGTTTCCATGGCGACTAAAGCTGGGCTGGTTCGCATGGGTTTCACTCCGCTAAGCGTAAACGAATGGACCTAGCCATAACGCAGGAGAGATCCCCACGAATGCCCGCTCTGGGAGCGGTTGGCTGGATTCCTATTCTCTATTTTCGGAGCCCGACTACTTATCCCGAGTCTTTGCCAAAATGCGCGAGTTGGGGAAAGATACGATGCGATTGGCACAAAATCTAGTCGCATCTTCTAGCGACCCCTAACGTGTGAATCCACCACATCCGCTTCCGGTGTCGCAAATTACGCTTGCCCACACTGCGGGGGAGCTTTATCCGCCACTTGTACATGACACTGCGTATGACGGCGAACTTGTTTGACTTTTGTTACGAAAACCGAACAAGACCGAAGCATGAAACGTTGGGGCAGCCACCGACCACCATAATTCCTTGCGCGGTCGGCGAACCGTGAATTGTCTCAACCCACCCGCCGGTAGTGGTGCCGCTTGATACCGAATGGCACCACAACCCACGCCGCTGCGCTGGCCTCTTTTCCGCCCTCCATTTAGAATCCTCTGTCCGGTTTCATTAGCACACTCGCACACAGGAGGCGCATCCGCCTTGATCCCGCGTTATACCCGCCCGGAAATGGGCCGCATCTGGAACGATGAGAACCGCTTTCGCACCTGGCTGGCTGTGGAGGTCGCCGCCACTGAGACTTTGGCGGAAGCCGGCATGGTACCGAAAGAAGCGGCCCGGGCAATCCACGAGCGCGCGGATTTCAGCGTGGCTCGCATTCATGAAATCGAGGCCGAGGTCCGCCATGATGTGATCGCCTTCACCACCGCCGTGGCAGAGATCGTCGGCCCGCACGCCCGCTGGTTTCACTATGGACTGACCTCGAACGATGTTGTCGACACAGCGCAGGCCCTGCTCATCAAGCAGGCGTCTGCCTTGATCTTGCAGGATCTCGAGCGCTTCGCGGAAGTGCTCGAACGCCGCGCCTGGGAGTTCAAAGACACGCCCATGGTGGGGCGAACCCACGGCATTCACGCCGAACCTATTACGTTTGGATTTAAGCTGGCCAACTGGTATTCGGAAACACAGCGCAACATCGCGCGCTTCGAGGCCGCTGCTGAAGACATGCGCGTAGGAAAGTTCTCGGGGGCGGTTGGAATTTTTGCCCATCTCACTCCGGAGATTGAAGAGAAAATCTGCGCACGCCTGGGCCTGAAGGCGGCAGCCGTTTCTTCACAAGTGATTCAACGCGACCGCCATGCCCACTACCTCGCTACGCTGGCCGTGATCGCTTCCACTCTGGATAAGATCGCCACTGAAATTCGCCATCTGCAACGCACGGAAGTCCGTGAAGCCGAAGAGTTTTTCAGCGAAAAGCAGAAAGGCTCTTCTGCCATGCCTCACAAACGCAATCCGGTCACCTCCGAGCAAATCAGCGGCTTGGCCCGGGTCGTGCGCGGCAATGCTCAAGCTGGATTCGAAAATGTCGCCCTGTGGCACGAGCGCGATATCTCCCACTCTTCCGCCGAGCGTGTGATCCTGCCCGATTCCACCACGCTGACCGATTACCTGCTCAACAAGACCAGCAATCTCGTCGAAACCATGTATGTCTATCCCGAGCGCATGCTGGCAAACCTCGAGAGCACCCGTGGACTTATCTTCAGCGGCCAACTACTGCTCGACCTCGTAGAGCAGGGCGTTTCCCGCGAACACGCCTATCGTGCCGTGCAGGCTCACGCCATGCGTGCATGGAAAGAAGGTTTGGATTTCAAGCAGTTAATCCTGGCCGATAAGGAAATAACTAGTAAAGTTCCGCGCAAGCAAATCGAACACGCCTTCGACCTGCCGCGGCAGCTGAGAAATATAGATAAGATTTTCGCACGGGTCTTTGCCGGCAAGCCCGGCAACCAACGCGGTCGCGCAAGCACAAAGCGTCGATCAAAACCCTCCGGACGGAATGGATAGACGCCATCGCCAATTCCAACCTCAAGACCAAGGCTCCCCCTCCAGCGGATTTCGTGTTTACCCTTTCCATCTTGCCCGCATCCTAGTTTCGGCCATTGCCATCGCCTCCGCCCCATGGCGTGACCCGCCCGGAGGCCACCGTGTCCCTCAATCACCCGCCCCGATTCGCAGCTTCTCTCCTCTTTGCAGTATTTCTTGCGGCATCCAGCGCCTCTCTATCTTTTGCCATCACCGGTCAGCAAAAAGCGTGGGCGATGTTCGAATCCGCAGCCAAGTCGAAGAATGCCTCACAACGGGCCATCGGCATTCGAGCTCTGGGATTGCTCCACGACAATGCCCGCGCCCGAAAGCTTGCCGAGGACGCATTAGGCGACGACAATCCGCCAGTGCGCGCTGCCGCTGCCACCGCGCTGGGCCAGATGCACGCTACCGAATCGATCGCCAAACTGCAAAAGCTATTGACAGATGCACGGATCTCCGTAGTCATGGCAGCCGCGCATTCCCTTCGCGATCTGAAGGACGATGCCTCGGCGTACTCCATTTATTACGACGTGCTGACTGGCGAAAGAAAAGGGGACGGCTTGATCACCCAACAAATGGACACGCTGCACAATCCCAAAGAACTGGCCATGATCGGATTGGGGCAAGGAATTGGATATGTGCCTTTTGCCGGCATTGGATGGGATGCGTGGCGTTACACCCATAAAAAAGATCCGCATCCCGTGCGCGCGGTCGCAGCCACTTTGTTGGCGCACGATCCCGATCCTAAGACCGGAATCGCACTGGTGAAATCGGCATTGAACGACAAAGACTGGATCGTTCGTGCTGCTGCCCTGGAAGCGATCGCGCAGCGCGGCGATCCTTCGCTTGAAGAAAAAATTGAAATCAGCCTTTACGACGTGAATTCTCACGTGCGCTATACCGCCGCTGCTACCGTCATTCGTTTGACCGCGCTCGAGCGCAAAGCTCTGCGCAAAGAGACTGAGAAGAAAACCGCTATGACGCAATCTTCCAGTGCCGCCGCTGTTTCCCCGCTCGCTAAGTGATCGATTAACTGGCGTTCGGCGGCGCGCTCTCCTACGTGCATCCATGCCTATCTTCGTCGCATCCAATATTTAACCAAGTAGTTAGTTCGTAAAGTTTCGTCAATAAAGGTCGGAGGTGACCTGTGACAAAGAAAACATGGAAATCTATTGGGGGAAAACTTGCTTTGGGCACGATGGCTCTGGGATTGTTAAGCGCGACTCTAGCCGCGCAAACCCCGGCCGCGGCCCGCTACGACGATCAAATTCAAACTGCCGTCGCGCACAAGCTCGCGGCGAAAAAGCAACTTAGCGATATCAAATCCAGTGTGCTGGACGGAATCGTTACCCTTACGGGGAGCGTCGATCTTTACCAGCGCAAACTCGATGCCGCCAAGCTGGCTAAGAAAACTTCACACGTCGAGGGCGTGCGCAATCTGATCGCGGTCGCCGGACCGAACATTCCCGACGCGCAACTGGAAGCGAAACTGGATCGCAAGCTGTCGTACGTTCGCGTCGGTTACGACATCACGTTCGATTACTTCGCGCTCGGCGTGAAAGATGGAGTAGTCACGGTTGAGGGCCAGGACCTTACTGGCGTCGGCCGTGACGAAGCTTTGGCCGATATTTACGACATGCCCGGAGTGAAGGATGTGATTGCGAATATTTCTCTGGAACCGGTTTCGCCTTTCGATGACGGTATACGCATTCGCACGGCCCGCGTGATCTATCGCGATCCCGTGCTGAGCAAGTACGCCATCGATCCGGCGCGCCCCATTCGTATCATCGTCGACAACGGGCACATCACGCTGTACGGGGCCGTGATCAGTGCGATGGATAAACAAGTCGCCGGAATGAGGGCAAACCAGATTTTCGGCGCCTTCAGCGTCGACAACAAGCTGACGGTGGAGAAAGATTCAGGCCAGTCTGGATTGTAAAGTGGTTGGCGGTGATCAGGGCGCGGTGCAAGCCGCGCCCTTTTATTCAGAGCCGATTAATCAGTGAAGCCACATACCCCGCCCCGAATCCATTATCGATATTCACCACGCTCACGTTTGACGCGCAGGAATTTAGCATGCCAAGCAGCGCCGTCAATCCTTTGAACGACGCGCCGTAACCCACGCTGGTCGGAACAGCAATGACAGGCACGCCCACTAAACCACCGACCACACTAGGCAAAGCACCCTCCATGCCTGCGCACACAATCACCACCCGCGCTTTTGTCAGAGCCACGCGATTCGCCAGCAGCCGGTGAATTCCGGCGACGCCCACGTCGTAGAAATGCTCGACCTTGTTTCCCATCATCTCCGCGGTGACCACGGCCTCTTCGGCCACTGCGATGTCGCTGGTTCCCGCCGAAACCACGGCGATGGTTCCCTTGCCGTAGGTTTGCGCATCGCGCTGCAGCACAATTGCGCGCGCCAATTCTCGATATTCCACCGCGCGCACTTTCTTTTTCACTGCGGCAAACTGTTTCTTATCGGCGTGCGTGGCCAGCACGTTGCCTCCGTGCTTCGCCAGCCGCGCGAAGATCTCCGCCGTCTGCGACGGAGTTTTTCCCTCCCCGAAAATCACCTCCGGCATGCCCACCCGCAAAGAGCGATGATGATCGACCTTGGCGAAGCCGAGATCCTCGAAAGGCAAATGGCGAAGCCGGTCGACCGCCTCATCCGGCGAAATTTTGTCTTTGCGCACCTCTTCGAATAATTTTCGGATGGATTCGGCGTTCATCGCAGCTTTGGCAATCGGCGTTCAGCACTCGGCATTAACCAAGCGGAGGTCTAGATTAGCACTTCGGAATGGAAACCGTTACGCGCGTGCGTTGCGCGCAACCGAGCGAAGCTTTGCGATCACGGCCGTGCAGACTTTGCGTGCGAGTTCAGGTTCATCCAGGTGGATCAGGAACAAGCGGCGCACTGCGGCAGGCTTCACCTTACCAGCCAGGTAGGCCGAGTAGATTTGGCTTCCAATGCGGTATCCCCAGCTCTGCGCAAGGTTCTCAAACTTTTCTTTTCCCCCGCGGATGGCCGCCTGTGCCGCCTTTTCAACCGCGGCCCGCGACAATGTTGCAAACTCGTCTCCCTCAGGCTCAGGCCGTGACGGATAAAGAGCTCGCGAACCGAAATACGCCACAGCTTCTTCCACCACTCGCGTATAGAAAGTGTCGGCGTCCAGCGCAGCGCTGGAGGACGCATTTGCATTGCCTTTGGCATTCAAGTCACTTACGCGATCGGGCAAGCCACGGCAGGCATGGTGCAAAAAGCGAGCTGCGTCTTCGGCAGCGTGCATCATTTGAAATTGCCGGACGCAAAATGCGTTCAGCTGCGGCAAGTATGCGCTCCCGCGCTCTTCCACACTGGCCAGCATCGCTCGCAGTTGCTGTTCGCTAATTCCCTTCCGTGCAAACAGGCGGCGCAGCATTGCATCCGAGGGGTTGCCATGCACTTCGGGCAGCATATCGACAAGGAATTTCGGCTGCGTGCCGTTGTGCGGAGAATAGCGGTCAATTTCCAGAAACGCCGCCAGGCTGTCCACCAGGTTATAAATCGTGGGCGCGAAATCGGGCCCGGTGTCGCAGCGGCTCCACTGGTCAAGGCACAGCCGGTAGCTTTCGTATTTTTCCAGCGGCGTGGCATTGAAAACGCACACCACGTCGTCATTCACCCGAACCGCATCCACCTTGTCGACACGTTCTCCGGCGGCGCGCCAATAAAGTGCATCGATGTTTTGCAGCACCGTAAGAATTTTCGTGCCGGGCATTTGCTTCTGCAGCACGCGCGGAAGGTGTCCCGGAGCCAGATGCGACTCGCCAAATAATACGAGTGTTACTGCATCGGGATGCCGTCCGCGAATTTCTGCGATCTTGGCCGCGGCGTGGCGATCCCGTTCTCCAATTTTTCGCAAATTCTCCCGCGGCATGCAATCCAACCCATAAATGGCCTCGCCGTGATCGCGCGCCGCTACCAGCAATTCGTAGAACGGACGCCAGTCATAACCCCAGTCGATGTCGAAGCGGATGCGCTGCCGCAATTCGCTCTCGTCAATTTCTCGCCGCCACCATTCGTCGAGAATGTGCTGGTCGCGGGCAAAAATGGTCTCCACTCCCAGCACCACTGGCCGATCCCCCGTTAGCGCACGCTCTTCGATCAACGACGCCGCGTAGCGCTGCGCGCCCGGCAACGCGTGGTAGTCGCCTACAAGCACCACATCCGCGCAGTGCAATGCGTTCCGAATCGCTTGCGAGTCCAGAACAGAATCGTAACTGCGATAGGCTTCATTGAACTCGCGAAGATATTTTCGGCGGCCGTGCGAATCTTGAGCGCGAATTTCGCGCTCCACTCCCGCCAGCGCGTGCAGTTGCGCCAGGCTGCGGCGGGATCGCAAATTTGCCGTCGATGCCATAAGAGCCGTTCTAGCTTCCCTGCCTTGACTTCGTGTTCCGTCTCTCCCTATGCTCCAACTCGGGCCGCTTGCGTCGCCCTGCCGGAGGCTTGTTGCCGAATCACCCGCCCCAAAACTTGACGGTCGCGACCACGGGCGCCAGTGGTTCGGTCTTTCTGCGGCACTTGCTGCGGGCCGTCGAACGAGACAATCGGGTTAAGAACGTCAACTTCATTGCCTCGGACTCCGCCCTGCGCGTCATGGCCGAGGAACTCGGCGTCCACGGACGATCCAATCTCCTTGGCCAGATTTTGGGTCCGGAAAAGGCCTCGCCAAAATCGACGAAGCGCACTCCTCGCGCCGCCAATCCATCCTCCAAAATTAAAGAACAATCAAACGCCGATATCGGAGCCAACGTGGCCAGCGGATCTTACCCCGCCGATGCGATGGTCGTGCTCCCCTGCAGCGTGGGCACTTTGGCCCGCATCGCCAACGGCATCGCGTCAAAACTCATCGAGCGCGCCGCCGACGTCTGCCTCAAAGAGAAGCGTCCCCTGATTCTTTGCCTGCGCGAAACGCCTCTCAATAAGATCCACATTCGCAACATGTACCGGGCCGCCGATGCCGGGGCCACGATCTTTCCGCTGATCCCCGCCTTCTATTACCGGCCTACTACCTTAGATGAGATGGCCCGCGAGTTCGCCT
>DATNMU010000007.1:0-19270 GCA_035602195.1 Candidatus Acidiferrum sp.
CCACCGCGATCTCGTTGCTTCGCAATGCGGTTTTTGCCTGTTCGAGATCTGCCTCGCGGCTTGCCGCTTGCGCCGCGAATCGCTCCTCATCCGCGACCGCTCCCTCAACGCGTTGTTTTGTCGCAGCCTGACTAGCCAGCAGAGCCTCTTGGCGCGTCCGCTCTGCGCGCGTTCGGACGACATCCGCCTGAACCGCATTTATGCCCGCGGCAGCCGCGGCAATCTGCGCCTTAGCTTGGTCTATTCCGGCGAGCGCCCTCTGAATTCGTGAATCCTGTAGCTCACGCTGCCTTCGGTTGTTTTCAATGGCGGCTTTCGCCGCTTCGACTGCCGCACTTGCCTGCGCCAGTTGCGCCTGGTAGTCGTCGTCCTGGAGCTCGACGAGCAAATCCGCGCTGCGTACGCGCTGAAAATCGGAGACTTTGACGTTCCGGACGATCCCTGCCACTTTTGTGCTCAGCGGAGTCAGATCCCCGCGAACTACAGCATCGTCGGTAACTTGCTCAGCCCTCCCACCTTCCCAGGCATTCCAATCTCTCGTCAGAGTGACAGTCACTGCAGCTGCCAGCAGCAAAACCAGAATGGGCGTCGCATATTTCAGCCATGGCCAGCGGGCCTTCGGTTGCGCTGGTGCGTGTTCTTGTTGACTGGCCGGCATCGGTGCCGGAGTGCTTGCGGCCGCCATGCTTGGTACTCCTTCTCTTCCCGTCGAGGCCTAGATGAAGCATTTCGAAAACCAAGAGGGCAGCGTGTTGATATAGCTGAAAGAAAAGAGATTGGTGAATGGGATGGGCTACGGGCCAGAGTGCCGGTGTCAACATGTTCCCGTCTGCGCAGATGTTGTCACGAGTTCGGCACGCGCAGATATTCCCAACACCCGTACGCGGTCAATTCAACTCGATGCATCGAGCAGGGCGTTTACCGCGCTGCTCACCCGCAGCGATTTCTCCACATCTCGGCGCGTCGCCTCGGGGAACGCCGCGTAGAAAAACTCCGCGTCCACCACAGCATCGAGGACGAACTTCATCAGTCCGGGATCCTTCATTCCGTTATAGCCTTCCCAGATGCCGCCAAAGATCTGATCGAGCCATGGCGATACTTCTTTAATGAGGTCTTCGACGTAGGGTTTAAAGTCGCCGTCGAACACAATGGTGAACAAGATTCGGGTGTCGTTATCGAACAGAAAGACGCGGAAGTCGTGAACCGTGCCGATTCGGTTTTCCCAATACGCAGCTTCCGCTTGAAATTGCGGAAGGCGCTCGCGGAAAGTGCGGGCCCCGTCGGCCGTCACTTTGCCGATACCAGTGAGCTCCCCTCTCCTACCGATCCGCCTACCAGGACCGTCGGGCTGACGGGTCACGGCTTGCGCCACTGCAGTGCGTTCGTTTTGGACTACTTCTGTTGCTTTCCATTTATTTTGAACTTCTTCTGTTGCCACTGCGTTACCCCTTTCCTTGAGTTGACTGTGTGCGCTCGCTGACGTCACACCCCTGAGAATTCCGAACCGTTGCGGCGCGCTTGGACTTGGCGCTATCCCCGCACCGAGCTAAAAGCTTGGGATTTTGGTGCTTCTTAACGTTTCGGGACCACCCCCGTTGCATCGCCTCCGAACGGACAAATCCCTGCGCGATCCCACGCCGCCTGACGTCCCTTCCAACCGCCAGTACGGTAGGCGACCGAGACTTCATACACGCCGCGGCGCACAGCGAGGACCGGATCGTCGGATGGCTCAATGCCATCGGTCAGGCGCGTGGGGTCATGCATCATCACTGGGTCGCCAATCTCTTCAACAGTTGTCGTCCGGTTGATCTGCAGCCGACCAATTCGTGTGCGCAAGCGATCGTCAGGCCAGGGAGCGTTCGGGTCATCAAGCGGATCACCATCCCCGGCCAGTTGCAGGACGAGATTGAAAACAACTGGCCCCTTGCGCAGGCGCGCTTCATATTCTTCAAAGAGATAATTCGGCGGTTGCTTCTGCAGTTCTTCCAGCGTCTGGCCAGCAACACCAGCTTCGGGCTCCCAGTGATAGCGAGCGTACCGCGCTTCATCCGCGACGTTCACAAAGCGGAAGGCATGGAGCATGTGGAACGCTGTCTGAGCAAGGCTGACAGCCGCCGGCAAGCTCTTCGCGAGTTGCACAGCGTGTGCGACCCATGGACGCTTTGCTAGGAATGGCCCGATCCTGTTCGGATCAGGCTGATCGGTCGCGGGATCCGGCCGAACTGCTTCTAGAAACCCAAGTGTTTCTTCTGGGGTGCGCGCAAAAAAAAGCGGGATGGGCAGAGAAACCAAATCCGTTACTGTGCCATCGGGAAGATAGAACCTTACAGCCATGGAGGCCGTGGTTGCCGGTCCCCAAGGATTTCCCGATCGACTGTTCGAATGGCGCACCGTAGCCGGCACGGTTTGACCCTGAAGGTGTACTGCGCGACTCAGTTTTTTGGCCTCCGGCGTGGCCTGGAACGTAGCCGCATAATAACGACCTGAGGCATGCACATCGCGGTAGCCTGCGTGAAAGCCTTGAAAATCCTGGTGAATCGCTTCAACCAGCTGCGAGGCTATTTGGTATTGACCGTGATTCATATTCTTCTCCTCTGTTGAGCTGCTGTAGAAAGCGCGTCACGGATGCAGGTTTGTTTCAACCCGCCGCGTCCAGCAAGACGTCGAATGCTTTCTTCGTCTTTAGCGCCTTCCAAACATCGCGAACTGACGCATCGGGATACGCGCTGTAAAAGCCAAGAGCCGTTACCTGTTGGCTGGCGATCCAGTCCTTGATGTTTGGAGCGTGAATACCGGGATATCCAGCACATTCGTGAAACAGCAAGTCAATCTCGTCCGGAAGGATGGTGGCAAAATCATCGATGTACGACTCCCAGGTGCCATCGAATGTGGAGGCAAAGATTACCCGGGTGTCGTTATCGAAAATTACGAACCGCAGGTCGTGGACCGTAGCGATTCGATCCGTATTCTTTTGGCGTTCACCTGTGAACCCACCCGCCAAAAGCTTGCGCATGCGTTCCGCGCCGCCTGGCTTGAGCGCACAGATCAGAGTGAACTCGTTTGATTGCCCTGCTTTTGTGCCAGGCCGAGGCTGGGCTGCGTTCCGAGTGGTTGCCATTTTTTTCTCCTTCTTTCTTTTTGCGGTTACACATTGCTACCTATCTTTACGACTGACTAACGCTTTTCTTTACGGGTGTTGTCTTCGAGACCCGCCAACCAGTTCAAGGCTCGCAGGCCGGGCATGAAGCAGTATTCGCCTCCGCGCACGGCAACGAATTGCGGCAGTCCATGAAGACGGCGACGAACCGGGCGCTTAGGGATGGTAAAAGTTCCGTCGCCCTGGTCATTGCCTATGATCGGGTCCTGCTCCGTTCCGTGACTGATGAAGTTGCCGTCCGTCACCCATTGGGACTGCACGAATTCGAATTGCTGCTTCAGGTGCGCGCCGATCAGCAGAAAAACGCCGCCGCGCTCCGCGCCGTCATCGTCCAGTATCCCTTCCGGCAGCGGAGGTCCATAGTTCGTGCCACGCCGCAAAAAGTGGTGGAGATTTACAGCCACAATGTCAGCTTTCAAGGCATCGCGGGGGTTAACGCGCCGCATGTGCGCACTGAAAGGGCACTTCAAACCCTGCATGTCGTCTTCATAACTGAACACGTTATTGCGATATGCATCCGCGCCTAATTTGGGATCATCATGCTCGGGAGCGAGCGCCAGAGGAGCCCCGCTGCGCCACCTGCCAACCATTTTCGCGGCGATCAGTTCTTCTCCTTCGAGGCCCGCGGCTTGCTCGCGCAGATATTTCCGAAAATCGGCGACTCTCGTGTGAAATTTGCGAAAGGCGAGGAAGGTGCCGTTGCGGCGCAACACCTCGGGTTCAGGGCTTGTCGCTGTCTCTCCTAATTCGTCCGGATAACCCATCACGAACTCGCCCGCCTTGATGGGCGAACCGAAGCCCGGATGGACAGGCGCACCGCTTCCTTCCACGTGAGGATTGTGAAGTCCGTCCTTGAAGCCAAAAGGATTGCGTCCATCCGGAAGCTCACTGAACTTCAATCGGTAGACAACGGAAATTTGCGGGAGATCTTGATGACTCTGTCGTGCTCGCTCCAAAACCATCTCTAGGCTTTGGTCATCCGTTGAGTAGATCGCCAAGGCGACGTGCATGTCCGCGGTGCCGAATGGATATTCCCAGTTCGCCGGAGCGTTATTACCGACATCGTTCAGAATGGAGGCTCGTACCGCCATGCCTTCGCGAAATTCGTGGGGAAAACTCTCCAGAGACGCCTGAGGAACCCCGAGTGCCTTGAGACCTTGATAGGTGAAGGCGATGCCCAGCCAGCCAGGGAGAGTCGGAGTCCACCAGTCATTCGCTGGTGCCACGTGCGGGATGATGCGACGCAACATTTCACGTCCCTGCGCCGCGTTGTCTATGCGAAGTATGACGTATTGTCCTTTGTATGGATGCGGGCGCGGACGCAAAACCGTCGCCTGAATGTCGCTCACTTCGAGAGTGGGAACATCCGTCGTCGGCGTGATGGTTTCAATCTGCAATTTCGATTCATCCTTTTCGCTGGTGTTGAATTCGCGTCAACCTTGAAATTGCACCGGGACAATAATGTTCATTCCGAAATGTTGACCGCCGACGTGATGCGCCAGCCTTGCGGAGTCAGAGCCATCAGATAAATCACACCGAATCGCGCCATTACGGTGCCTGTGCTATTCCGCCGCACCCACAACGCATCGATGAGTGCTGCCTGGGTGTTGAGAATTTTGATGTCACACCGATCCAGCGCTGACCCGGCAAAATGCGCATGCCGCAACCTGTCAATTTCGCCGCCCATTCCCTCCTCACCTGTAATCTCCGCGTCGTCCTTCATAACCATGTGGAAGTTCGAACCAATGAACCTGAGTGGCGCTCCGTAGAACTCGAGCAGCGCGTTGAGATCCGAGCGTTCCCCGTCTGCTAGTTCCACAAAAGTGGGGCCGTAACGCGAAAAGAATTCATGGATTTGAGCGAGGATCGCAGGCTCGTTCGGGACCGCCGCAGTCTTGATCGCCTCTGTTAGACCCATCGTCGGAATTCCTCCCTGCGGTTGTGGCGTTACACAAAAAACTGGAAAACTTGCGACCCGCCGTTTTAGGAAACGTTGGTCGAAGCTACGCTCGCCGCTGCACCCGGAATGCAAACCGCGCGACCACGCACCTTTCCTCCCACCAAATCGCGGTAGGCGTCCGCCACGCGGCTGAGCGGATAGCGATCTTCGATCGTCTCGATTCGCCCAAGCCGCGCCAGTTCGATCACCTCGCGCAAATTGACCGTCCCACCGTTCATGCTGGTTGCGAGCTGAGCGCCCCACGGGACTTCGTGCAAACCAAACGGAACCGTTTTTAGCGCGGCCCCGACAAGGGTTAGTCGGCCGAGTCGTGCCAGAGCAGCCACGCCGGTCTTTAGAGTCGGTTCGGCACCAACGCAATCAAGAATGAAATTAGCGCCAGCGCCGGAGGTGAGGCTCCGGATCTGTTCCGCCGTGCTTGCGTCACTCGGAAGCGTGTTGTCGGCGCCGTGTTCCTTCGCCAATCGCAGATGGGTTGCATCGCTATCAACGGCGATGACTCGCGCAGAACAGAGAGTCCGAAGGAATTGAACGGCAAGGAGTCCCAGACCGCCGACGCCGATCACCACGGCAGTGGTGCCGGGAACAAGTGAAGGCAGAGCCGGCTTCATCGCGGTATAGGTGGTGAGGCCCGCATCCGTAAGCGGTGCAGCGAGGACCGGATCAAAGTCGCCCATGGGAACGGCAAAGCGCGCATTCACAAGAATGTATTCCGCAAGACCACCGTCGAATCCGATGCCGGCTCCATTGAGGGTCGAAATGTAATAGCAGAAGTTTTCCTCTCCGCGGCGGCATGGTGGACAGTGTCCGCAACTTCCCCACACAGGAACCACAGCAACAGGTTCGCCAGTTTTGAAGCCGACAACACCTTGTCCGATTTCTGCCACCCAACCGGCAATTTCGTGACCCAACGTAAATGGAGGCGTCGCATGCCATTCATCGAGCTGCGCTTTGGTTTTTCCCATTACGGCGATGTCCGTGTGACACAGCCCACAGCCACCCACCTTAATGAGTAGCTGGCCCGCGACCGGCGTCGGTTTGGGCACATCTTGCAACTGCGGCGGTTGTTGAGCTTGTAGTAGGCGATAGGCAATCATCTATTCATCTCCATTCAATTGAGAGTTACTAGCGCCTCTCCGCGGCCTACCTGAATCCGAGGCAATTGAAGACCCGAAACCACCGCATACCCATTTGTCTCAAAACAAGTGTCTTGTGCCGTCAACTCCGTTGGAGGTCGAAAGACATCCGTTAATGGGCTCGCATTTGTGTAGATCTTGACACTCGCTCGGACAACGCAAAAGATTCACTAGCGAATTGTCCGAGTGATATTCCTGGCCCGATGTGCAGGGATAAAGGGAATATAATGCGCCCTGGCTTGGTTCCGAGCGTACTCGGCGAGCCTCTATCATTGGCTCGTCAGCTGCATGGCAATAGAGACCTAACTTGGAATTCGGATTTCTTCGGCGGCCCTTATATATGTGTTCGTGGATTGGAGAACAACACAACTGTCGATTCGCTTCAAAATTCGACTGGTTTGCACGGTCTGGGTCATCTCGTGCGCATACTCCCCAGGCTCAGCCCAAACTGTCTGCGGCTCTGTCGTAGGGTATATTTTTGACATCAGCGGAACTGTGATCTCGCATGCTGCGGTCACTCTTCTAAACACCGAAACGGCAGAACAGCGAAAAGCAGAAACCGACAGCCGAGGCGGTTATCAATTCACGTGTCTCCCTCCCGGGTCCTATCAACTGGACGTTGTGAGCCAGGGATTCCAACACGTCACGAGGACACCTATTAAAGTCACCGTGGGATCGGTAGTGCCTATCGATGCAGTGCTCATCGTAGGGAGTGCCAGTGACTCAGTGCAGGTGAATGCCGCAGCTCCGCTCCTGCAAACTCAGGAATCCGCTTTAGGACAGGTGATTGAAGGAAGGCAAGTTCAAGATATTCCGTTGAACGGCCGGAATCTTGTGAACCTCGTCGCGCTTGTGCCTGGCGTAATCCCACAGGGCGGCACGCAGGGAAGCTCGGCGGGAAATTATGCTGCCTCAGGAGATTTTACGAATGTCGCGGGATTTGGAAATTATCAAATCGGAGGAGGGTTAGCTGGTCAGTCCGCCTTTCTTTTCGACGGGTCGTCACTCAATCAGGTGATGAGCAACAACACCGTCTTGGTGCCGGCACAGGATGTGGTTCAAGAGTTCCGGGTTGTAACGAGTGTCCCGAGCCCGGAGTTTGGAGGCTCTGCCGGAGGGATCGTGTCCTTTGTTTCGAAATCGGGAGCGAACGCCTTTCATGGTTCCGCGTATGAATACCTCCGCAATACGGTTCTGGACGCCAACAATTTTTTCAACAATGCGAGTGACGTTCCGCGGTCGAAACTGGTCCAGAACCAGTTCGGTGCCGCTCTCGGTGGCCCGATCGCGAAGGAGCGTACCTTTTTCTTTTTCAACTACGAGAGATTTACCCGTCGGAATGGAATTCCATTCGAAGGTCGAGTTCCGACACCGGCCGAGTTAAGCGGAGACTTTCGCGCCGATCCTCCAATCTACGATCCGCAAACCGGTCAGCAATTTGCATGTAATGGGAAGTTGAACGTGATTTGTCCAAATCGAATCGATCCGACATCGAATGTCATGGCAAACGTTCTTCGCTACTGGCCTGTACCGAACGCAAACCTGGCGGACGGCTCGGTCAACTACAGCGTGAATGCGGCGGCCGGTGCGGACACCAACCAGTACAACGGTCGCATCGATGAAATATTGAGCGAAAAACAGCGCCTGTTCGGTCGCTATACTTACTGGCGGATAAACACGATGCCCACGCAGTATGTATTTGGCACGGCGGGGAGCGGCCCGACAAGTCTTGTGAACGGCCTCGTCGCCGATCAGCAGGTTGTCATCGGGGATGTCTACGCGTTCAGTTCTAGCACTCTTGCGGACGTGCGTCTCTCCTATTTGCGCGCGAGCACTCCCATTACTCCCGCGGACAACAATGTCGACTTGTCACAGTTCGGACCCTTCTGGGCAGGAATCTCAGGCAGCCTCACGCACCGGCAATTTCCCGACCCGATTGTTCTCGGCACCATCCCGTACCCTTATGCCGGTTTGGATGTAACGAATGATGATGCTGCGAACGACTACGCGATATCGGCGTCCCTTACTAAAATCTGGGGACGACACACCCTAAAATTTGGAACGGATCTTCGCCGGTATGATTTCCGCGAAGCACAAACCATCTCAGCATCGGGCTTGTTCGTATTTGCCGGCATCTTTACCAGTGGGTCTCTCTCTCCCCCGGGTTCAGGCGCAACCGCTATCGCCGATTTCGACCTAGGAGACATTACCCCCGTTCCGGGAGCGTCGGGCTTTCAGACCGCCGTCGACAGCCACGCCCGCCAGTATTACCAGGGCTACTACGTAAATGATGATTTCCAGATTTCTCGCAATCTTTCGTTAAATCTGGGCCTGCGATGGGATATCCCTGGCTCGTATGAGGAAGCGAATGATCGCAACACCGCGCTACTTCCCCTGCTGCAGAATCCACTGGTGTTGGTTCACAGCCCGCAGTACCCGAGCCGCAACGATCTCGACACTCACTACCGGTTGTTTGCTCCTCGAATTGGCTTCGCGTACCAGTTCCTTCCAAAGACGGTTCTGCGCGCTGCCTATGGGATCAATTTCCTGCCGCAAGGAGTCGGTGTCGCAGGCCCTTGGGAATCCCCTATCAACTCAGCGAACACTGACGTTCCGTTCGGTGGCACACTCAGCGATCCGCTGCCGGGAACCGAACTGCTGCAGCCCATCGGCCGCAATGAGACCGCATTCAGCACGTTCCTCGGTCAGAGCATCCAGAGCAGAATCCCCAATCAACCTTTTCCTTATGTACAACAATGGAACCTCAACATCCAAAGAGCGTTCGGAAATGGCGAACTGTTTCAAATAGCGTATGCAGGAGCCCGCGGCGAGCACATACCCCTGGGAGTTCCCACTCTGGAGATTGGCGACGTGGGAGCCAATCTGAATCAACTCTCTCCCCAGTACTACTCCCTCGGTGCCACACTCCTTCAGCCGACGACGAACGGGCAACTCTACGGTCAAACGCTTCGTCCCTATCCTTCCTATCAAAACGTGGGAGCCGATTCTGACTTCGCCGGAGACACGTACTACAATTCCCTGCAAGCTACGGTCGAGAAGCGATTCTCGGGAGGTTCGATCATTCTGGCGAACTACACTTGGTCAAAGCTGATTTCAAATACCGAGGGCGTAGCACCGTTCCTTGAGCTCGGCACCGTCGGAGCGATTCAGGACTACACGGACCTGAGGAACGAAAGGTCTCTGGCGAGCTTCGACGTGCCGCACAGGTTGGTGTTGAGCTACATTCTTGATCTACCGTTCGGCCAGGGCAGACGATTCCTCACTAACGTCGGGGGCGTCTCCAACCGGCTCCTGTCGGGATGGACCGCAAGCGGCATTGCAACGTTTGCGAGCGGATTTCCATTGGCGATCACGAGCGCAGCACCGAACGATCTATCAACCTTCTTTGGAGCTGGAACTGTCCGCCCCAATGTAGTGACCGGTTGCCAAAAGTCGCGCGGTGGATCAATCGTGCAAAACGTTGGTTCCGGCAGTCCCGTGCTCAATGCGGCGTGCTTTGTCGCTCCGGGACCATTCAGCCTCGGCACCGAGGCGAGGGTCGATCCAACCTTACGCGCTCAAGGGATTAACAATTGGGATTTCTCAGTCTCAAAGAGCACTCCATTGACCGAGCGCATCAATCTCGGTTTCCGCGTGGAATTCTTTAACCTTTTCAATCGAGTTCAGTTCGGCCCGCCCAATACTTCGTTTGGAGGCCCATCATTTGGGTTGATCACCAGCCAAGCCAACACTCCCCGCCAGATTCAGTTCTCCTTGAGGGCATCGTTTTGATTAAGGAACACAAACCATGACGGGCCCAAATCAAGGTGATGCCCCCCACACGCTTAAGACTCTTCAATCAATGAACGAGTATTCGAAAGCGGTCGAGAACGGCCTTGATGAAAAGCAGTTGCTCCAACGCACGTGTGAAGTCTTCGTAGAATTCGGGGATTTTCGGATGGCCTGGGTCGGATACCTCGAACCGGGGAGTGACGGATCGATTACGCCGTTGGCCCACGCCGGGGATGAATCAGCGCGTGTCGATGATCCTGAGACAAATTTAGAAAACACCGCGATTGTGGCGGTCCGCACGGGCCAGTTGGCTTGCAGGGGAAACATTCTCTCCCTACCACTCCGGTCGAACGAGCTTGTGCTGGGCGTACTCACACTTTCCGCTAAGACCCCGGACCAGTTAAATCCTCAGAATGTCGCATTGCTGGACGCATTCTCCAATACCGTTGCGCGCGAACTGGCCGGAATGCGCACCCAACAGCAGCGGAAGGAAACGGAGGAAACGCTCAAGCAGAAAGAAAGTGGAATTCGACATCTCATTGACGCCATCCCTCAGCACCTCCTAATCAACTCGCCCGATGGTCTGCCTTTGTTTGCGAATCGAGCGTGGGTGGACTTCCACGGACACACTCTCGAGGAGATGCGCTCGCCCGAGGCCGCCATGAAGACCATTCATCCAGACGATCTTCAGCGCATGCTGGTCGAATGCACCCGAGGATATGCAGGCAAGGTCGCGTTCGAAACGGAATTCCGTCTGCGTCGCAAAGACGGGCAGTATCGAGCATTTCTTTTCCGTCTGAATCCACTTCAAGATCAGCACGGAAATATTGTCCGGTGGTATTCCTCCGCGACGGATGTGGAAGATCTGAAGCAAGCGACGCACGAACTCAAGCGAAGTGCCTATTACCTCTCCGAAGGACAGCGGCTTGCTCGCATGGGCAGCTGGGCGTTTGATCCTTCCGGGTTTTATGACTATTGGTCGGCGGAGCTCTTTGAGATTTACGGACTCGACCCCGACAAGGGAGCGCCGAGCCTCGACGAATATCTGCAGACCATACACCCGCAAGACCGCGCGTCCATGGCCCAGACCATCGGAGAAATGCTGTCGCAACACTTAGGATGCGACATTAAGAAACGCATCGTCCGGCCCGACGGCATGCTGCGATACGTTCGTTGCGTCGGCGTACCCATCGTCGAACATGGAAGCTTGAAACGCATCGTTGGCACGGCTATCGATGTGACCGATCAGGAACGACTGACTCAGGAGCTGCAGAATCGCGAAGCTTACCTGGCGGAAGCGCAAAGACTCAGCCACACCGGTAGTTTCGGCTGGAATCTATCGAGTGGACAAATCTTCTGGTCTGAGGAAACGTTTCGCATTTTTGACTACCCCCCGTCGCTCACCCCTACGATCAACCTAATATTCGAACGCGTTCATCCGGCAGACCTGCCATTTGCGAAAGAGACAATCGATCGGGCATCGGGGGACGGAAAAGACTTTGACTTTCAACATCGATTGCTGATGACTGACGGCTCCGTCAAGCATGTTCATGTGACTGCACACGCGTCACGCGACGAATCGGGTAAATTGGAGTTTGTCGGAGCGATAAGTGATATCACTGCCGCAAAGCGTGCCGAACAGAAACTGCGGCGTAGCGAAGCGTACCTGGCCGATGCACAAAGACTCGGTAAGAGTTGTAGCTTTGCCACCGATACCGTGCGTCATGAGTTTTCCTACTGGTCTGCGGAAATGTTCCGGATGTACGAATTCGACCCGAGCAAAGGCCTGCCCTCTCTCGCGTCAGCCCTGGAGCGCTTACACCCTGAAGATCAGCAGAGGGTTCAAGAGGCATTTCAAAAAACGGTCCAAAGCAGGGCCGGGATTGAAATTGACTACCGCCTGCTTCTTTCTGATGGATTGATCAAACACGTCCATCAAGTAGCCCAGCCCGTAGTTAATGCTTCCGGAGATGTCATCGAGATGGTTGGTACTCTCATGGACGTCACGAAGGCAAAACAGGCAGAGGAAAAGATCGCGAAGAGCGAAAGGGAACTTCGGCTGACGATCGAGACAATTCCGGCCTTCGTAGAGACCTCTCTCCCCGACGGTACTTGTGACTTCATAAGCCAAAGCTGGCTGAATTATCTGGGGCTGTCGCGCGAGGAGTGGCTGGATTGGGGTTGGATGGCCACAGTACACCCTGACGACATCGAGCAGTCAGCGGCAAGATGGCGTGCGGCCCTTGCATCTGGCGAACCTCTGGAACAGGAAGCACGTTGCCGGATGCCTAATGGTGAATATCGCTGGTTTCTGGGCCGCAATGTGCCATTGCGCGACGAGAAAGGAAACATCACAAAGTGGTACGGGACACTCGTCGACATCGAAGACCGAAAGCGCGCGGAACTCAAGTTGCGCCAAGACGAGCAGGAGTTCAGACGGATCGTCGATGCCATCCCGCATGCTATCCACGTCTTGAAACCGGACGGTTCCTTTCTCTACGCAAACCAAGCCGTGCTCGACTACACCGGCTTCACCATGGACGAAGTGATGGCCCCCGACTACCGCACACGCGTCTTTCATCCAGAAGATCTGGAGAAGATATATGAAGAAGGGCAGGAGGCACTTTCGCGAGGCCTTCCTTTTGAGCAGGAGCAGCGTGGCCGCCGGAGTGACGGACAGTATCGTTGGTTTCTCATCCACTACAACCCTTTGCGTGATGAGCAGGGCCTAATCATTCGTTGGTATGCAACAGGGATCGATATCGAGGACCGCAAGCGGGCCGAAGAGAGGATGCGAAACGAAAACCTGGCACTACGCGAGGAGATTGACCGCTCTTCGATGTTTGAGGAGATTGTCGGAACCTCGCCGGCCCTACGGACGGTTCTCACCCGCATTTTCAAGGTCGCTCCCGTCGATTCCACTGTTCTCATAAGCGGCGAAACCGGGACTGGC
This sequence comes from Candidatus Acidiferrum sp., assembly GCA_035602195.1. Classification (GTDB taxonomy): domain Bacteria; phylum Acidobacteriota; class Terriglobia; order Terriglobales; family Acidobacteriaceae; genus Sulfotelmatobacter. Next base: position 12,999 of record DATNMU010000007.1, read on the forward strand.
AAGGAGCTTGTCGCCCGCGCGATCCACAGGCGATCCCCACGCTCCTCACGCGCATTTGTGAGCGTAAACTGCGCTGCCATCCCACGCGACTTGATCGCTTCGGAGTTATTCGGCCATGAAAAGGGCTCTTTCACCGGAGCCCTGCAGCAGCGGTTGGGCCGGTTTGAACTTGCCGAGGGAGGCACGATCTTCCTGGACGAGGTCGGCGAACTTCCTTTGGAAACTCAAATTACCCTGTTGCGTGTGCTCCAGGAACGAGAGTTCGAGCGTGTCGGTGGAAGCCAGTCTATTCGCGTGGACGTACGAGTGATTGCCGCCACCAATCGTGATTTGGAAACCGCCGTCTCTACCAGTGCATTCCGAAGCGACCTGTACTATCGCCTCAACGTGTTCCCCATCGAAATTCCTACTCTCGCCGAACGAAAAGAAGATATTCCGATGCTCGTGGAGTACTTCATCGATCGTTACGCACGAAAAGCGGGGAAGAAGATTCGAACCATAGAAAAGGACACGCTCGAACTTCTGCGGTCCTATTCATGGCCTGGAAATATTCGTGAACTCCAGAACGTGATTGAACGGTCCGTCATCGTCTGTGAGTCGGAGACTTTCTCGGTCGATCAAAGTTGGCTTTCTATTCAATCTCCTCGGGCTCGCTCAGCAAACCAGCCTCTTGCGAGATTGTCCACCACCCGAGAAAAGCAAAAGATCGAAGGAGCTTTGGCGGAATCCGCAGGCAGGGTTTCCGGGCCTTCAGGAGCCGCGGCAATCCTGGGGATACCCGCTTCCACTCTAGAATCAAAGATTCGGTCGTTGAAGATCAACAAGTTTCGATTCAAGGCGCGCTAACTCCGAACACTGCCCTCGAGTTCGAGTTCCCCCATTAAAATCCTAAAGCGTTCCTTCGCGAAAAAACCGCGAATTCGCGACTTTCGCGAAAAATAGATTTGCCAAGACACTATCTTTCAACCGCTTACAACTGGTCCTCCGATTGCACACATAGAAAGACAAAGATAGTTTTATGGAAAAGATGTCATGCTGAAAATCCAGCGATCAGCGAACGGAAGCGTGGTATTTGCCCTGAGCGGCCGAATCGAGGCGGACGATGTTACCGAGTTGCAGCGGCTGCTCGAGTTGGAATCGACGTCTCGCCACCTGGTCATGGACTTGAAGGATGTCACTCTTGCGGATAGGGACGCAGTGAGTTTCCTAATGCGCTGCGAAGAGAATGGCATTCGGATCAAGAATTGCCCGCCCTATATTCGCGAGTGGATTGAGCGGGAAAAGGGAACGCAACAATCGGTAAAAAGGCCGAGCCAACGTAAGCGTTCCGCAGATAGGCACGGCGAATGAAAACGACTGGAGTATTGCGATGAGCTTAAACGGCTTCCCTTTGGTTCGCGACCAAGATACCCATTTCACCAGTGGCCCTCTGAGAACGGTGAAGATAAGCGTTTTGGACCAGCATGATCGCTGTGAGACCGCGTTCGAGGGAATCGTAGGTCAGAGTTCAGCCCTGCGACGCGTGCTGCGGCTGGTTGAAACAGTGGCCACTGGAGATTCGACCGTACTGCTCCTCGGGGAAACTGGCACCGGCAAGGAGTTGATCGCGCGCGCCATCCACTACCGCAGCCAGCGGAGGAGCCGAGCATTCGCAAAACTCAACTGCGCGGCGATACCGAGCGGCTTACTCGAAAGCGAACTCTTCGGCCATGAGCGCGGTGCCTTCACCGGTGCCATCACTCAAAAAACGGGGCGCATTGAGGTGGCAGATCAAGGCTCATTGTTTCTCGACGAAATCGGTGATATCCCCCTCGAGTTGCAACCCAAACTCCTTCGCGTTTTGCAGGAACGCGAGTTCGAGCGATTGGGCAGTACACGGACGAAAAAAGTTGACGTTCGGATTGTAGCCGCGACTCATCGCGATTTGGAAGATATGATTTTGAAGAAAGAATTTCGCAGTGACCTTTATTACCGTCTAAATGTTTTCCCGATTTCCATTCCTCCCTTGCGTGAGCGGCCTGACGACGTGCCACTGCTCGTGCGACATTTTGTCCAAGAGACCGCGCGAAGGATGAACAAAACGATTGATACGATCCCGTCTGGAACGATGGAAGCCTTAACTCAATACGGCTGGCCGGGAAACATCCGCGAACTAGAAAATGTTATTGAGCGTGCAGTAATTCTTTCCCCCGGCTGCGTTTTGCAAGTCCCACTTAGAGACCTTCGTTCACGGATTGCGCCCGGGCACGGAAATGAAAAACCGCAAACCCTGGCAGATGTCGAGCGCGAGCATATCCGCTCGATCCTGCAAGAAACCAAGTGGGTCCTTTCAGGACCAAAAGGGGCCGCGACGCGCCTCGGATTGAACAGGTCTACTCTCCACTTCCGCATGAAAAAGCTTGGCATCGTTCGATCCTGTGCATGAAGGTTGCGTTGATAGGAGTTCACAAGCGCTGGCATTTATCAGCTGGGCGCGGGTGCAGATATGGCATTCCCTGATCGGCGGACGTCGAACGTTTTCCTCACCATCCTTCTATTTGCTCTTGTGTTCGCAGTTCTTTACGTTGCGCGACGCGTCCTTCTCATCTTTGCTTTTGCGATCCTCTTCGCATACTTGGTCGATCCGGTTGTCAGATTCCTGCAAGCGCATTCTCTCTTTTTCAAGAACTTGCGAGGACCCCACGTTGTGGAAGCCTATCTGGTCTTCCTCATCTTCGTTGCTCTTGCAGCGCAGGGCCTTTCCCCACTTGTTTCGACCCACGCCGACAAACTATTTAGGGAAGCGCCCGTCTGGTTAAACAGCGTCACAACCGGTGACGTTGCCATAACGATTGGAAATGCCCAGGGCTGGAACGAACTCGAAGAACTCCGATTGAAGTCTTTCCTTGTCGATCATCGCGAAAAGATCGCATCACTCGCTAACTCCGCAGAACATTTCGCTTCGAATGCGCTAGTGGCATTGGTTGTGGTTCCTATACTCGCGGTCTTCTTTCTGGCCGACGGCAGACGCATAACCGACGAATTCATCCAACTCGTTTCCACAGAAGGAAATCGCCAGACCATCAGCGAAGTGGCCGAAGAACTGAACACCATGCTAAGAAAATACATCCGGGCCAAAGTAGTTCTCGGCGCTTGTTCCCTGGTGTTCTATTCGGCAGCCATGTTTTCGCTTGGTTTCCCCAACGCGATTTCACTGGGTCTCCTTGGCGGAGTCCTGGAGTTCGTTCCAGTAGCTGGTTGGATGGGTTCGGCGGCAGTCATCTCCGCAGTCGGTATTCTCACGCATCGTCATTGGATCTGGATGGCCGTCCTCTTAGGTGTCTGGAGGATGGCTCTGGACTACTTCATCTCGCCTCGCGTCGTGGGACGAAACTTGGAAATTCATCCGTTGATGGTGCTGTTCGCTGTCATGGTCGGCGCCGAGTGTGGCGGAATTGTGGGCATCTACCTCGCCATCCCTTTGATGGTGGTGATTCGTGTTATCTGGCGCAGAGCGCTCTCTCCGGAAGAGCGGCTGCCACTGCCTTCTGAACTTCCTCAAGCCATTGGGAATCGCTGACCACAGCCGAGAAGTCACTCTTTATAGATGGACGGTCGACTCTCCGGCGCGGCGTAGGTATAGACGTCGATTCGCTCGCCCACCTATTTGATCGGCAATAAAGTCGGATCGCAGTTCACCTGTGCCAATCAGCTACCAACCGTTAGTCTGCCATCACTACGGCGATTTCACTGTGAGCGCGACTTGGCCTTCCGACTCTCCTTTTGCCTATCCATTCAACTACTTGTGAGGCAACCGCTTCTCTTTCGCCGTGGCAAGGGGATTGCCTCTTCTCCAAGCGAGAGACAGTTCTCCCATGAACGCATTACACAATTCCTCTCTGCTACCCCAGGACCCCGACCGGCCTCTGACTCGGAATGCCCGGAATCGCGGAGGCAGTGCTAGTGAGCGAAGTTCGACAACTCCCAATTCTGGCAGAGCACTTTCATCACGAATCGACCGCAAGGATTGGAATCTTATCCAGCAAGCGGTCCGTGGCGATTCGCGCGCCCAGGAGGAGTTATTTGCAACCCGCTCTGCAAGGCTGTACCGGACTGCGTATGCCATAGTACGGAACAAGGAGGACGCCGAGGACGCGGTGCAGAACAGCCTCTGCAATGCGTTCATCAATCTGCGATCGTTTAAGGGGCAATCAGCATTTTCCACATGGTTGACCCGAATCGTCATCAACTCCGCTCTGATGATTCGTCGCAGAAGAACTGCTCATGTACAAACCTCGTTGGACGAGATGATGGGATGATCAGCCAGAACGGTTGCGGCAAAGAATTCTTTACACCGGACCTGACCCTGAAGAACTCTGTGCAACCTGCCAACTCGATGAGCTGTTGTCAGGACACATCCGTCAACTTCCGCCAGCCATTCGAGATGCATTTCAACTCTACTTTCTAAAGGGCCTCTCGGCTGCGGACACTTGCCAATCATTGGGAATTGGCAATTCTGCATTGAAAGCCCGTATCTTTCGGGCGCGACACATACTGGCGGATGCACTGCGACCAACAATGCACCCCGACCAGACCCGAAAAACACGGAGCATCGGCCAAATGGCCGCCGTCGGAAGTTCCCTGGAAAGGAGCGATACAACTAATTAACCGTTCCGCTTTCGACCGAACGCTTACCGGTGATCTATTGTAAACTGCAGGCGGTTTTCCAAACCGCCGCCGGTGCAGAACGGTTGTTACGCATCAAAATCTAAGTGCGATCGGTTGATGCACTCAGAAGAATTGTTTACATGAGGTCGCAAATAACACACCTGCTTGGCAGGCAGACGCCCTACCGCCTCTCGGGCCTCATCGTGAATGCTGGCGCCAATGCTCGTACGAGTCCGAAGAGCATCGGCACTAAGAATCAACGCACCAAGTGCGACAAAATGTTTCGGTCCAATTGCATCAACGTCAGTCCAACTACAACATAGTACTATGCATATAGCACCATAAATGCCCCTGATAAGGGTGAGGTTGGTGGTTCAAGTCCACCCAGGCCCACCATCCAAATCACCAGTAAATACGCGGCGATTCTCACTTTTCCCCTTTCGGGGAATATCTCTCAAAAGACCAATTTGCCAGACTATTTGCCAACTTTACGATTGGCCGGATGGCACTGCACTCAGGGCGTTAAAATTCGGGTGAAGGCCAAACGGCTAGCATCGATTCGGCTATATCGAGAACGCTGCCCTCTCAGGTCGAAGGACGTGCACGCAGTGCAAGATACCGCGAGGCTGTGGAAGGAGCGGGAAGGTATTTTAGTCAGTTTTCGAGGGCGTAGTTCAGTTGGTTAGAGCGCCTGCCTGTCACGCAGGAGGTCGCGGCTTCGAGTCCCGTCGCTCCCGCCATTGCTGTAGATCTCGCGCCCCAAACCGCTCTCTATTTGTGAATACGGTTGCAAAACCAGACGCGTATGATGGGTGGAATCTGACAATCGCACGGTTTTAATCACCGAACGACTTTCATGGTAGCAGCATCTTATCGACTATGAGACCTTCGAACCCCGGCGGAAATGTGGATAGACTGTTCTTCCTGATGGAGTCTGATGCGCATTCTCGTTATTGAAGACGAGCAGAAAGTTGCGGGCTTTATTCGCAACGGCCTCGAGCAGGAAGGATATGCCGTTGATGTGGTGTACGACGGAGAAGAAGGGACGTATCAAGCCGAAAATTTCGACTACGATGCGGTGATCCTCGATCTGATGCTCCCGAGGGTTCCTGGCCTGCAAGTGCTCAAGAAAATTCGAACGCGGAATCTCACGGTGCCGGTGCTGATTTTGACTGCTAAAGGAACTGTAGACGAAAAAGTGGCGGGACTTGACGCTGGAGCGAGCGACTACCTGGTTAAACCTTTCGCCTTCGCCGAGCTCTCCGCGCGCATCAGGGTGCTCTTGCGCCGCGGCGCCCAGGAAAGCACGACTCTGCGGCTGGCCGATCTGGAAATGAATACGGCATCGCGCACGGTGATCCGCGCGGGCTCAAAAATCGATTTAAAATTAAAAGAGTTCTCGCTGCTGGAGTTTTTGTTGCGCAACGCCCGGCGAACCGTCACGCGCACGATGATTATCGAGCACGTGTGGGACATTCATTTCGATTCCGTCAGCAATGTCGTGGATGTGCACATCAACACTTTGCGAAACAAGATAGACCGCGGGTTTTCACCGCCACTGATTCATACCATTCGAGGCGTCGGTTATGTACTTACCGATGAATCCGCATGAGGCCTCTCAGCGT
>DATNMU010000008.1:0-2502 GCA_035602195.1 Candidatus Acidiferrum sp.
ACCGTGTGTCCGCCTTCGCGAATGGCGAAGCGCAAGCCCTTTTCCATCGCCACCGGCGTAATCAGTTCAATCACGAGAGAGACATTGTCCCCCGGCATCACCATCTCCGTGCCCGCCGGCAACTCCGCTACTCCCGTCACGTCGGTCGTGCGCAGATAAAACTGCGGACGGTATCCTTTGAAGAACGGTGTATGCCTTCCACCTTCTTCTTTCGTCAGGATGTAAACCTCGGCCTTGAACTTGGTGTGCGGCGTGATCGATCCGCCCTTGGCCAGCACCATACCGCGCTCAACATCTTCTTTCGCAATGCCGCGCAGCAAGAGTCCCGCGTTGTCGCCCGCCATGCCTTCGTCCAACTGCTTCTTGAACATTTCGACGCCGGTCACAACGGTCTTGCGCGTGTCGCGGAAACCGACAATCTCCACTTCTTCGCCCACCTTCACCTTGCCGCGCTCGATACGCCCGGTAACCACCGTGCCGCGGCCTTGAATCGAAAAAATGTCTTCGATCGGCATCAGGAACGGCTTGTCCAACTCGCGCGCCGGCTGCGGAATGCTCTTATCCACCGCCTCCATCAGCGCGTCAATCTGCTTCTCCCACTTGGCTTCCCCATTCAGCGCGCCCAGAGCCGAAACCCGCACCACCGGAACATCGTCGCCGGGAAACTTGTAGCTCTTCAGCAACTCGCGCACTTCCAACTCAACCAACTCGAGCAGCTCCGGGTCATCGACCGCATCAACTTTGTTCAACGCCACCACCAGATACGGAACACCCACCTGGCGGGCGAGCAGCACGTGTTCGCGCGTCTGCGGCATCGGACCGTCCGTCGCCGCAACTACCAGAATGCCGCCATCCATCTGCGCCGCGCCCGTAATCATGTTCTTGATGTAGTCGGCGTGGCCTGGGCAATCCACGTGCGCGTAGTGCCGGTTCGCCGTCTCGTACTCCACGTGCGCCGTCGCGATCGTGATTCCGCGAGCCTTCTCTTCCGGAGCGTTATCAATGCTGTCGAAAGACCGGAACGTATTCTTCGGATTGTGCTTCGACAATACCTTGGTGATAGCCGCCGTCAACGTCGTCTTGCCATGGTCGATGTGACCAATCGTTCCTACGTTGCAGTGCGGCTTATTGCGATCAAATTTCTCTTTCGCCATAAATCAGCTCTTAGCTCCTAAGCTTTCAGCTCAACATTCTGTACTCTGTCATCCTGAGGCGCGCACTTTGCGCCCTATGCAACTTTCTTGTAGCCGCCACTTCGTTCGATCAGCGCCGCCGTTCAATAATACTGATACAGCTTCTTAAACTTGTGCCGCAGCGCGGTATCCACCGTTTCCAACTTCGATAGATAAAACTCCCGCATCTGCGCCTGATCGGAAAGAGGCAGCGCCTGATACAACTGCCACGCACTCAGGCTCGTTCCTGCCGATCCGGTCGCAACACCTTCCAGCGCGCGCGCCGAGAGCACCGCGTCAAACTCCCGAACACGAATTCCTTTGCAGTCCAACCGCTTCAGGAATCCCTCAACCTTCTCGGGCAAGAACGCGTGCTCCACGGCGGCTTGCAGTTCGCCAAACTCCTGCTGCTTCTCGATTTTGATCGCAGCCTGTTCAAACCCCACTATTGCCCACCTCGCGTCGTGCCGTATTAGAGATCCCTCGCAAACCGCGCTCGGGATTTCGGCTGCGGGCTCCCGCTCCGCTCACGCCCGCAAACGCCTCAATTTCTGGAGCGGGAGACGGGAATCGAACCCGCGACCAACAGCTTGGAAGGCTGTGACTCTACCACTGAGTTACTCCCGCCCTTAACCAGCTATCAGCTGTCAGCGCTCAGCTTTCAGCCAAACCTCAGCGGCTAAAGCCGCTTTCAATTTGCAACTCTTGCGACGCGGCTAAAGCCGCGCCCTTTCAAAGCTTGACCACTTCCCAAAATCCTTCAAGCCTCCCCCGCTACTTCCAATCCCTGGAGCCGATGATCAGGATTGAACTGATGACCTCTCCCTTACCAAGGGAGTGCTCTACCAACTGAGCTACATCGGCCCGAACCAGCCGTCAGCTATCAGCTGTCAGCCAAAACCTCACTGCGAATCGCTGCCGCCTTCACCATCCGGATGCATGACATCTTTGCGCCGCATCCAGCTCTTAAATGCGAACAAGCCCAGGATCAGCAGCGTTCCTGCCCGAAGGCGCGGATCGCTCAGCGTCGTATACGCCAGCGCACCCAGGATCAAGTACGCGATCAATGACATCGCCAAGCGACTCATAACTTCTGATCCGGCCAACAAATTCTGGTGCACAGGGAAGGATTCGAACCTTCGTACCTCGCTAGGAGGGACAGATTTACAGTCTGTTGGCTTTAACCACTCACCCACCTGTGCAGATACTGCCGGGCGATGCAGCCGTTGCCCTTCTTCATTTTCATCCAGCAGACATCTTTGCGAATCGACGGACCGCGCCAGCACACTTCTGCTTCCGCTCTGCCCACAACTTTTACAAACCAGACTTT
>DATNMU010000009.1:0-2420 GCA_035602195.1 Candidatus Acidiferrum sp.
TGTTCCGGGGTATGAAAGAAGATGGCGGAGCGGTATTGCGTGCCCCAGTCGGGGCCCTGGCGGTTGAGTTGCGTAGGGTCGTGGTTTTCCCAGAAAACTTTTAGCAGGTCGCTGTAGCGAACTTGTGCCGGATCGTAATCAATTTCGACCGCCTCGGCGTGGCCGGTGCGGTCGGTGCAGACTTCTTTATAAGTGGGACTATCGGTCTGGCCTCCGGTGTAGCCGACGCGCGTGGACAAGACTCCGGGCATGGCGCGGAAGGTGGCTTCGACTCCCCAGAAACATCCGGCTCCGAATGTGGCTTTTTCCATAATTTCTCCTGAGCCTATTAGATGACGAATTGGGCAGAAAGTCACGTCGGAGTGACTTGTCGTAGAGAGAGAGATTTCTTACCAACGGATCAGCCCCGGCCCTTCCAGCGATTGACCTTGCCGAGCGGTTCACGGTAAAGTTCGGGCAAGGTTGTCGCAGGTTCTGTGCGCCAGGAGAAGTCTGTGGTTTTGCGATCCAGCCCCCTTAAGGCTGCAGCGAAGTTTACTCTATGCCTGTTTCTAGCGTTGGCGACGGCGCAGGCGGCAGTGGCAGTTCCGAATTTCACTTCTCCGCGACGGGTTGGCTACAACACCGGGGATCAATGGGAGCCCGCGCTCGCGGCGGATGCTTACGGACATCTCTACATTCTTTTTCCACAATATGGTTCGGTGAACGGCTGTGCAGGGTGCACCGCGCCCACAATCGCGCTGCAGGTCAGCAATGATAATGGATTATCGTGGGAACCCGCGCGGCCAATCTTGCCTTCGGCGACGGGTCAATTTGATCCGCAAATTGTTGTGGATCCGGTGGACCACGAGACCCTGTATGCCTCGTGGCTGCAAAATAATAAACACGATGTGATGGTGGCGAGGTCGCAGGACTTCGGGCACACCTGGTATTTCGCGGTGGCCCAGCGTTCACCGGAAGATGCGGATAAGCCCGTGCTGGCGGTCCGCGGTGCAGATGTGTATGTGGGGTTCAATCATGAGCAGCAGTTTCTGGTGGCGGCGTCGCATGACTATGCACAGAACTTTGTCTCAACCACGGTGAATCCGAATGGGCCGCCGGGGTGGTCTCTGGCCGGGGGCGCAACGGTCGATCCCAATGGCGATGTGTACTTCTCGTGGATGGCATATGCGCGGCAGGAACTCAATACGCGTCCCGTAGACATCTATGTGAGCCACTCGTCCGATGCGGGACGCAGCTGGAACACCATTCTGCTGGATGTTTCGAGCGCACCGCCGGATTGTTCCTCTCAGGGATGCCAGGCGGAATTTCTGGGGGCACAGGTCGCACTGGCTTCTGACGCGGCGGGAACGGTCTATGCGCTATGGAATGCGGGCACAGAAAACGGAGGGCCGGAGCGTATTTATTTTTCATCTTCCACCACGGGAGGCGCGAGTTGGTCGGCAAAGTCTGACGTATCGCTGGCCGGTTTGAATGCCGAGCACGGGTTTCCGGCGATTGCGGCCGGCGCGGCCGGCGATGTGCGCATCGCGTGGATGGATACGCGGCGCTCCGGTCTGTGGAATGTTTTCCAACGGAGTTCAAGCAACGGCGGCGCGTCCTGGTCTGACGAGATGCAAATCTCCCAACCGGTCGCTGGATATGATTACATCCTACCCGATGGTTTCCGATTTCCGTTTGGCGATTACTTTTCCATCGCGATTGATAATGCAGGAACCATACAGTTAGTGTGGGGGGAAGGGCGTAACTACAAGTCTCCGGGATCGATCTGGTATAGTCGCGGGCATTAGTTAACAAGCTTTACTCTCTTCCACTCTTATTCGCCGCAAGACCTACTCCAGAATCATGCCGCCGATGAGGTCGGCAAGCCGGGTGATCCCGCGATCTTCGCACCAACCACGGAGTTCGTCGACGATCTTCTCCGTGGCACAGGGATCCCAGTAGCTGGCGGTGCCGATCTGCACGGCAGTCGCGCCGGCGAGCAGGAATTCAACCACGTCGGAAGCAGTTGAGATTCCTCCCATCCCGATCACGGGGATGCTTACGGCATGCGCGGCATCGTAAACCATGCGCAGAGCAATGGGTTTAATGGCCGGGCCGGAGAGTCCGGCGGTAACGTTGGCGATGCGCGGCTTGCGCGTCTCCGGGTCAATGGCCATGGCCACGAAGGTGTTGATAACCGAGAGCGCGTCGGCGCCCGCTTCTTGAGCTACGTAGGCCATTTGCGCGATGCTGGTGACGTTGGGCGAGAGCTTCACGATCAGCGGCCGCCGGGACACGCGTTTGGCCGTGGCCACGATTTCGTCCAGGGAGCGCGGATCGGTTCCAAACTGCAACCCTCCCTGCTCGGTGTTGGGGCAGGAAACGTTTAACTCGTAGGCGGCTATTCCCTCGCCCTGGTTCAGAATCTCGATAGTGCG
>DATNMU010000010.1:0-8840 GCA_035602195.1 Candidatus Acidiferrum sp.
AGGTGGCAGTTGTTGGCAGTATCTCACCTATTGCTTTCGCCTTTGATTCCGCTTGAACCCTTGCTGGGCGGGCGCTTCGCTCCTCGAAAAGAAGGCGTCTCAGAGAACGGAGATCATTAAGGATTCGGCGGCCCTTGTTCATGTGGAACTCAAGTTTTTCCACGTTATACAAAGTCAGCCGCAACGCCTCCAGTCGCCGAGAACCCATCGAAGCCGATTCCCTCTCGACGTCGGCTTCGACATCGCGCTTGGCTTCTACCACCGCCTCGGTCAACAACGCGATGAACTCACGAGCGCTTTCAATGCTATCAAAGGTGTTTTCCATCTCATGATTCATGGCGCGTCTCCTTGTTTTTCCAAAAGACAATCCCGGTCAAGCTGAAGAAATTCACGGAACCCGATCGCGCCCTTGCGGGAGATTGGGTACGGTATGAGCTATTGGAGGACCTTCCAAGCTTATTGTCAATGCCTTCTATCACCTTTGACACTCTAAGGCCGAACTCCATTTACCATAAAGGGCACACTTTTCGACAAACCTAGCGTCCGTAGTTCAGCGCCTTCACTCCCAAGAACCTCGCTCCGTTCCCAAGTTCCGACTCAATCCTCAGCAACTGGTTGTATTTGCAGATACGGTCGGTGCGCGATGCCGAGCCGGTCTTGATCTGCCCCGCGCCGGTGGCCACGGCAAGATCGGCAATGAACGTGTCTTCTGTCTCGCCCGAGCGATGCGAGATCACCGAGGTGTAGCCATTGCGCTGTGCCAGGTCGATCGCGTCCAGAGTTTCGCTGACGGTGCCGATCTGATTCACCTTGATCAGAATTGAATTGGCCACGCCCTTGTCGATTCCCTCTTGCAGAAATTGGATGTTGGTCACGAAGATGTCATCGCCTACAAGTTGGATCTTCCCGCCCAGTTCTTTGGTTAGATTCTGCCAACCATCCCAGTCGTCTTCCGAAAGCCCGTCTTCGAGCGAAACAATGGGATAGTCGTTCACCCACTTCGCCCAGAACTTCACCATGTCGTCCGAACTCTTCGCAGATTTGTCTGACTTTTTGAAAACGTACTTGCCGTCCCGATAGAACTCGCTGGCGGCGGGGTCGAGGGCAATGGCGATCTCTTCTCCCGGCTTGTAGCCCGCCTGCTGAATCGCCTCCAGCAGCACTTCGATGGCTTCCACGTTCGACTTCACCGAGGGCGCGAAGCCGCCTTCGTCGCCGACCGCCGTGTTGTATCCGCGCTTCTTCAGCACTCCCTTGAGGGTATGAAAAACTTCTACGCCCCAGCGCAGCGCCTCAGAAAATGAAGGAGCGCCCACCGGCATCACCATGAACTCCTGGAAGTCGACATTGTTGTCGGCGTGCGCTCCGCCATTGAGGATGTTCATCATCGGCGTGGGCAGAATATTGGCACCCGCGCCTCCCAAATAGCGATACAGCGGCAAGCCGTAGTCGGTGGCTGCTGCGCGGGCTGCCGCCATCGAGACCGCGAGAATCGCGTTCGCTCCGAGTCGGCCCTTGGTCTCCGTGCCGTCGAGTTCGATCATCTTCTGATCGAGCCCGCGCTGGTCGACGGCATCCCAGTTCGCCAACGCGTCGGCGATTTCGCCATTCACGTTTTCGACCGCTTTGAGCACCCCTTTGCCGAGAAAACGCGTTTGGTCCCCGTCGCGTAATTCGACCGCCTCGTGCTCGCCCGTTGATGCTCCGCTGGGCACGATGGCACGCCCAATTGCGCCGTCTGCTAATTGCACTTCCGCTTCGACCGTAGGATTACCGCGCGAATCGAGCACCTCCCGGCCGATGATTGCTCCAATATTCGTCATGCCCGGCTTACCGTCCTTGAATCTGAGTAGGGAAACGCATGATTATAGCGGATGCAGGATGAGTCGCGTGGTTGACGTTCTCGACTTTCGCCGTGGAACCACTGAATTAGAGTCGTGTAACGGAACACCCTTACCTTATCTGGTTCCAAGGCCCACCCGCGTATTGTTCCGACATCTTCGCTGGTCTAGAGTCAAAGCAACAATCGGAAGATTTCCGGGTTGGAGTATGCTAGGAGACATCATGAAAAAGTGGACGGTTCTACCTTGCATCCTGCTGCTGGCGGCAATAGCCGCAGCACAAACCAGTTCACCCATTCCAGCCGGCACGGCGCTAATGGTCAAATTGCAAACAACACTTGCGACCTTCAGCAATAAGCCCGGCGACTTGTTTCAAGGACAATTGATTCAACCGGTGGTGATCGAGGGTAGAACGGTCATCCCTGCTGGGACGACAATTGAAGGCCACGTCGCCAAGGTAGCCGAGCCGCGTCGCATCTCGGGCAGACCAACTATTAAAATCGTGCCGGAAACTCTGGTCATGACTGGCGGCGAACGACTTCCTCTCGATGCCACTCTGGTCGACACCAACGCCGGCCGCGATACCGACGTCAACCAGGAAGGTGAATTCAAAGGTCCCGGCCACGACCGGCGCGACAAACTGGAAGCCGGCGGCGGCACTGCTGGCGGCATGTTGATCGGCGGTCTGGTTGGCGGGCCCGCAGGAGTCCTGGTCGGCGGAATGGTGGGAGCCGGCTCAACCGGAGCCCACTGGCTGAGCAAGCACCGCTCGGCCACGTTGCCAGCGGGCACCACTCTTACGATCGAACTGAACCGGCCATTGGCGATGACTCCCGTAGTAGCCAGTTCGGGACAGTAAACCGGGTTCGATACGCCGGAAGCAGTTTTTCCGGCGTTTTTCCTTTGTTAAGCACAGGATTTACATCGCCGCTGCAAGCTCCCATTCGCTCACTAACTGCAGCTCGATCCAACCTTCAACCGGTAACGCGTCTACCGGCAGGCGATTCTGCCAGAGGCTGAAGCGCAGCTTCAATTCGCTGGTTGCAGGAATCGCCGCCACAGGCAGCTTCGTTTGTGTGGCAGTCTCAACTTCACCGCCCGGCGTCGCCAACAGAGAACTCAAAGGCAGGCGAAATTCAAAGTTGCGCAGCAGAGCCACTTTCGCGCTGTGATCACTTCCAGTCGAATGAACTCCTGACATTTCTTCCACGCCCTCGACCTTCCACTCGGAGAGCTTGCGATCGCGGACGCTGGCATTGAGCCGCAAACTCCGCCTCGGACGCCCCTCACCACCGGCCCACGATTCCAGATTCACCACCACATCGAACTCAGTGTTAGGTACCGGACCAGCAAAATCCAGTCGCCCGTAAACGAACTGGCTATCGATTCCGGCATGCACCGAGTCGAGTAGAAATTGTTTTCCATGCATGGCGCCCGCGCGCTGGTCGGCGGTGAACACAGCGGCGCCCAACCATTCGAAGTAGCGAATCCTGTCGCCCGTCACACCGGGATGAATGTAGGCCGTCTGCGGGGTGAATGCCGGCCTTATCTCCGCGCCGGCGATCGGCTGAGATAGGTAGTCCGGCGGCACCGCTCCCAGAGCCTGATACACGTTGGAAAGGTGTTTCCTGTAGAGTTCATCAAAGTCGCGGTCGTTGGCGGAGTGGTGCTCCGGACCGTACCACCAGTTCCAGTCGCTGCCCTCGGCGATCAAGATCTCTTCAAATGCCAGGTTTCGTTGAGCCTCGGTGGCATGCGCTGCGTGCTGCGCATAAAATTCACGCGCGTGATGCAGGTAGTCCCAGGCACGATTGTCTTCGGGTGCTCCGATCCAGACATTGAAGTTGGCGTTGATCCATGAGCCCGGCACCAGTGACGGCAACGACGAAAAATTTCGATGGCGGGCAATCCCCTCAGAAATTGTAACTGCTTCCAGCCCTGCCTCGCGCTGTACTGCATCGTAGAAGCGGCGCAGAAATTCGCGACCGGACTTTGGATAATATTCCCAGGCGTTCTCTCCATCGAGAATTACGGATACGACAGCATCACGCCCTTGCGCGAGCACGGGCTGGGCCGCCTCTTGAATATTGCGCAGCAAATGTCCGGCCGCCTCACGCGGGTCCATGCCAGAGTAAACAAAGCCAATAAGATCGGAAATTGTATGGTCGCGAAATACCATATGCATGGCAGTATCGCCGTGCTCGTAGCGATGGATGTTATACAGCTGATCCGCCAGATGCGCAGGTAGCCGTCCGTTGCCATCGCGCTGAAAAAACACTCCTGCGCTGCGGCCGAGCACGCCCTCGTCGGTAGCCATCCACTGAATGCCGAGACCGTGAGCGATTGCCAACACCTCTTCGGAAACACTGCCCTCAGACGGCCAAACGCCTTTGGGACGCAGGCCAAACACTTGCTCGTGAAGATCGAGCGCTCGCACTAACTGCTCGCGGGCATCTTCCGGATGGCGGAATCGATTCTGCGGTAACGGCAGCCCTGGCGAAGAAACTGCTCCCGCATTGGTATCGCACAACAGAGGAAGAATTGGATGGTAGAACGGCGTCGCGGAAATTTCGATCGAGCCCTTTTTCGCCGCGTCTGCATAAGCCGGAAGAACCTTGCTCAACAGTTCCCTCTCGCGCCGGATCACAATCGTTTGATCTTCGAGAGAGTAGTTGCGCTCTTTCCGAATCAACTCTGCAATGTCCTTATCTTCGAGAAAGAATTCGTCAAACCACGCAATCTGGGAGAGCACCTGCAGATCGGTGAAGTGCTGTGGCTCAAAATATTTATCCGCTTTCTCGGGTGAATACCCATGCTCGCGAAATCTTTCGCGCAGTTCCCAGTACCGTGGATAGCGCCCGATCACGTTTTCCGGATTCGCCTGAAAAAGATACTGCAAAGCGAATTGGCGCTCTTTCGCGCTTAGCTCTCTGGCGGGCTTTGCGGCAAGGTTCAGAAATGGATCTTGCGCAGTCCCCGAGACGTAGTCCTGAATCTGCGCAATCAGCGATGGGACCAGGTTGAAGTTCTGGTGGACATTAGGAAACTCGTCCAACAGTTTCACCATGCCGTAGTAGTCTTTAAGCGCGTGCAAGCGTACCCAGGGCAGGCGGTATTCGCCCGTCACCAGATCCTTGTAAAAAGGCTGATGCTGGTGCCAGAGAAAGATCAGACGCAGCGCGGGCATGAAAGGAAAAATTTAGTCTAGCATGCGGGATTCGGTTGTCCATCAACCCGGAAGGTCGCGGGCGGCGCTTCTTCCGGTACACTAATAGCTCAGAGAATGGCAGAAACTTTCACGTCCGCTGCTCCCGATCGCATCACGCTGCTCTCCGATCAGGATCTTTACCTATTCAACGAAGGCAGCAATTACCGCCTTTTTGAAACCATGGGCGCCCATCTCATCTCGCGGGATGGCAAGGCGGGCGCGGTCTTCAGTGTCTGGGCACCGAATGCGCGGCAGGTTTCGGTGATCGGAAACTTCAATGATTGGCAGCCTCAGTCCGCGGTGCTAACACCGCGCGGAGAGTCTGGCATTTGGGAGGGCTTTATCCCGGGCGTGACCAAAGGCGCTCTGTATAAATTTCACATCGAATCGCGCCGCCATAGTTACCAGGTCGACAAAGCTGATCCGCTTGGTTTGCTGCATGAAAAGCCGCCTCGTACAGCTTCGGTGGTATGGGACCTGGGTTACAAATGGGGCGACGAAGAATGGATGAAGAGGCGCGGCGAACGCAACTCCTTACGCGCGCCCCAGTCTATTTACGAAGTTCATCTGGGCTCGTGGATGCGGGTACCGGAGGAACACAATCGTCCCTTAACGTATCGCGAGACTGCCCCTCGCCTTGCCGAGTACGTCGGACGCATGGGTTTTACCCATGTTGAATTTCTGCCGGTAATGGAGCATCCCTTCTACGGGTCCTGGGGATATCAGACCACCGGCTACTTCGCCCCTACCTCGCGTTACGGCACACCGCAGGACTTTATGTATCTGGTGGACTACCTGCATCAGCACGGAATCGCCGTAGTTCTCGACTGGGTGCCTTCTCACTTTCCGTCCGACGCTCACGGCCTCGCGTATTTCGACGGCACTCATCTTTACGAGCATGCCGATTCGCGGCAGGGCTTTCATCCCGATTGGAAGACGCACATCTTCAACTACGGGCGCACCGAGGTTCGCAGCTTTCTAATGTCGAGCGCCATGTTCTGGCTCGACAAGTATCACATCGACGGCCTACGCGTGGATGCGGTGGCGTCGATGCTCTATCTGGATTATTCCCGCAAACAGAATGAGTGGATTCCCAATAAATTTGGAGGCCGCGAGAATCTTGAGGCCATCGACTTCCTGCGCCGCTTCAATCAGGAAGTTTATAAGGAACATCCCGACATTCAGACGACAGCGGAAGAATCCACTTCCTGGCCGATGGTTTCGCGTCCGGTGTACCTCGGCGGACTCGGCTTCGGTATGAAGTGGGACATGGGCTGGATGCATGACACGCTCGAATATTTCAAACAGGATCCGATTCACCGCAAATATCACCACAGCAAGCTCACCTTCCGCATGCTGTATTCCTTTCAGGAAAATTTTGTACTGCCGCTTTCCCATGATGAAGTCGTGCATGGCAAAGGATCGCTGATTGGCAAGATGCCGGGCGATGAGAAAAGTCGCTTTGCGAATCTGCGTCTGTTATTCGGCTACATGTATGCGCAGCCGGGAAAGAAACTGCTGTTCATGGGCGACGAGTTCGGCCAGGTCCGCGAGTGGGCGCATGACACCAGCCTGGAGTGGCATGTGCTGCAGTATCAAAATCACAGTGGCATGCAGAACTGGGTGGGCGAGTTGAACCGCCTTTACCGCAGCGAGCCCGCGCTCCACGTGTTTGACACAAGTCCGGCGGGCTTTGAGTGGGTGGATTGCAACGACAATCTAACCAGCACGATTTCGCTTCTGCGCAAGAGTGAGTCTCCTAAAGACACCGTGCTGATCGTTTGTAATTTCACGCCCATTCCGCGACTCGGTTATCGCATCGGTGTGCCCCATGCTGGATACTGGCGAGAGTTGCTGAATAGCGACGCGTTGGAATATGGCGGCACCGGCTCGGGAAATCTCGGCGGAGTTCATGCCGAAGCCGAATCAGCCCACGGCCGTCCCTTTTCGCTGAGACTGACGCTGCCGCCCCTGGGAGCCTTGTTTCTCAAGGCCGGATAATCGCTAACCATTGAGGTACTCGCCAAATGCTAATAGCGGCCGCGATTCTCTTCGCCACGATTCTTTACTTGGTCGACAAGAACCAAAAGTGACGCGCGTTTTGGAAGATGAGGGCGTAATACTAGCCCTTGGCTCTAGGAGGGGGGATGCTTCTAATGCAGAAAAAGGAGCGTACCCGGACGTGGGTGTAAAGTCAGCCTCTTCGAATTCATCTGCCAGAATGCACCCCAGCGCAGCCATATCGTGCTGCTCCACAACTCGCAGCTACACGTGTTCGATCTGAACCAGCGCCGCTTGATCCTTCAGCTGACCCGTTGGGCAAACCGCGCCATGCGCCAACGAACACAACAGCAACAAGGGGAAGACACTTTTCATAGGCACTCCATTCCTCGACCGTCTGGTCGCACCGGGCACCACCTGCCCGGTAGCTTCCCAGATCACTTCGCTGGTTCCCAGCCCTCGGGCAGCATATCGAATGCCAGCGTGTCACGGTAGGCGTACTGATTGCCGTCCTGCACTGTCACTGGAGTCAACATATGCCAGATGCGGTCATTCGTCGAAGACGTAACATTCACCCGACTCGTGCATGGTGAAGCGATCTATTTCGTGTTTGTCATTGTCGGTTATGATGACTTCCCCGCCCTGAGCGCCGCAGCGGCCCAGTAGATGCGTGGCGATATACTTTTCCCCGTCTTTATGTAAGCCCGGTGGGCTTGTGTCACAAGGCCGGCCCGGCGTAGCCGTGAACCTGATCACATGCATGTTGACTAAATACCTCGTGCCCACCGCCGAGAGCGGCAGGTAGCGAAGGTGGTACGCAATAATCTTGCGAACGCCTGCGGTACCGGCGATCGCTTGGGACAGTGGAGCGTATTCTCGCGGCTGTCCGCCTATTGTCGTGTTGTATTTTTCCAGCTGTACATACGGCGTGCTCTCATCCGTCGACCAGACTTTCACACCGCCATCAACAATCTCGGCCCGAAGGCGATTTAAGGAACGATACCGGTCGCCCCCGTCGTAGTATTGGTCTCTTGGAATGGACCAGGCAGCATGGGCCAACGCCTCCAGTGTGCGCGCTACCTCTACGTCAACTCTGAGCGGCTGACGCGTAAACCCTCGCTCGACCAGGTCATTTCGCGACTTGGCGTTGGCTTCAACCGGAATAAAGCTCTCTTGACCCACGACTCCTCTTGGTTAAGGCCTGAGGATGGCACGACTAATCCGCAGAGCTATTGAGCGCTCGTGCATCGAGCCATTATCGCAGCGGAGTGCCCTTCTCCCCAAAATTTGAGCGTAGCTGTTGTAACATTCCCCATTACGCTCAGTGACGTCGATGGTCACACACAGCTGATCCCAAGACTCACAGTGGACGTCAAAGGCACCTTCGTGAAACTTCGTGTCCGTCATGGTTAATGAATTTAGAATGCCCTCCTGCATCTCTTGCTAGTTCACTTCTTCCAAAACCTTCCCACTCCCAATCTCACCTGCACCGTATTCAGCCCAGGGTTGTAGGCACCAAGGCCGGCATTCGAAATATGCAGATAGCGCACTTCGACGCTCCAGTTATATTTCTCCCCGAGGATGTGCGTTCCCAACGCCGCGCTGGGACTGAAGTTCACGGTGTTCGTGTACGTGGGAATATTGTGAAGGCTGAAGAGCACTCCTCCACTGAGCTCCAAATATGGCGAGAATCGTCGGCGTCGCTCAAAGTTCCACTTCAGCCCCAGCGGATCAAATCCTCCCGCATAAGCCGTATTCGCCGGCTGAAAAATCAAATAGACCGGAATCGC
>DATNMU010000011.1:0-10476 GCA_035602195.1 Candidatus Acidiferrum sp.
TCCAATGCGAGAGTGTTTTCGTACAATAAACGTACAATGGATCGGACAATGGGGCCTTTTTAGCCTTTGTGGCAGTTCCTAGAATCAATAAGTTACGTGTTATCAATATAGTGATTAGTTCGACTCCCGTCGCCTCCACCAATGTCTAGTTTATTATCAGCGGCTTACAGGCGCATTTTAATTTCGTACAATAGCGTTCCGCCGTGCCGGATTCTCTGCCAAGACTTTTCTCACTACCCTACTGGAATCCGCCAGCCAGCCCGCTTAGGTTGGAACGTGCTTCGTCCTGTTGTCGTCATGTGACAATTGACTTACGGCTGATGGCTGCCGATAACGCGAACGTTTCCATGCCCAGTAGCTATCATGGAATTCCGACGAGGAGACCGGCGCTCATACCGATGGATTGCTGGTGGCCTCCAGCAAAACTGTAGTCGTAAGCTGGTTCGAGGAACCAGCCGAAACGGTGTTTGCGGGTCGGCCAGAACATGAAGTCTCCCGCTATCTCCCCAGAGATGGAGTTGGTCACTTTCCCATTCTGTCTGAGGCGGACCCATTCGGGTCCGATGCCCACCATGAACTCTGCCTTCCGCGATATGGTCCACGGCTTCTTGAAAAGTAGGTCGATGTCCCATTCCGTTGACTTACGAGTGTAGAAGGGCGACACGCCTGCCTCAAGCTCCAGCCAGTTCTCTATGGGTGTCCCCTCCACTGCAAGACTGGGAGCGAACGTAACTGCGCCTCCGCTGAGGTTCCAGCTAGTTGCTGCGCCAAGCTCAACAATGGCTATTGGGTCTTTGTCCTCAGCGACCTTTTGAGGATCGCCACAGGGCGCCTTGGACGAAGTCTGCCCATGAACAGGCGGACACAAAAACAGAAAGAGGCATGCTCCAGCAAGCCTGAATACGTATAGACGCATTGATGTTTCCAGAGTGAGCTGTGCGTTCCAGCATCCGCGCTAAAGGCGCCGAATGGTCAAGCTAAGAGGAGACATTTGTACGCGGAGGTCGATAAGCCTTCGTAGCTACTCACGTGAGTATTCACAACCCTCCAATCCGTGACATCGACCTCTTCATATCTTCGTTCCGATCGATAAAGTACTCAAACCAAGGATGACAGCACGGTTTCGTCCGTACTGCCCTCATCGACGGGAGGCTAGAAGTGGAACCCGATCTCCGCCGTCAGTGCACGTGGCGTGACGTAGTGCGTGCCGCTGAAGGTGGAAAGAAAGTTGTACAGAGCGTACTTGTTTGTGATGTTGATGGCCGTGAGTTGGAGACTCACCTTGTACTTATCGCCGCGGAACAGGTTGTCATGTCCGACGGAAACGTCGAACAGGCTTCGCGCCGCGATACGCGGAGGGTTCTTGTCGTCGTTCTCCGTGTTCGGCTTGGGCACATTTAACAGAGTGGATCCGTATTGCGACAGAGGGCAGGGGTTGGGCAGAGCAACCGTTGGAGTGGCGTGCTGAGAGCCACAAAACAGGCCAGATTCGAATTCCTGATCCGCAGTTAGTGGAACTCCGAAGGAGTCCGTCAGCGCAACCGCTGGAGCCCCGGTTGAATCGACAGTGGTCTGTGCGCAATTGCCACCGTAGCAAGGCGTTTGGCCAGCGACCAGGCCGCTGTCATAACGCCAGTTAAAGCCGAACCATGGCCCGGTCTTCCACGGCTGATATTGCAAGTGGGTAGTCAGATTGAATTTCTCGTCGTGATCAATCCGAAACGGAGTCGATCCACCCGCCAGCGCCACGGAAGGAACCGCGCCCGCTCCGCCAATCTGGGGCGTAAAGAACCGTGCCGCCACGCTGGAGAAGACCGCCAGTGCCGAGAATCCATGGAAATTTGGTACGCTCACGCGGCCGGCATATCCGGGTATCTTCGCCCGCTCCCATTCCACAGGAAACGTGATCGGAGTGTTGCCCAGGATGCTGAAGTCGTAGCCGTTGTGCGTGTACTTCCAGATGTACTCGCCCGAGAAAACGAGATAACGTCCGAAAGCTTGCTGAATGCCGGCGTGGAACTCATTGCGAAAGCCCGGATTGAACGGCGTTACACCTGGCACCGTACAGCCAAGAAGCGGATTCAACACTGCATTCGCGCATCCGGTGCTGGAGAGCACCAGATTTTCGTTGAAGGGAGTTTCCAGCAGTCGCGCGTAGGAGATGCGGAGTACGGTATTCGTCTTCTTGACGTTGTACGCGACTCCGAGGCGAGGCTGAACTTCCTTATGGGCGGTAAGCCCATTGTAGAAATCACCGCGCAGGCCTAGGTTCAAGGACCAGTTTCCCTTGGTGATGTTGTCGCGCACGTACAAAGACAACTCCTTCACGTCAGTGTGACCGTTGAACGTGTATAGACTCCCTCCTCCCGGCTGCGTGAGATCATACGGGAACAAATCGGTACACGGTGAATCGATGGCTTGGTGCGTTGTTGCGTTGTAGCAAGGGACTCCATTCGCATCCGTGAGGGAGGGAAGCAGCGTCGGATCGACGATGCCGAGCGAGTCCTGCTCATCGAGGAACGTCTGCTGGTAGGTCGCCCCGATCTTTACGTTGTGAATCCCTTTCACATACGACAGATCCGACCGCAGGCCAGCGTTGGTCAGCTTCCGATTTTGACCGATACTTTCCCGCTGAAGGTTGATGGGGCCGAGGTCGGCAAAAGGATTGCCGCTGGGGTAGTAGTTGAATTGGTCCCGGCGAACAAAGGCGCCCAGGGTAAAAACGGCGGTAGAGCTGAGC
Organism: Candidatus Acidiferrum sp.; assembly: GCA_035602195.1. GTDB lineage: Bacteria > Acidobacteriota > Terriglobia > Terriglobales > Acidobacteriaceae > Sulfotelmatobacter. The sequence goes on from DATNMU010000011.1 coordinate 2,741, forward strand.
AGCCGCGTCCAGGATGGCGCGATGTTGAAGGTTTTGATCTGCGAACGCTGATCCGCCAGCCCCACGACATTGCCATTAGGGTCCAAGCCTCCGTTGCAGACTACGACACAATTCCACGGCGTCGCGTTCTGGGAATCGAAGGTATTCGGCGTCTGGAACCAGGAGCGCGTGTAGCCGAAGTTCAAATGGATTGAATCCTTGGGAGTGAACTGGTAGTCCACCCGGTCGAACACATTTTCTTCATTGCCCTTGTCGTGCAGCACGACAAACTCAGGTGGATCCAGGAACCGCCCGCTGTTCAAACCGCCTACGGAGATAAAGTTTCCCCAGTTCTGGCCGCCGTAAGAGAGATCGAATGCTCCGGTGGAGGTTCCGAAGGAACCATAAGACGCGGTGAAGCTGCCGTGCGGCGTCGTCACACCCTGTCCTGAGCGAGTGGTCACATTGATGACGACGCTGGTCTTGTCTCCATATTCCGCAGGGGGCGCGCCGGCGATCACTTCCATCGATTGAATCGAGTCCAGTGGAATCTGATTGGAGAAAATCTTGCTCTGCTGGTCCGTAATGGGCTGACCGTCAACCGAAAACGAAGCCTCCGCATGTTCTCCGAGGCCGTGGAACAATCCATTCGAGTCCGCCGAGATACCGGGCGTGGCGAGGGTCACCAACGAACTGAGTGACGACGATTGACTCTCCAGTGGAAGCTTGTCGAAAAGACTCTTGTCCACGTCCGTGTGGAAGGTCGGATCGTTCTCAACCAGGTCTCCACCTTCCGCCTCGACCGTTACCTGTGTGGTTGACCCCGACACTTTCAGTTTGATGGCAACGCTGACCGGCACAGCCGAGCGAGGCTCCACGTCCTGCACGGTGGCGGCAAAGCCTTCCGCCGTGACCACCAGGTGGTAAGGATTGAAGGGAATATTTGTGAAGGCGAACTTCCCGGCAGCGTCTGTGGTAGTCGAGCGATCAAGGCCGCTCACCGGGTTGCGGATTTCGACAGTAGCTTTGTCCACGACCGCACCCGTAGGATCTACCACAGTGCCGTTGATGGAACCAGAATTTCCAACAGACTGCGCGGAAGCGTGAAAGCCCAGTGCTAAACAGAAAAATACCATAAAAGCCGCATGAAGCGACTTCTTGTAAGAAGCCAGCATGAATTCCTCCAGAAGAAATTGGTCTAAGAGATCAAGAACACGGCCCAGGGAAAACGAACCGGTCTATATCCAACTGAAAGCTGATCTTTAGACGCTTGGAGGCGGGCGGACACACAGAACAAAGACTGTCAGGCGTTTCTTGGCGGAAACCGGCTCTGGCCGAAAGGTGGATACAGAAACGAATATCACGCTTGGCAAGTTTGTGGCGGCTTGTGGGGAAGCTGAATGGGCGGCGATACAGACGCTGCACGTAGCCGACTCGGCGGCGTTCGAATGTTGATGCGCGGCGAATGCCATCGCTGACCAGAGAGTCAGCAATAGGCAAAGACACGCTATCCGCTTCGATATCGACCGCATGAAGGCTACCCCATGGAAGCTTTGTTTGAATCTATACCAAAACGGGAAACGAACGCAATGCGAGAGTACCTAACCAGGTATGTATTAAGCACCTCTGCAGCACTAATGCTTCACGAGAATTCGAGACTCTTGGTACCGCAGATGCTTGGCTGAGTCTGTTTGGCCGTACCAAGCAAACGCTCCAGGTTGCACAGCTCACCAGTGTTTTCCGTTTAATGGGCACCGCCAGTGCTAGTGGTGGTGATAGGCAAAACCCGAGTAAAAACCCAACACGACGACGACTATTGCCCACAGAATTATCAATAGCACCCGAATAATCCCCTCCGTACGGCTCGCTCTCATGCTCCGATTCTGACTCTTCTTGAAGATTGATACCACCAGGTCACTCCTTTGCGCCTCCAATAGGAATGCGCGAATCCACGGAAGCTTTGATCTGTGTGGATGTCGCAATGTTCGTTGTGGTGCTCTCTGCAGGTTCAGAGAACCTCCTGTGTGGATGGCGGTCGACAGCTCCCCACCGATTTCCCAAATCTCTACGAGGCAAATGGGCTAATCCTGAATTGATGGAATTCGCGCGGCAGGGCCACGCATCCCGACACCGGACAGCCCACTCAACCAGGTTCCGGTACTGGTCGAACTCGACAATATTCCCTAGCCATTCTGTGCCCGATGAGCTTGTAATCACGACCACGTTCGGCACATCGCATGGCCCAACGCAACCGCTGATCGTCAACTGCACTCGCTTTAGCAGACCGCGCTTCCGCCATTCACTCTTCAGCCATTCCACCGGAACTTCGGGCAAACCACGCTCGACGTTCCCGCAACAACATCCTCGACAGATCGTGATCTGTCCGACCACTAGGCGCTTCGTTTTCAATGGACAATCTCGATCCTCGTTCACGGCGTGAGATCCGTCCCCTCTTAGAAGCCACTTAGTCCAACAGGCCGTACAGGTCGTCCATTTCAAACGGTTTTGGTGATCTGCCAGACAGCAAGAAAACTGCCCCAATCAAAATCAGCATGATCGCGAGGGCGACTAGGACGACCCAAGTCCTCGCTTTCCGATTCTGGATCACATGAGCAACGCGCATACCCAACTCGGGCTTGGCTACAGATCTTCGACTTCATCTCCCGGCCGCCGAACTTCGCGGCAACAATCTCGTGGAATTGAGGATGAACGCCAACTCTGAGGTCACGTGAATGAAAGCGGCCAGAAGTGGATTTAGGAAGCCAAGAGCTGCCATTCCGACTCCGATGCTGTCCACCACTAGCGTACCGACAAAATTCTGCATGATGATCCCACGGCAGCGTCGAGCAAGCCGCAGAGTCTCGACTAATTTCGAGAGATCGCTTCCGATCAAGATCACATCCGCGCTCTCCCGAGCAACATCAGTTCCCGATCCCATGGCGATGCCGACGTTGGCCTCTACCAGAGCCGGAGCGTCGTTGATTCCGTCACCGACCATCGCGACATTGCGCCCTTGGCTGCGTAGCTCAGTCACCCACTTTGCCTTCTGCTCGGGCAGGAGGCCTCCCACCGCTTCATCTACTCCAAGATCGCGGCCCACCGATGAAGTTGCGGCTTGTGCGTCTCCGCTCAGCAGGACAGTCTTCAAACCCATCTGTCGCATTGCGGCGACCGCATTCTTGGCTTCCGGGCGCAAAATATCCGCAATTCGGATGCTCCCAAGAACTTGTCCCGCGCGGGCGACGTAGACTTCCGACGCCCCGTCCGCACCGTTACTCGGTACGGGCAACCCCCTCGTCATGCCGTGCTCTACGAGGAGTGCCAGACTGCCTACAACAATGTCCTCGCCTCGATAACTCACCCGGACTCCTCGTCCGGGTGTATACGAAAACTCATCGGGATCAACAAGTGGAATAGCAAGCTCGATTGCCCGTGCCACCACTGCCTTGCCGAGCGGATGTTCGGATTTACGTTCCGCGATGCTGGCAGCCGCTATGATCTGTTGCTCTCCGAAGCCGTTAGCAGAAACCACTTCCCTGATTTGCGGAGTCCCGAAAGTTAGGGTGCCAGTCTTGTCCAAGAGCACCGTGTCGACGGCAGCCAGGGCTTCCAGATAGAGACCGCCTTTGATGATGGCTCCCTGATGCGCTGCCCGGCCGATTGCGCCGAGGATGGCAAGAGGAGTTCCGGCTGCAATGCCGCACGCTCCGGCGACGATCACGACCGAAATGGTTGACCGGATGTTGTGAGTAAGGATGAATGTCAGAATTGCTGCCCCCAGGGCAAAGTAAACAAGGTAGCCCGCCAGGCGATCGGCAGTTTTCTGAATGGGAGCCCTCGACTTCTCCGCGCGTTCTACTGCTTCAATGATTCTGCCGAAGGTCGTGTCGCGGCCGAGTTTCTGGGCCTCGATTTCCAGGGCGCCCGACTGATTGATGGTTCCGGCATAGACAGCATCTCCCGGAGTTTTCTCGACCGGCATGGCTTCGCCGGTGATAGCCGCCTGTTCAACAAACGAGCGGCCGCCAAGCACGACGCCATCCACCGGGACGTGCCCACCCGGCTTGACGATGACCGTGTCCCCAACTTGAACTTGGTCGGACGCAATTTCCATCACTTGATCATTGCGGCGGACCGCGACTGTTCGGGGGAGAAAGTCGAGAAGGCTCTGGATAGCCCGTCGGCCTCTACCAACAGTGAGACCCTCCAAGACCTCGGCGGCCAGAACGAAGGCGGTGATGACCAGAGCGGTAAAGAACTCTCCAATCGCCAAAGCGGAGAGAAGAGCAATGGTCATCGAGAGTTCCATCGTCATCTTTCGTTCAACGATGTTCTCGAAGGCTTCCTTGAAAATGGGATACCCGCCGATTAGGGCGGCCACGATACCGATGACACTGACGTGGGGGAACGGTTCCCACAGTCGAAACCAGACTGCTGCCGCAGCCAATGCCACGAAGGCTATGCGGACAAGTTCAGCCCACTCCACCCCGTGACCGTGCTCTTCGTGTTCGGCGCTAAGGTCAGGATCGTTCAGTTCTGGGGGATTCCGTGTCTCCGTGAGGTGCGGAGGGTTGGCGGGGGACTTTTCGATTATGGGCGAAGAACTCATACGACATTTCCTCCGTGCTGCGAAAACGGTATTCCAGAGAAGACTCGACCATTTCGATCACTTCATGGCCACCTAGCACAAAACTGTGCGCTCAAGAGCAGCGCCACGAGACCCGACCCAGACCAAGAAACCGATCTCATTCTGCGATCCGCGCAATTAGGACAGGCATCACGGTCAACGCTGCGATAGTGGAAAACACCACACCACCTAACATGACAGTAGCGAATCGGCCTTGTGCTCCCGAACCTGCACCAATCAATGCCAGGGGAAGGACCCCCACGATTGCACAGAGTCCAACGAGGGAAACGGCTCGAAACTTCGCCTGAGCTCCTCGATAGCATGCGTTTCGAATGTTGCCGTACAGCCCCCGGGCCTTGGCGATCTCGGAGGCAACCATCCAAGCCTGCACGACAGCCAGCGCAGAAACTAGACAGAAACCTGCTACCGCGCCCCTTTCAGCGTGCATGCCACGAACAAAAAGGGCGAGTATGCCTCCACTAAATCCCAGAAGCACAACCGTTATGACGAAGGCCATTCGCAGCCACATGATGAACTCGCGTTAAAGAATGGTCCATGATACATACCCCCATAGGTATACTGCAAGTCCCGGCATGATATGATTCGTTTGCGAATGAGTCATACGATCAAGAACAAACACAAGCTGATTTTGCGGAGCAAACGCATCCGCGGGCAATTTGAAGCTCTTGAGCGGGTCCTTGACGAGGGACGCGATTGCTCGGAGGTGTTGCAGATCATCAGCGCAGCAAGAGGTGCAGTCAACAGCCTAATGACTGAGCTCCTGGAAGGCCACATCCGCCATCACGTGCTTGACCCAAAGCGAAAACCGAATTCGGAGCAGACAAACGCAGCCGATGAGGTGATCGACATGGTGAAAACCTACCTCAGATAGTATTCTCCCGACAGCATCGAGCGGTAGGGCATCCAGCGCAGCCGCTATACCCATGTTGCCTCAATGGGTTCCCGTGCTTGCCCAATCGAAGAGACCAAGGAGGGATAGCCGCTGTGAAGAAGAATGTCTTCAGAGCTGTGATCGAGGTGGGCTTTATCATCTTCTTGTTTTATTCCAATCTCTTGATGGGAGAATTTGAGCGCTCAGGCATGGGGCAGAAGAGGGGCATAGAATGGGCAATCAGAGATGTTTTTACGATTGCCAATTTTGAGATCGCCACAGTAGCCGCGCTCGTTGGTTATGTCCTCTTTGAGTTTCTTCGAAAGAGATTCTAAGCGAATGTCGCCTTGAATCTAAGCCGCAAGAGAAGCTGGGTGTTTTTCTCGATCCAGCCCGGCGAAACTATGGGATACTGAGGTCGCACTGTGGGTCTGCGGGACTCCAGAGCTGAAACTGGCGATGCCTAGGACCGCGGAAGCCCTGCTTTTCGGCAAGCAAAATTGTACGATAATTGTACGATGGACAGGCTTCTGTAGGCCTTTTGGCACTTTCTTCCCTTCGTAGAATCAGCAAGTTGCAGATTCTAAATGGGGATGAAAGGTTCAACTCCCGTCGCCTCCACCACTATCTCGTTTATTATCAATAGTTTACTGACGCATTTTAATTTCGTACAATAGCGTTCTGCACAGGCGGGCTCTCCGCCGGGCTTCTCTCCGGTTTTTCTTCTCGCCGACCAATCGAACGGTCAGATGATTCATGTCAGGAATAGCTGCGGAAGCCGCAACAGAGGGCCCAGACGTCTTCAGGGGTCTTCGGTGGAGTCGAGGCTTTCATCTTCTAACGGCTGGTCTGCCGCATCCAGACCGAGTTTTCGAGTCTTTTCATAAAGCAGGCGCCGGTGAACGCCGAGTCGGCGAGTAGCTTCTGCTTTGTTGCCGTCATCAGGTGACGCTAACAAAGCTAAGGTACTTGCTTCAAAGGGCGGTCCCGCTCTATGAAGCACATTTTTTCGCAATACTTCGAATCAATTCCGTGTTCTGAGCATACGGTCGACCGATCGGCTCATTTGTTTCAAAATAAATCCAGGCGCCACGCGACTCATCATTTTGAGCTGATTCGCCTGCCCTGGGCGTATTTCAAAATCGATCGGCTTGCATTCCTTTGACGGCGACTTTAACCATGTCTTCCACCTTCATGATAGAAACGCCTTTCATGTCTTCAGAATTAAAGTCACCCAAGAGTTCGGTTTGTGTCGCCGGCGGTGCTAGGTCAAATACCTTCACTTTGGTGTTTTTCAGTTGAACACGAAGAGACTCGGTGAACGAATGCAGACCGGCCTTGGTGGCGCAATAAACCGGTGAAATGGGCAATGGAACAAATGCCAAACTCGATGAAACGTTCATGATTGCCGCCTCTGATTTTGTTTTCAAATGCGGCAAGAATTGTTTCACCATGCGAATCGGCCCGCTCAAATTGATTTCAATCTCTCGAGTGATGTCTTCGAGGCTTCCAGCTTTGTCGTGAACATTGATCTCACGCATGATGCCGGCGTTGTTAATCAAAATGTTGAGCTCAGGAAATTGTTTGGTGACCTTTTCGTAAAGAGCGGCGATCGCTTGCGGATCGGAAACGTCGCTTCGAAAGGTGTGCATTTGTGGAAAGGCCGCTTTCGCACGGTCCATCTTAGCTTGATCGCGGCCCGTGATAAGAATCGTGTTACCAAGTGCCGTGAGTTGTCTGGTGAGTTCGTAACCGATGCCACTAGCGCCGCCGGTGATCAGAATCGTATTGCTCGTGAGTTTCATAACTAAAACCAAAAAAATTATATGATGTAGCCGGGCGGTCTTCGAATAAACGCTGGGTGAGCTCAATCAACCTTGTAAACGCTGCCGGTTTGCGCCCCCAAGATAGCGCGTTTGTAGGCTTGTCCAACTTTCCATCCTTCGACCGGAATCACGCCGGGAAAGAACGAACCCATATGCGCTTCGGATTCTTTTAGGATCGTAGGATTCACCACATTGATGCGCAATCCCTTAGGAAGATCGATTGCGGTAGCCCGAACAAACCCTTCCAATGCGCCCGAAACGGTTGCACCCGCGACTCCGGCGAAGATCGGTTCTTCATTAAGAACGCCCGAAACCAAAGTGAATGATCCCTTTTCGTTGATGAACGGGATTGCCTCCTGAACCAGATTAATCTGACCCATGAGCTTGCTTCCCAACGAGAACTGCCACTTTT
>DATNMU010000012.1:0-2609 GCA_035602195.1 Candidatus Acidiferrum sp.
TTCCGCGGCAGCCTCCGGCGCTTTACCGGCAGCACCCGGTGCCTGACTTGGACTCGGCTGTGCCGGAGCCGTTCCGGGCTGTGCCTGCCCCCATGCCAGCGATCCTAAAAGCACACACAGCAACCAACTCTTACCCATACACAAATCCTCCAGGATTGGTAACTCAGGAAGTGGACAACCGAACCTAGCATCGTAGCATAGCGGAACCAAACCGTAGTGAGCCTTTGTCCCGTTCGCGGTCGAAGAATTCCAGGCCACGTAATGCTTTGCTTCAGCTGGCAGCTGGGCCAAACTCCGATTCCAGTTGGCGCAATTCGCCGTTACCAGCGATAATCCCATCATGTCCGGGATGCCGGCCCTCTACTCGCCGAATGCCATGCGCGCCGAAAAGCGCGCGGTCGCCGGAAATTCGGTGGTCGCCGCGCTTCTTATCACCGGCGGAAAAATTGCTGTAGGAATCACGACCAGCAGCCTTGGAATCCTGTCGGAAGCTGCTCACTCAGCCCTCGACTTGATCGCGGCCTCGCTCACTTATTTCTCCGTCGGAGTGTCCGACAAGCCCGCCGATGCGGACCACCAGTACGGCCACGGCAAGGTAGAAAATTTCTCGGCCTTCGTCGAAACCGGCCTGCTCTTAATCACCTGCATCTGGGTAATCTACGAGGCAGTGATGCGCCTGTTCTTCCGCCGCGTCGATGTTGAGCCTTCAGTGTGGGCTTTCGCCGTGATGCTGATCTCGATGGCGGTGGACTATTGGCGCTCCCGCGCTCTTGGCCGCATCGCCACCAAATACGAAAGCCAGGCCCTCGAAGCCGACGCGCTGCACTTTTCTACCGACGTCTGGTCCGCCGGCGTGGTGGTGCTCGGCCTAGCACTCATTCTGCTGGGCCGCATCTACCATCTCGATTGGCTCCGCTTGGCCGATCCTGTCGCTGCGCTGTTCGTGGCCGGCGTTATCGTTTCCGTAAGCTGGCGGCTGGCGCGCCGCACCACCGACGCCCTACTCGACGCTGCTCCCGCCGGGGTTCGCGCCCAAATTATCGAGGCCGTCTCCCATGTTGAGGGCGTTCTCGAAATTGGTCGGGTGCGTATTCGCCGCGCCGGCAACCGCTATTTCGCCGATCTCGCCGTAGGCCTCGCCCGCACCGTAACGTTTCAGCGCTCCGAGCAATTGGTAGCGGCGGTAACCGAAGCCGTCCACCGCATTCTTCCCGACGCCGATGTCACCGTTCAGCCCCTGGCCAGGGCTGAGCGATCTGAGAATATTTTCGACCGCATCCGCGCCGTCGCTACCCGCCATAACCTCAACGTTCACGACATCAGCGTCCAGGATCTTTCAGGCAGCCTCCACGTCGAGCAGCACGTCGAACTCGATGAGCGCATGACCCTCAAACACGCTCACGATCTAGTGACCGAACTCGAAGCCGATATGCGCCACGACGTTCCCGAAATTGCCGATATCCTGACTCACATCGAGAGCGAGCCCGCCACCATTGAGACCGGCGACGAAGTGGTCCGCGACGCCGACCTCGAACGCCATCTCAAAGCCGCCGCCAAACAATTTCCGGAAATCATTGACACCCACGACATCCAGATAAAAAAGGTTCGGGGACGCCTTTATGTTTCCTGCCATTGCACTCTCTCGGATGATCTGCCGCTTGCGCGCGTCCACGACATCCAGACCGAACTCGAAATCCATTTCAAGCAAGCCGCGCCGGAATTATTTCGCGTGCTGATTCATCCCGAACCCAGCACGGATAACCGACGGTAGCGTTCTAGAAGTGCGGAGAATTATGACCGAAGCAAAGGCAATCTGGAAAGACAAACAACAATTCGAAGGCGTCGCGAGCAGTGGTCATTCCATCCTCGTTGACGGCGACAAAGCTACCGGTAACAGCCCCATGGAACTTGTTCTCATCGGCCTCTGCGGCTGCACCGGCTACGATGTCGTTTCCATCCTGCAAAAGAAACGCGAGCCCTTTACCAGCCTTGAAATTCGCGCCGAAGCCGAGCGTGCAGTCGAGCCGCCTTCTGTCTACACCAAAATCAAATTGATCTACCGAATTGGCGGCAAAGTCTCTCGCAAGGCCGTCGAAGATGCGGTTCGCCTCTCCAAAGAAAAATATTGTTCGGTCTCAGCCATGCTCGACAAGACCGCGAAAATTACCGCCGAGATTGAATATGTTGACGGTTAGATTATCCGCAAACTCCCACGAGGTTCGTATCACGGTAACCCTTCAGGCGTATCGCTCTGCCTTGACCCCAGCCTACCAACTGTCTGATCATCGAACCGATCGCTGAGGCCGACCATCCCAAACCAAAATCACGCCATTTCACGCCCGCATCCTCTGCGCGGCTATTTCTTCATCGGCTCGGCTGCTCTGCTGTGGGGTATCTCTGCCGTACTGGGCCGCGCCGTCTTCACCGGAAGGTTGCCGCTTGGTCGCGCCGCTCTTCCTCCCATCGATCCACTCATCCTTTCGCAAACCAGAACCACGTTTTCTCTCCTGGTTTTACTCGCGCTCCTGGTTGGATCGAAAGGTTGGCAGCGCATTAAATTGCCGCCTCGCGATCTCGCCTACTGTTTTTTTCTGGGCACGCTGGGCGTC
>DATNMU010000013.1:0-8796 GCA_035602195.1 Candidatus Acidiferrum sp.
CCGGGTTGCCTCTCACATCTTTCATCACACCAGATGGAAAGCTCTACTTTGGCGGGGGATACCTTCCGGCCGAGCACAAGGCTGACAAACTCTCATTTCGCGAGGCAGCGGAAGAGGCTCTCAAGCGTTATGCCGATAAAAACAAGATCGCCGAAGAATCCTTTCAATTAGAGGTCGTGCAGGGGAGGTAACGTGTGCCGGCACATCGTTTCAGTTCAGACGATGTAGCGACATCCTGGCTGCGAGCACTGTTTCCGCCTTGCGGTCAACGATCACAGCGTTCTGGATCGATCTGAGATTCTGATGAGTGGAATCTCGGCGACCGCGAGCGTCCGTCGACGGTTCGCGAGGAAGACCGATTACGTCATTATTTATGGTTCAGTTTCTCTTGCGCAGGTGCGGTAGCCCTCCAGATTGAGCAAGGTAATGAAAGCGTCCAAATCGCCCGCCTGGGCCGCGGCCACGATGGACTGCTCGTTGTCTAAGTGGGTTGGCATTTTTGGAGAATAGAGTGCTCTCCGAGGTGGATGCTCTCGGACAGCGTTCCACCATATTACACAGATGGACCAATTCGCAAACCGTCGCACGGCAGCGAAGAATTCTTGCGGTCTTATGACTACCAACTGGAGGACCTTCCGAAAGGCACAATTTGGAGGAAGGATCCTGTAACTTTCCATGGTGCTTCACATCCCATGTACGCGCCCAGGTTCCTCGGCGTCAATTCGAACGTGAATAGGAGAAAAGTTCATGAACAAGATGATTCGCAGGTTAATGGCAATGTGTCTTCTGGCAGTGTCGCTGTCGGCTTTTGCACAGTCTGGCGATGCCATGAAGCAGGACAGCATGAAACAGGACGACAGTATGAAACAGGGCGACAGCATGAAGAAAGACGACATGAAGAAGGACAAGAAGTCCAAGAAAAAGGCGAAGAAGGACGACAGCATGAAGAAGGACGACATGAAGAAAGACGACAACATGAAGAAAGACGACAACATGAAGAAGGACGACAGCATGAAGCAGAACTAGTGTAGTGATCGCGTGATGAATCAAACGTGGAGGGGCAGGGCGCTCGGCTGTCCACCAGTTTCGGTCGGCGGTAGAAACAATCACGCGGTCGTCGTACTAACCTGTACTCCGTTCCTCGGGTCCGACTTCAATTCGCACAAGAATGGCGGTCCCCAAACTCGGGACCCCTGACTACGAATTACAGATGTTCTCTCGCAACCATCGCTGAATTGAGACAGTTTTGGAGGCTCATGCGACGATTACTGGCGGGACTAGTCTTGCTTGCCACGGCATTAAGTCTTGCAGCCCAGAACCTGCCCGGCGTTCCCGCGGGCAAGCTTGCCCCCCCATTCCGAGCGCGAGATCAGTTCGCGAAAGAGCAAACACTTTCGTCTCTGATGGGACCCAACGGCCTGGTGCTCCTGTTCTTTCGCTCGGCCGATTGGTGACCCTTCTGCAAACAGCAACTGGTTCAGTTGCAGAGTGCACGTGAAAAGTTCCGCCAGCAGGGCGTCGGACTGGCTGCCATCAGCTACGACTCGGAGGCAATCCTTGGAGATTTTACTCAACGACACAGGATTGAGTATCCACTGATCGCGGATCCCAAGTCCGAAATCATTCGGAGTTACGGAGTGTTGAACACAGAAGCAACTGGATTCACCAAAGGCATGGCACGTCCGGGATATTTCTACGTGACGCCAAATGGCACTGTGAAGGAGAAGTTTTTTGAGACGGCGTACACCGATCGCGACACCGCCGGCAGTCTGATCCTAAAGTTGTTCCCGGAATTGGTGGAAGGCAACGGCCGTGAAGTCGAGGCGCCATACATCAAACTGACTCTGGCCCAGTCCGACGAGGCAGTAATTCCGGGGAGCCGTTTCACCGTGGCGGCTGAAGTCGCATTGCCGCCGGACACGCATGTTTATGCTCCCGAAGTTAAAGGATACAAACCGATCCAATTGATAGTGGAAGCATCGCCAGATTTGAAGTTGCTGCCGGTACGGTACCCTAAAGCAAAGGTGCTCTTTCTCCCGGTGATCAATGAGTCGGTACCGGTCTATGAAGGTAACTTCCGTCTGCTGCAGGACGTGGTAGTGTCGGCCGACCGGACGTTCGTCGGCTCAGTCACCCAGGCCAGGACAATTACCCTGAAAGGGACACTCTTCTACCAGGCCTGCGACATCGTGAAATGCTATCTGCCCCAGAAATCTGGTGTCTCTTGGGATGTGCGACTTATGCCACTGGATGGAGAGAGATCTCCGGATGCGATTAGGCATAAGTAAATTTAACCGCGTTGGGGAAGGTGTTCGTGGTTAGGTCCCATGAGCAGGGATTTTGAAAACGCCAAGTGGGCATCCGGCTCATGTGAGGACGCTCAGTCCTTCCTGAGCCGTCTTGCCTCCAGCCAGACACAGGGAGGATCCATGCAAAATGTTTTGCAGGTTGACGGCCAGTTTCCCGGCAATCGCCAGCTGAAGGTGTTAGACCGTCGAATACGAGCGGTTGTTGAACACCTACACGCTAATTTGTGCATGCGCATATCGGTCACCGATTTAGCACGCTCTGTGAATATGTCTCGTTGGCACTTCTGTCATCTTTTCAAGGCCGAAATGTCCCAATCGCCATCGCACTATATGCGGACCTTGAAAATGCGAGAGGCTCAGAGGATGTTGTTGGAAACGTTCTTAAGCGTGAAAGAGATTAGAGCGACGCTGGGCAATATCGACCGCAGCCACTTCAGCCGTGAATTTAGAAACTACTGTGGTCTGACGCCAACTGAATTCAGAAGACGTCTAAACATCTCACAAGCGCACGATTCGACACACTACGCTTCCAAGTAGCAAATTCCGCCACAACTTGTCTTGTAGCTTTCTCAGTTCTCTCGTATCCCATGTACACGTGCTGCTCGTAACACCGCACGACTCATGAAAACAGGAGCTAGGAAATGCAAGAAGCAATCTGCACATTGTTTCGAATGTTTGGAAGAAAGGGTAGCCAACCCGCGTCGCCGTACTCCTCCGCGAGCCGGCTATCCATCGCTGCTCTCCTCATTCTCGGTGTCGGTGGTTTGCTCTCTGACTCTGCTGCTGCGCAAGACTCACCTCAAACGCTGACAACGCCGATTTTCGTTAAGCAACCGCTCTCGCCAGAAATTCTAGCCCTGCACGCTCGCGTCAAGCGCCCTGCAGCTAAGGCGCCTACGAACCTGGAGGTTGCCGCTACTAATCCCGCACCAGGAACAATCAATGTTAATACCGAGCAGGGACCTGGCGGCGGCGCCATCGGGCCGGGGCCCGGTTGCAATTTGTTTCCTGCGCCCGCTTCCATCGGAACCGCAGTGCCTCTCTCGTACTTTGGACCGCCGCCCTCTGACACGAATCGCAGCTTGGTCGGGCCGGTTCAATTGCTGGATACCGGCCAGGTTGACGCAGCACATGGAACCATAACCATTCCTCTTTATTTGGGCCATCTGAAAGGAAGCGGGAAGAATGTGTGGTATATCCTGACCGACGTTGACGACTCCAATGTCGCAGCCGAATTAGGTCTGAATTTCTCCACCAAGCTCACTTTCGCGTCGCACTCGGCTCGAACCGGCAATCTCGATGCGAACGGCAACATCGTGTTTGACGCGGGCACGGTGAACTTCAAGCCGGAGCGGAAAATTATTCCTGGCCCCGCGGGTCACGAATTTCCTCCAACCTTTGCGACCCCGGGATCCGTTGGGGATGCAAATTATGGTCCGCTGGTTCGAATCGTCAACGCCGCAAATGTGATTTACAACGCTCCCATGGTGGCTTTCGACGTGAACGCCAATGAGATCAGTTTCCCCAACGGCAACGTGGACTACACCAAAGTGCACGACCAAGTCGTGGCTATCGATCCGGTCAACATGACGGTAACCATTAATCTGATCAACGGCTTCAGCTTCGGGCGTCCGGTGTGGTATCTCTCAATGGACTCAAGCATTCCACTGGCAGCGGCCATTGAACACAACACTTTCGCTCCGCTGATGCAAAAACTGCTGTTGGGCCACGACGACAGCTTCGCTAGTCCTGTCGAGCGTATCTTCATCAGCACCAACGGACCCGAGTCGGGATCTTGCAACAATCCACTGCGGCAAGGGCTTTCGGCCGATTTGGCTGACGGCTTCAGACCGAACAACGTCCTGGGCGGAATCCCGACGCTCGCGCTCGATTACAGCCCGTATTGGGATGCACAGTTGTTCGAATGGACCCAGGATGCAATCGACCAAGGATTCCGCGGACAAGTACGTGAAGAGTTCCAGATTCTCACTTTCGTGCAAGACGGTCTGATCACTGGGCCAGATGGTGGAAAATTTCAAAGTGCTGGCTTCGCCATCAACTGCCCGATTGTTCAGCGCCTAGATTGAGAGTCGGCTGGTTAACAATAGAGTGGCCCGCCATCTCACATTTCGATATGGCGGGTCTTTTCATACCGTACCTTAGCCGGAATATTCCGCGGTTCCTGATTGGTATCGGTGGCACGCTGAGAGGTCATTGATACACAAGATGAAGAGATGAAGTGGCAATTTTCTGGTGTGGTCTCCATAACCTCTTAAGGAGAACGAAATGACAGTAAAGTTAGTGGTGATTTATCCGCCCCCGGACGACATCGAAGCCTTCGAAACAGTTTACAACCGGGACCATGTGCCCATGGCAGTCGCGAAACTTGCCGGCAAGACAAAAATTGTGGCGAGCAAAATAGTCGGTTCCCCGCAAGGGACACCACCTTTTCATCGCATTGCAGAGATCCATTTCCCCTCCATGGAGGCTCTGCAAGCCTGCGCCGCATCGGACGGTGGCAAACAGACGATCGCTAATGCAGTTGCGATTTCTTCCGGCGGCGCACCGATCTTCCTGGTCGCCGAAGAGGAAGTATTCGTCTTTCAAGGGAAGTGACTTATCGGCCGAGACTTGAAAGTGTTCGGATAACGGGCCGCAGGTAGAGCGACGGGAATATCGTGGCACGGGAATTTTCCAGCGGCCTCGTCGTGGCGCGATATCTCGGTCAGTAGCCAACACGCAAGCGCCGCTTAAAGATCAATTCTGCGCTTTAGGAGGAAAGCGTGTAACTTTCCTCGTCTGAATGCGTCTGCTTACAAGAGGCAACGCGTGCGAACCCAGGAAATGTTGGGTTCGTTCGTCACGTTGAAGGAATCCAGGATGTTGATCAAAAAGCCGGCTGATATTGCTTCTTCCGAGATTACTCCCAGGAATGTTTACCTGAACCGCCGGAGCTTCCTGGTGGGCGCAGCGGCGGCTGGAGCTGCGGCGGTGGCAGGCCTCTCACTGTACAACCGTTTGTCGTCGCCCGTTATCACTCAGGCCAGCGCAAAGATAGACGGCATCCAGAAGAGCAAGTTCAGCACCAGTGAATCCGTCACGCCTTATAAGGATGTCACCAACTACAACAACTACTATGAATTTTCGACTGACAAGTACGCGCCCGCGGGGCTGGCCAAGGATTTCAAAACCCGGCCGTGGACGGTCAGTATCGAGGGGCTGGTGAAGAAGAAACAAACTCTCGATGTCGATTCGATCATTAAGCTCGCCGCACCCGAGGAACGCATTTATCGACATCGCTGCGTGGAAGGGTGGTCGATCGTAGTGCCGTGGATCGGCTTCCCGCTGAGCGTCCTCATCAACCGGGTGGAGCCGGAGCCGAAAGCCAAGTTCGTCAAGTTCATCACGATTTACGACCCAAAGCAGATGCCGGGGCAAAGGCAATCTGTGTTGTCGTGGCCTTACGTGGAAGGTTTGCGTATGGATGAGGCCATGCACCCACTCACCCTGGTTACCTTCGGCATGTATGGCGACATTCTGCCCAACCAGGACGGAGCGCCGTTGCGCATCGTCATGCCTTGGAAGTATGGGTTTAAGAGCGCCAAGGCCATCGTAAAAATCGAGTTCACGGAAAATCAGCCGATTAACACTTGGAACGAATCGGCACCGAGCGAATACGGATTCTACTCCAATGTAAACCCGAACGTGGATCATCCGCGCTGGAGCCAGGCCAGCGAGCGCCGGTTGGGGGACTTCCTCAAGCGTTCCACGCTGATGTTCAACGGTTATGGCGACCAGGTGGCCAGCCTATACAACGGCATGGACCTGAGGAAATATTATTAGGATTCTCCAGAAATGATTCGCTGGCTCAAACCCATTGTTTTTCTGGCCTGCCTTGCACCGCTTGCACGGTTGGCATGGAAGGCGTACTCGGGAAACCTGGGCGCAAATCCGATTGAGGTCATTACCCACTCTACGGGTGATTGGACACTGATCTTCCTACTGGTTACGCTCTCGGTCACGCCGCTGCGCAAGCTGACGGGCCACCTCTGGCTGATTCGCTTCCGGCGCATGTTCGGGCTCTTCTCATTTTTCTACGTGACTCTGCACTTCCTTACCTACATTTGGCTCGACAAGTTTTTTGACGTACACGAAATGCTCAAGGACATCGCCAAGCGGAGATTTATTACGGTTGGGTTCACCGGCTTTGTGTTGCTAATTCCTCTGGCTATTACTTCGACGTCGGGTTGGATTCGCCGGCTTGGCGGACGACGCTGGAACCGGCTGCATCAATTGATTTATCTGACGGCGATTGCGGGCGTGATTCATTACTACTGGCTGGTCAAAGCGGATGTCCGCAAGCCTCTGCAGTATGCCGCCGTCCTGGCGCTGCTGCTCGGATATCGATTGGCGATATGGAGTGTTCTGAAGTTCAAGGCAAACAGGGCTGCTCGACTCCCGCGCCCGCGCGTGCAAGTCTCGGAAGGCTAGGTCTCATTTATGAGACACCGATGACACCTAGACCACCTCATTATTGGTATTTTAAGGGGTGAGACGTTGGTTGATGTTCAACGAAATCCTTCGCGAGCGGAGCAACGGTGCACCTTGTCCGCCGCCATTTCTCTCGCCTTGGAGGCCGGATGACCTATCTTGATCAACCGCCGGGTGCGCATCTCATTTACGGTGTGCGGAAGCACCATATTTCCGTGTTCGTGTTCCAGGAACGGTCATTGCCGGCTAGATTGAGCGATAGCTCTCTTAAGCCTGGGAAACCCTCGTTCAACATGGAAACATGGAGCCAGGGCGGTCTTCGCTATTTCGTGATCGGCGACGCGAATGCTGCGAACGTCGATAGCCTCGCAAGATTGTTTAAGACCACTTCATAGATTGACGACCGTAATGTCTGAGGGCCTAAGGCACGAACTTGTAGCCCAGGCCGTGCACTGTAAGAAGGTGTGACGGGTTTGAAGGGTCCTTCTCAAGTTTCTGTCGTAGCCTCAGCATGTGGTTGTCCACCGTCCGTGTACAGGGATAGTTCTCGTACCCCCACACTTTCTCGAGAAGTTCATCCCGCGAGATCACGCGTAGCGCGTTCTTCGTCAAGAATTCCAGTGTCTTGAATTCCTTTCGGGTAACTATAACCTGCTTGCCTCCACGAGTAATCTCGGTCTTGGAAGAATCCACTATCACGTCCTCAAAGACATATACACCTTCCGGATTGAAGCGGGATGCACGTCTGATTACCGCACGCAAACGCGCAACCAGTTCCCTCGGACTGAACGGTATGGTCACGTAATCGTCGGCGCCCATTTCCAGCAGAAAGACCTTGCGGGGAACATCTAAGCACGCGCTAAGAATTACGAGGGGCAGACCAGGAATCCAATTCGCAATCTTCTTGCAAACATCACAGCCTGAGGTTCCTGGACGAGGTAGATCGAGGACCACCGCGGCTAGTACCCCTTGGCGAAGTCTCTCCAGGCCACAAACGGCATCGGGCACGACATCGACCTCATATCCTTCCGAGGAGAAAAGCCGCCGCAGAATCTTCCGCAAAGCACCGTCGTCCTCGATGACCAAAATCCGACCCATCGTGGCAGGTCGTGGTTCAGCGATGAGAGGGTGAAAGGCCGTTCCCAGGATCGTGGTTGCCATAAGCTTTTCCTCTTTCTGTGCGATTTGCCGATTGCCTGAAATCTCAGGTATCACGGCGCGCCTCATCGAACTTTCCCCTCTCTCTAGTAAAGCCCGCCCAACTTTTGCGGCCGGCTTCGGCTTTTCAACGTCGGCAACCCTCAGGCTTTTGAATCCCTCCAACCCGCTTAATTCAATGGCTTTCATTCTGTCTCCTTTAAGATCCCGGGCACGGCAGACTGGGGTACCAATCAGCACGATCAGACGATTCACCAGGGCCAAACTCTAAGACAATTGCGTAGACTTGGATGGACCACACAACAATAAGTTTCGGATGTGGTAAGTAATCTTGACCGCGGACATGGCGGGTTGAATTAAGGTAGGCGTCAGCCGGCAAAAAATCTTCGTTTCTTCGTGACTTTTTTCCAATTCGTCCATCTGTGTACTATGGGTGGATCGCGATTGGAGAGTATCCACCGGCCCGAGAAAACCCGCGCCTCCCAAAAATGCCGACCCATTTAGACAACGAGCAATCGCTGGTGGCCGCGGCCCAGGCGGGTGATTCGGACGCATTCGTTGCGCTGCTGAATCACTACAGTCGGCACATTTATCGTCTTGGTGTCAGTATTACCGGCAACCACCATGACGCCGAGGACGTGCTCCAGGAAGCCTCGCTGAAAGCCTATACTGCGCTAGCGGAATTCCGCGGGAACTCCCGTTTCTACACTTGGCTCGTTCGCATCGCGGTGAACGTGGCATTGGGCAAACTCAGGAAGCGCGCTTTGTGGAAAGAGTCGTCGCTCGACGAGCCGCGAGAAAGCGAAGATGGCAGCTACATCCCGCTGGAAATCGAGAG
>DATNMU010000014.1:0-5048 GCA_035602195.1 Candidatus Acidiferrum sp.
GATCGCGCCCAGAGCTAACGGCCCCTCCGCGTATTTTTCCGTGTTCGCCTCGTACCCGTGATGCGGCATGAAAGCAAGGATTGGAGGCAAGTTCCCCGCATTTCCACTGGGGCGTGGAAGCACCCCCGCCAGCTCGCGGAGACCCGCGGCCGACATTACGGAGAGCTGGCTGAACACTGCATCCACCAGAATGTGTCCACGGTAGAACAACACGCGTTGATTGAGCGATGCGCCCTGATCGCCAATTTCTTCGCGGGCCATCTCCGGCTGCAGGTAGAAGCTGTAGGCGCCGAAAGCCCCGCTGGCGTCTGCAAACCGTGCAGCACGAATTTTCAGCGTGCGTCCGTCATCGCTTTTATAGGTCGCGGATTCGAAATCAGAGAAGCCGTATTCTCTTAGTAAGGCTGTATTGGTAGGATCGGCTGCATTCACGTCTTTGCTGGCTTGGGCCGCACCCTGTATCTGCCAGCCGGCAAACTGTTTGGGGAGAATCGGCGGCGCTGAGCTGCCCGCGACCGGCTCGACAGCATACGACAGCCCGGCCAGAGAAAGGATGAAAACGAAGAGAACTAACAACCTTGAAAAGCGCATGGATGAACCGCTGGATACAAAACCCTTCTGTTATTAGACCACAGAGGATGAGAAAAAGTTTCGCAGGGTCTGCTTCGAGGAAGGAGTTTCCTTGCCCTGAATTACTGCGCGGCCGCTTTGTCGATTTTGCTGGCCAGTTTTACACCGCTCAGCCCGTTGACGTACTTCGCGATGCCACGATAGAGCGATTCGGCAATGCGCTCGCGGTATTCGCTCGTGGCCAGGCGATGCTCATCCGTAGGATTGCTCACGAAAGAAATCTCGGCGAGGATGGAAGGCATGTTCGCGCCGATCAGCACGATAAACGGAGCCTTCTTCACCCCTCGATCGCGAATCGCTGGGCTCTTCGCCGCCAGGCCGCTGTGCAGCGACTGCTGCACGTCCCAGGCGAATTCACGCGATTCCTCTATTTTTTCCTTAAGGGCGATCTTTTTCACCAGGTCTTGCAACTCGTAAATCGACTTTTCGGAAACGGCGTTCTCGCGCGCCGCAACTTCCAGCGCCTCCGGCGATGAAGTGAAATTTAAATAGTAGGTTTCCACTCCACGGGCATCCTCGTCGTGGCTGGAGTTCGCGTGGATCGAGATAAACAGGTCGGCGCGCGCCTGGTTCGCGATCGCAGTACGAGTTTCCAACGGAATGAAGGTATCGTTCTTCCGCGTATAAACCACCTGCGCTCCGAGCCGCGTTTCCAGAAGCTTGCCCAAACGCCGGCTCACCTCGAGCACGAGATCTTTTTCTTCCAAGCCGTTCGGACCGATGGTCCCGGTATCGTGGCCTCCGTGTCCCGGGTCAATCACGATCTTGCCGATCTTGAGCCCGAGGGCGCGAATCAGAGAACGGTCCCCGCTCGCTGTCGGAGTCGCCTCGCGTGTCTTGAATTCAGATTCGCTGGCTGTCTCGTCGGCCGCCCGCGAGCTGGATTTATGCGGCGCATCGACAATATGGTTTCGCCGGCTTTTGATCACTTTCGAATCCGTTGTCTTTGACTCATCCTCAAGATCGCTCGAGGACGTTTTCGTCGCGGCAACTGAATTCACATTCCGCGGCTTCCTTCCTGCGACGCGCGGAAGCTCGCTCGTCGCGTCGTCATCATCCGCCTCTACAATTTTCTTCACCACGGTTTGCGGCTTCTTGGCGGCCGCAGCGGCATTGCCGCTATCGCCCGCCAAACCTGTGGCCCTGGTCGTTTGTCCCAGGTCTTCATGCAAAAGCCCCGCGGCTTGATCCTTTGATCCACCGGAATGAGATCCACCGGAGTGAGCATTCGTATCGGCGTCGGCTTTGGCCTCGGCGTTTTCCGCCGCCGACGCGGCTTCCGCGGCCTCTTTCAGTTTCTGCGCTCCCGCGTCTTTCCCGTGAATGTCAATAATCAGCCGGTAAGGATTCGGCAACAAGAAAGCGTCGTACTCAGAGAGGCTGTCAACGTCGAGAATAATCCGCGTGCCATCCCTGCCAGACTGAGCCACGCGAACCTTCTTCAGAAATCCATGATCCAGATCGAAGCTCTTGCCCACCAAGGTAGACGCAAGCTGGGTGTGGTGCAGATCAAGAACGATGCGTGCCGGACTGCCCAGTCGCTGCGCGGAAAACTTTACTTCGCTTTCAAGGTCAACCGCGATTCGAGTGGAGTCTGGCGTCGACCAGTGCCGGATACCGGTAACCCGGGGCGCACTTGCTGGGCGTGCGGCTACCGCCGCGACTTCCTCGCCCGATTTCTCTGGCGACGCATCTCCGCGGGCAACCTCGCTCTCGGCCACGCTCTTACTTACCTTCTTCTTCTCTTGTTTATCTTTATGCTGCGCGAGGTCGGCGCCTTTTTCGGCCTTCGCCCCCTGATCCAGTTCAGCAATGGCCTGGCGCGCGTCGTCGGCCAGGCGATGGTTCGGGTAGCGACGGAGGAATTCCTGAAAATTTGTACGCGCCGCGTCCGCGTCGTTGAGATCGTCTTTATAGATTTCGCCGATGGTAAACAGTCCATCGAAGCGATACTTGCTTCCGGGATACTCGCGGCGCAGGAACCTATATTGCGCGATCGCGGCGAGCAGGATTTTGTCATCGTCGAAACGATGCCCCATCTCCACCAGAGTCTCGGCTACGGCCACCACGCTGGGGTCGGCTTTGCTGGAAGACGGCGCTCCCATGTACACATTGCGGTAGGAGTTCAATACGCGCTGGTAATCGCGGCGGGACCGATCGCCGGCGGGCCTTCCATTCAGTGCTTCTCGCATGCGCTCCGCGGCGGCGAAATGTTGGCGCGCCCAGGCATCGGAATGCCGCGCACGTGCTTGCGCCGGCAAAGTGAGCGCCGTAAACATGGCGACCACCGACAGTGCTGCCCACAGATCACGCTGGCGCAATGAAGTCCTCAAGGGTACCAGTCCGTGTCTTCGATGGCTCTCGTTTTTAACCAATTCCTGGGTGCCAGAAAGACTGATCAAACAGATGCTGAAATCCTACTCGGTGTTGCTGATGTAAAGCACTCCGCGCGCATCCCGTTGAACCCTAACGGGATCGCGTGAAGCCCCGACGCTGAAGCCGGACACGCCGTAGTACAGGTTGGTGATGCGCCGCACGTAATTCTGGGTCTCAGCGTACTGCGGCACTCCTGAACTTCGGGCCACGGCGCCCGCCCCGGCGTTGTAGGCGGCCAGGGTCAAACGAACGTCACCGCCATAATTCTCCAGCAGTTGCTTCAAATGGCGAACGCCGGCGTCCACGTTCTGTTCCGGATCGAACGGGTTCTTTACCTTCAACTGCCGGGCGGTTGAGGGCATCAACTGCATCAGTCCCATCGCGCCCTTCCGCGACACCGCATTGGGATTGAAGTTCGATTCCACTTTTACGACTGCTCGAACCAGATTAGGGTCAACATTGTGCCGCACGGCGGCCTCTTCAATCGCGCTATCGATATCGCCCGGACTTGCCACTGGGCCGCGGAAATTCGCCGCCACAATCCTGGCGGTCGCCGATTGGTCCGATTCCCTCCCAAGATATTCGCTCACTTCAGCCGCCGCGGATCGCGCCGCTTTCATGCTCGCCGTGGTTGCAGAAGGTACCGGCTTCCAACGATTCTCTTTGGAACTCCAGTACATCAACTTGCGCCGCGGCGCCTCCGGGGCCTCTGCGTGTCGTGCAGGCTTTGCCGGGATCGAATCGTTCACATAAATCGTGCGGCCATGGTCGTCCGTTGCCGTGATCTTTTCGGACGAACCTTCGCCCTCAAGGGCGCAGACCAGGGGCGAGAGAGAAAGAGAGGTCGCGGTTACCGTAGTGACCATCAGGACGATGTGCAGGCGCTTTCGCATTTCCGGGTTCTTATCCTCTTTTCGGCGAGGGCAGACTTCACCCTCGCATCTTGCTACCCGGAACCTGACGGAGAATTTCTTAAACCAGAGTGACTCAATTATAGGCGCGGCGGGAAGGCAGATCAACCTATCTAGAGGGACTAGAACCACCAGAGTAATCTCTGTAACCGATTGCAAACAAACACGTTACTTTTGGTGCCTGTTAGTAATCGCTCAAGCGATCCTCTCCAACGCTAACTCCAGCGCGTCAAGCGATAGGGATCGCAATAAGTTGCGGCGCATGCCTCGTTCCACTTCGGCCAGCCGATCCGCTGCCCTGGTGATCCACTCAAAATCGGCCCCATCGGCCAGCTTTATTAGCTGGCTCTGAATGTCGGTGTTGTGAATCAGCAAGGGTATTTCCGCACCGATAAACATCAAATCGCGCAACAGCGAATAAAGCGTCCGGAGAAGCTGTTCGGTCTTCTCCCGCCCTTCGGCCCCGGCCCGATAAGTTTCCGTCATTTTAAAGAGTTGCGAATGTTCGCCTCCCAGCAAAGCGGAGTTAAGAATGTGCAGCGCATCCCCGCGCGCAGCCACATAAGCATCAAGATCGAAGCTACGGGCCCGGCCCAGAGCCCCTTCGCATAATCTCGCCACCAATGCTCTCTGCTGTGGCTTCCACTCTGGACGATGATTAGCCAGGTATCGATCCACCTCTTCCACCGGCAAAGCCCCGAGCTGAAACACCATAGATCGCGAGCGAAGAGTCGGCAGCAACTCCCCAGGATTTTCCGAGAGCAGAAAAATTGTGGCGAAGTCCGGAGGTTCCTCCAGAATTTTCAGCAAGGAATTCGCTGCCTCCTTCATGAAGGCTGAGTCGGTAAAAATGTAAACCCGTTCCCGGGCTTCCGACGGGCGGTAATAAATCGTCTCGATGACGCGCCGCACCTGATCCACTTTGATCATCATCTGCGGAGGGTCGGGAGGAATCACCAGCACGTCCGGATGGGTCTGCACGAACAGGCGAGTGTCTTTCTTGTCCGTCTCGCGCATGGCCTCGCGCGCCTCGACTGCTTCGGAGAACCGGGCATCGAGATCGGCAGCCTGCGCAATCCGACGGCAGTTCGCGCACTGGCCGCAAAAGTCCGGCAGCCCATCAGTCTCCAT
>DATNMU010000015.1:0-2574 GCA_035602195.1 Candidatus Acidiferrum sp.
GGCGGCGATAGCCAAGGAAGAATTCTTTGGTCCCGTGGCTATGATTTTCCCCTTCAAGACCGACGACGAGGCGATTCACCTCGCCAATATCACTGACTTCGGTCTCAGCGCTGCGGTCTGGAGCCGTGACCTCGTCAGGGCTCGTCGAGTTGCCGGCGAGATTGAGTCTGGAATGGTATTTATCAATGACTTCACCCGCTCCGATCCCCGCGCACCGTTCGGAGGCGTCAAGGCTTCAGGGTATGGGCGCGAACTTGGCGCTCCCGGCGCACGAGAACTTACCAACCCAAAACTGATCTGGCAGGGCGCCTGAAGAACAGTAGGCGCCGAATACCAACTGACACGCTCGACGTTGAGCCGGTGAATGATCCGTTGTCATTGGCCGAGAAGTGATGTCTTCGGAAATGCGAACAGGGAGGAGCAACACTATGCCAGTAGAACTCATGAGTGAGTTCGACGAAGCGAATGCGACGAGCTCTTCTGCCAGTCATCTGGTTGCGGAGGAAGATGCATTGCTGGTTGCTGCCGCGAGAGCCAGGGACACTCGCGCATTTGAGCTGCTGGTCGAACGGCACGAGCGGAAGATTTTTTTAATGGCTCAGCGCATAACCGGCAATCGGGAAGACGCCGAAGATGTCGTGCAGCAGAGCTTCCAAAAAGCGTTCATTCACTTGAAGAAGTTTCAGGGCGAATCTTTGTTCTCGACCTGGCTAACACGGATCGCGATCAACGAGGCACTTATGTTGTTGCGCAGGAAGCGTGGGTCGCATGAGGTGTCGATCGAAGGATCAAGGACGAAGACCGAAAGTGCGCTGCCGCTGGATTTTCTGGATTCGGCCCCAAGCCCCGAAGATAGCTGCCTAGATCGGGAACAGGAGCAAATTCTGTGTGCAGCTTTGAATAAGTTGAAACCAGGAATACGGAAAGCAATCGAGCTGCGGGAACTTGGCGAGCTATCCACAGAAGAGACTGCTCTAGTCATGGGCCTCTCTGTCGCGGCAGTAAAAGGCCGGGTGTTCCACGGTCGGAGGAAATTGCGCGAAACACTAAGCCAAAGTCCGAAGGTAGATTGGAGAGACAACAAATGAGCAGCCACGTCCGTATTCTTGGCATCGCGGGAAGTCTCCATCGCGGCTCTTACAATCAGGCTGCGCTCCGCGCCGCCAAATTCCTTGTCCCAGAGAATAGTGAGATCGACCTCTTTCAGCTTGATGGTATTCCGATGTTTAATGAGGATGACGAGAAGCACCCACCATCATCAGTGCTGGAACTGAAGAAGCGCATTCGCCGCGCCGATGCTCTTCTGATCGTAACGCCCGAGTACAACTACTCCATCCCTGGAGTCTTGAAGAACGCGATCGATTGGGCCTGTCGGCCCCACGGGGACAGCGCTTGGTCTGGGAAAGCAGCGGCGATCATGGGTGCATCTCTCGGCGCAATCGGAACCGCTCGGGCCCAATACCATCTGCGGCAGATCCTTGTAGCTCTCAACTTGTTTACCCTGAATCAGCCTGAGGTCGTGATCGCGGATGCTGCACACCGATTCGATGAGAACGGCAATCTGATCCATGAGCCGACTAAACAATTGATCCGGGAACTGCTAAAGAATTTGGCGGACTGGACCCGCCGAATTTCACCAGCACTGGCCAGAGAAGCAAGCACATGATCCTAATTCCCGTTATGCGAGAAACCGGTCGGGCATGCGCGTGGATTCCACAATTTTCACGCCCTGAACGAATTAAAGAGCTTGCCAAAGGGCCTAATTGTTACAACTTCCAACAGATAAGTTTCTGACAAAAGGAGAGCCTGCGATGAAAGCTCGTATCGACTACACGAATGTTCCGGAAGCGCTCCGCGGGATGTATCAGCTAGAGCATTACATCCACAACTCAGGCCTGGAGGAATCGCTGGTCCACCTGGTGAAGATGCGCGCCTCGCAGATCAATGGGTGTGCGTATTGCCTCGATATGCATTCGAAAGACGCCCGCGCCCTCGGTGAGACCGAGCAGAGACTCTTCGTGCTGGACGCATGGGAGGAGGCGCCGTTTTATTCCGAGCACGAACGCGCAGCGCTCGCGCTTACCGAGGCCGTCACCCGGATCACGGAAGGCCATGTGCCCGACGCGGTCTTCGAGCGCGCACGAGCGCACTTCAACGAACAGGAACTGATTGCGCTGGTGTTTACCATGACCACCATCAACGCCTGGAACCGCCTTGCTATCACGATGCGTACTGAGGTGGGCAACTATCAACCGAAGGCGCGCCCGATCTCCCAATCCGCTCAAAATTAGCGGCGGCTCACCGCTGATCCCGGCCGCGCTGAGAGCTTGCTGTGCTCGGTCGCATGAAAAGTAGCGTAGGTCGTTACTACAGAGTCTGAACTGAGGAGGAAAGTTCGATGAGCAAGAACACAACACAGATTAGAGCCGCCGTCGTCCGCGAAAAAGGCGGACCTTTTAGCATCGAAACATTAAGCTTGGAAGGCCCGCGCCGAGACGAAGTATTGGTCAAGGTCGTGGCCACCGGCCTGTGCCACACAGATATGGTTGCACGTGACAAGGGCTACCCGGTGCC
>DATNMU010000016.1:0-17441 GCA_035602195.1 Candidatus Acidiferrum sp.
CTTCATCACCAAGACGCCGCCGGCGTCGATTCTGCTCAAGCGCGCTGCTGGCATCGCTAAGGGTTCGGGCACGCCGAATAAAGACAAAGTTGGAAAGGTGACGTTGAAGCAGGTTGAGGACATCGCGAAGCAGAAGATGCCTGATCTGAATGCGGCGTCGGTTGAAACCGCGATCAAGAGTGTTCGCGGTACCGCGCGCTCGATGGGCATTGAAGTGGTTGGGTAACAGCGGAGCTCCGCGGACAGCCGAGGGCGGCCGTCCCTACATTAGAGTATTTAGTCGAAAACACCACGGTTTGCCGGAACAATGGCAGGCGGTGGAAGACAAGGAAAGCAAATGAAAAAAGAAGGAAAGAATATCGCCAAGGCGCACGCTGCAGTCGAGAAGCGCCCTTACATACTGCAGGATGCCGTTCCCCTGCTCCAGAAAGTGAAATTTGCGAAGTTTGACGAGACAGTCGAGATCACGTTGCGGTTGGGAGTCGATCCCAAGCACGCTGACCAGATGGTCCGCGGCACGGTAGTTTTGCCGCACGGTTTGGGCAAGTCGAAAAAAGTTTTGGTGATCGCTTCGGGCGACAAGATCAGAGAAGCCGAAGCCGCAGGCGCCGATTACGCAGGTGGCGAAGAAATGGTCGAGAAGATCACCAAAGAAAACTGGACCGACTTCGACGCTCTGATTGCTACTCCTGACGTAATGAAGTCCGTCGGACGGTTGGGAAAAATTCTTGGTCCCAAGGGGTTGATGCCGAACCCGAAGACCGGGACTGTTACGGTCGATGTGGCGAAAGCAGTTCAGGAAGTGAAGGCCGGCAAGGTGGAATTCCGCACCGATAAGACGGCGCTGGTGCACGTTCCGGTGGGAAAGATTTCGTTCACCCCGGACAAGTTGATTGAGAACGCCACGGTTTTGATTACCAGCGTGATCAAGGCTAAGCCTTCGGTTGCCAAGGGAAAATACATCAAGGGCTGCACTCTGAGTTCGACCATGGGGCCGGGGATTTTACTGGATACGGCTCCGATTGAGACTGCGGCTAAGGCATAACGGCGCGAAGCGCCGGACGGACGAATGCGTCCGTCCCTCCACGAACAACAGATCATTAAGAGGAACTGAACCATGGCGGTTACCAAGGCAAGAAAACAGGAACAGGTTGAGAAGTTAAGTAAGGACCTGAAGAACGTATCGAATGCAGTCGTGGCCACTTACAGCAAGCTGACCGTGGCGCAGGATTACGAACTCCGCAAGGCTCTGCGCGGCGCGGGCGCGAAGTATCAGGTCGTGAAGAACACGCTGGTCGAGCGCGCCGCCAAGGGCACCAAGATCGAGGAAGGCCTGAAAAATCTGTCCGGCGTGACTTCGATCGCTTACACCACGGGCGATCCCGTGGCCATGGCCAAGGCGCTTACCAAGTACGCCAAGGACACGCCGGAGTTCACCTTCAAGGTGGGCGTGGTTGAGGGCCGCGTAATCTCGATTAAAGAGATCGAGGCGCTGGCCAGCATGCCTTCGAAGGAAGAGCTTTATTCGAAGCTGCTGTTCCTGATCAATGCTCCGGCGCAGCGGTTGGTCACGGTGATGAACGCGGTGGGACGCGATGTCGCGGTTGTGATCAGTCAGGGCGTCGAGAAGGGAAAGTTCAAGGGCGAGGTTCCTGCGGGAGCATAGCTCAAAGCCGGGCGAAGCTTGCCCTGAGCGAAGTCGAAGGGACGCCGGCGCTACAAGATTTGGTTATCGGAAGTCAGGGGTTGCGCGGCTCTGATTCAGGCGTGTCTGGCGCCGGAAAACGAGCCTGCCGCACTGGAAACCCGGCCGAGGATAACGAAAGCAAGCAAATTCATAACTCGAAGAGTGGAGAACTTAACATGGCAGACTTGCAACAGTTGGAAGAATCAATCGTAGCTTTGTCGCTGCTGGATGCGGCACAGCTGGTGAAGAAGCTAGAAGAGCGCCTCGGCGTCTCGGCGGCGGCAGCTGCTCCCGTGATGATGGCGGGTGGCGGCGGCGCGGCTGCGGGCGCGGCTCCGGCGGAAGAGAAGACGGAATTCACCGTGCTGCTCAAGGAAGTCGGCGCTAATAAGATCAACGTGATCAAGGCTGTCCGCGAAGTGACCAGCCTGGGCTTGAAAGAAGCCAAGGAGCTGGTGGATGGAGCGCCCAAGAACATTAAAGAGGGCGTTTCCAAGGAAGAAGCCGAAACCATTAAGAAGAAGTTCACCGAGGCTGGTGCCGTTGTAGAGGTGAAATAGGTGGTTGTGTGGAGCGGGCACTCTTGCCCGCTTTGCCGGCAGTTTGGTGACGGCCTTCGCGGGCAGGAGTGCCCGCGCCACACGACTTCGCACCCAAAATGGTGCAAGTCTCAGAAAATATTCACGTTCTAGTTGTGAAGCCTGGGAAGCGGTGGTAGCATCTAACTTAACACCGCTTCCCCTGGCCTCACTCAATCGCGGGCGGGACCCGCAGGGAAGCTTGGGCACTGTTCCGTGGGCAGGCGGAACGGAAACGGCCGAAGGAAACTGGCGCGAAACGTACAAATCAAGATTGGCGAAACGCCTTGCACGGCGTCTGCGGGATGTCTTGTCCCTGCGGGCGCCTCGTCGTGTTTTCCGGCATAAACAGGTTCACGGCAACGTCTTAAGCAGCGCGGCGGCGCGATGGGCGCCCCACATTCCGCGGGTTATCGCAGCGCACGGCTGCGCCTGACATTTTGGGAGTATCTTGACGATGAAGAATAATGCCTTCCGTAAACGTTTTGATTTTTCAAAAATTCCAGCAACCATCCAGATCCCGAACCTGATCGAGGTTCAGAAGCGCTCCTACGACCGCTTTCTGCAGATGGACAAGCTGCCCAGCGAACGCGAAGACGGCGGATTGCAGGCGGTGTTCCAGTCCGTGTTCCCGATCACCGACTTCCGCAACGTATCACAACTTGAGTTTGTGGATTACGCCATTGGTAACTGGGAGTGCAAGTGTGGTCACCTCAAGGGGCTGCACCACCTCCGCACCACTTGCAAGAATTGCGGAAATACGGTCATTACCGACCCGTTTCACCCTGGCGACGTGCTCTGCCAGAAGTGCGGAACCTACAACGCCAACACCCCTGACTTTTGTAACAAGTGCGGCGACCCGGTCGGCCTGCAACTGAAATACGACGTGGCTGAATGTGAAGAGCGCGGGATGACCTACTCCGCGCCGCTCAAGGTCACGATGCGTCTGACGATCTTCGACAAGGACGCTGAGACCGGCAACCGTTCCATCCGGGATATTAAGGAACAGGAAGTCTTCTTCGGCGACGTTCCGCTGATGACGCAGAACGGCACCTTTATTATTAACGGCACCGAGCGCGTGATTGTCAGCCAGTTGCACCGCTCGCCAGGAGTATTCTTTGAGACCGCCAACAACCGTACCTATTTCCTGGGCAAGATCATTCCTTACCGCGGATCGTGGGTAGAATTTGAATATGACCAGAAGAATGTGCTCTATGTCCGCATCGACCGCAAGCGCAAGTTCCTAGGAACGATTTTCCTGCGCGCCCTCGGTCTGCGTTCTGGCGAAGACATTCTCCGCAGCTTCTACACCGTCGATCGCATTGCGATCAAAGATAAGAAGCTTTACTGGACGCTCGATCCAACCAGCGAGAAGGCCACGAACCTGCTGGGCATGAAGCTGGCCCACAGCATCAAGAACAAGTCGGGAGATGAAATTGCGCACTCCGGCCGCAAGATCAATGCCCAGATTCTGAAAGATATTCAGAAAGCAAAGATCGCTGAGATCGAAATCGACGTCACCGACCTCGAAGGCGCATGGGCCGCAGCCGACGTCGTCGACACGACGACCGGCGAAGTGCTACTCGAAGCCAACACCGAAATCACGGCTGACAAGGTATCGAAGATTCTCGACTCCGGCGTGGTCGAGATGAGCTTGTTCTTCCCCGAGCGCGACGACGTGGGCACGGTCATCAGCCAGACGTTGAAGCGCGATTCGGTGAAGACTCCGCAGGAAGCGCTGATCGAGATCTACCGCAAGCTGCGTCCCGGCGATCCGCCGACGCTGGACACTGCCACGGCATTGTTCCACGGCATGTTCTTCGATCCGCGCAAGTACGACTTCTCGAAAGTCGGCCGCCTGAAGTTCAACATCAAGCTCTTCGAGAACCAGGATGCCACCAGTCTCGACAAGCGCACGCTCGATCCCGACGATTTCTACGGCACCATCGCGTACTTGCTGAAGTTGCGCAAGAACATCGGCTCGGTCGATGACATCGATCACCTCGGCAACCGCCGCGTGCGCGCGGTCGGCGAGTTGATGGAAAACCAGTTCCGCATCGGCCTGGTCCGCATGGAACGGGCGATCAAAGAAAAAATGTCCGTGTACCAGGAAATGTCGACGGCGATGCCTCACGACCTGGTCAATGCCAAGCCGGTGATGGCTGCGATCCGCGAATTCTTCGGATCGTCGCAGCTTTCGCAGTTCATGGATCAGACCAACCCGCTCTCCGAGATCACGCACAAGCGGCGTCTCTCGGCGCTTGGGCCGGGCGGTCTGTCGCGTGAGCGCGCGGGATTCGAAGTGCGCGACGTTCACCCCACGCACTACGGCCGCATCTGCCCGATTGAGACGCCGGAAGGTCCGAACATTGGACTGATTTCGTCGCTGAGCTGCTACGCCCGCATTAACGACTACGGCTTTATCGAGTCTCCCTATCGCAAGATCAAGGGCGGCCGCGTGATCGATTACGTCAGCGTGGTGAACACTGGCGACAGCGACTACAAAGTCGGCGACCACATGGAGAAGCATGAGATCGAGAAGCTCAATGCCGAATTAAAGGACAAGCGCAAGAAGCCGGCGCAGGTCGATCCTTTCTCCTTCTATCTTTCCGCGTGGGAGGAAGACCGGCACACCATTGCGCAGGCCAATGTGGAGCTAGACGACAAAGGCCGCATCGTGGCGGAACTCGTCAACGCCCGCAAGGCCGGCAACTTTGTACTGGTGAGCCGCGATGAAGTCGATTACGTCGACGTCAGCCCGAAGCAACTGGTCTCCGTCGCCGCATCGCTCGTGCCGTTCCTTGAGCACGACGACGCCAACCGCGCGCTGATGGGCGCGAACATGCAACGCCAGTCCGTGCCGCTGCTGCGCGCGCAAGCGCCGATCGTCGGCACTGGAATGGAAGGTGTCACGGCCCGCGATTCGGGCGCAGTTGTTCTGGCGCGGCGCAACGGCATCATTGACTCCGTCGACTCCGATCGCATCATTGTGCGTGTTGAAGGCGAGCACCATCCCACGCAGCTTTCGCGTGAGGTGGGCAGCGACATTTACCAGCTCACCAAATTCAAGCGCTCCAACCAGAACACCTGCATCAACCAGAAGCCGGTGGTCAAGAAGGGGCAGCGCGTGGTGAAGGGCGAGGTCATCGCCGACGGTCCTTGCACGGATCATGGAGAACTGGCTCTGGGACGTAACGTGCTGGTGGCCTTCATGCCATGGCGCGGTTACAACTTTGAAGACGCGATTCTCGTCTCAGAGAAGATGGTGAAGGACGATTACTACACTTCGCTGCACATCGAGGAGTACGAGATCGAAGCGCGAGACACCAAGCTCGGACCGGAAGAAGTCACGCGCGACATTCCCAACGTAAGCGAAACGATGCTGCGTAACCTGGATGAAGCGGGCGTGATCCGCATCGGCGCCAGCATCAAGCAGGGCGACATTCTGGTGGGCAAGGTTACGCCGAAGGGCGAAACCCAGCTCACGCCGGAAGAAAAACTGCTGCGCGCGATCTTCGGCGAAAAGGCCGGCGACGTGCGCGACGCTTCGCTCTACTGCCCTCCGGGCATTGAGGGCGTCATCGTCGACGTGAAGATTTTCTCCCGCAAAGGCCAGGAAAAGGACGAGCGGGCGAAGTCCATCGAAGCCACGCAAATCGGTAAGCTGGAGAAAAACCTCTCCGACGAAATCCGCATTCTTACCGACGAGCGCCTCAAGCGTCTGGAGAACATTCTGGGCGGCAAGGAGGTGCAGGCCGACCTCCACGACGAGCGCACCAACAAGCGGTTGCTGAATAAGGGCAATATTCTTGACCGCGACGCGATCGAGCGCATCTCCACGCGGAACCTGAAGCGCATCAAGTACGCCGACAAGGATCCGCGGGTGAATGAGCAGATCGACGAGATCGAAGAAATGACGTCTCGCCAGATCGATGTTCTGAAAAAGATCGTCAACGAGAAGAAAGAAAAACTCACCAAGGGCGACGAGCTGCCGCCCGGCGTGATCAAGTTGGTCAAGGTCTACATCGCCATGAAGCGCAAGCTGAGCGTTGGCGACAAGATGGCCGGCCGTCACGGGAACAAGGGCGTGATCGCGCGCATTCTGCCAGAAGAGGATATGCCGTACCTCGAAGACGGAACCCCGGTCGAGATCGTTCTGAATCCCCTCGGAGTACCCAGCCGTATGAATGTGGGCCAGATTCTTGAAACTCACTTAGGTTGGGCGGGCCATGTCTTGGGCGAGAAGATCAGCGACATGCTCAAGGAAAACACCCGCACGGACGCAATCCGGCGGGAGTTGAAGGCCTTGTTTAAAGATTCGAAACTCGCTGACACCATCGGCGAGATGGGCGATGAGGAACTGGAAGCGCTTGCTCCCACACTGGCTCGCGGCGTCTACATGGGTTCGCCCGTGTTCGATGGCGCGAAAGAGGGCGAGATCAAGGCGCTGCTCGAGCATGCGGGCTTGCCGACATCCGGCAAGACCACGCTGCATGACGGCATGACCGGCGATCAGTTCGAACAGCCGGTCTGCGTGGGTTACATCTACATGCTGAAGCTGTCGCACCTGGTGGACGACAAGATTCACGCTCGCTCCATCGGGCCGTACTCGCTCATCACTCAACAGCCGTTGGGTGGCAAGGCGCAGTTCGGCGGGCAGCGCTTCGGAGAAATGGAAGTCTGGGCGCTCGAAGCTTACGGCGCGGCTTTTATTCTGCAGGAGTTGCTGACGGCGAAGTCCGACGACGTATACGGCCGCACCAAGATTTACGAGGCCATCGTTAAGGGCGAAGCTGCTATGGAGCCCGGCGTGCCGGAATCGTTTAACGTGCTGATCCGCGAATTGCAATCGCTCTGCCTGGATGTGGAGCTGATCAAGACCGGGGAGAAGAAACCCACGGCCAGCGCGGCAGCGGATTAATGTAGCGCCGCCGTCTCGGCGGCTCCGCGGGCCGGACGCCCGCGGGACAGCCGGCCGGAGGCCGGCGCTACAAAAGAATTTTGAAGGAACGTTTCGCGGGGCAAAGGCTCTCGGCCACCGCGAAACATAAAAACTGGTCACTGGTCACTGGACCTCTGGCCACTGCCCTTGAGAGCAGGAAGCGGAGGAACACCTTGTTTCGTTCGAGCCCATTCGAAATGCAAAATACTATCGCGGATTTCGACGCGATCCGCATCAGCCTGGCATCTCCGGAAAAAATCCGGAGCTGGTCGCATGGTGAAGTTACCAAGCCTGAGACCATCAACTACCGCACGTTCAAGCCGGAGCGGGACGGCCTGTTCTGCGCCCGCATCTTCGGCCCGGTAACCGACTGGGAATGCCTCTGCGGCAAATATAAGCGCATGAAGCATCGTGGCGTCATCTGCGACAAGTGCGGCGTGGAAGTCACGCTATCCAAAGTCCGCCGTGAGCGCCTGGGACACATCGAGCTGGCTTCGCCCTGCTCGCATGTGTGGTTCTTCAAGGGCCTGCCCAGCCGCATTGGACACCTGCTCGACATTTCTCTGCGGGATCTCGAATCCGTTCTCTATTTCGAGGCCTACGTTGTGGTCGAGCCGGGCGACGCTCCGGTGAAAGAGCGTGAAGTAATTAAGGACGAAGCGAAGTTCCGCGAACTCGATCAGCAATACCGTCCCGCCGGCTTCAAGGCCATGATGGGAGCGGAAGCGATCAAGGAGCTCCTGAAGCGCATCGACACCGACGGCCTTTCCATCGAACTGCGCGAGAAGATGAAGAACGAGAGCTCGCTGCAGAAGCGGCTCAAGTACACGAAGCGCCTCAAAGTGGTTGAAGCCTTCCGCCGCAGCGGCAACAAGCCGAGCTGGATGATTCTCGACGTGATCCCGGTCATTCCGCCGGAGCTGCGTCCTCTGGTTCCACTCGATGGCGGCCGTTTCGCCACCTCCGATCTGAACGACCTTTACCGCCGCGTCATCAACCGCAACAACCGGTTGAAGAAACTGATGGACCTGCACGCGCCTGAAGTTATCGTCAGAAATGAAAAGCGCATGCTGCAGGAAGCCGTGGACGCGCTGTTCGACAACGGCCGCCGTGGCCGCGTGCTGCGTGGCGCCAACAACCGTCCGCTGAAGTCTTTGTCCGACACGCTCAAGGGTAAGCAGGGACGCTTCCGCCAGAACTTGCTCGGCAAGCGCGTGGATTACTCCGGACGTTCCGTCATTGTGGTCGGCCCCGAACTCAAGCTTCACCAGTGCGGACTGCCCAAAAAGATGGCGCTCGAACTGTTCAAGCCCTTCATTTATCACCGGCTCGAACAAACCGGAAACGTCACCACCATCAAGCAAGCCAAAGAAATGGTGGAGCAGCAGGAGCCCATCGTTTGGGACATTCTGGAAGAGGTCATCAAAGACCATCCGGTGCTGCTGAACCGCGCTCCCACGCTGCACCGCCTGGGCATTCAGGCGTTTGAGCCGGTGCTTGTGGAAGGCAAAGCAATTAAGATTCACCCACTGGTCTGCACGGCGTTCAACGCCGATTTCGACGGCGACCAGATGGCCGTGCACATTCCGCTGTCTCCGGAAGCGCAGGTCGAAGCCAGTGTTCTCATGCTGGCCTCGCACAACATTCTTTCGCCCGCGTCAGGACAGCCCATCACCGTTCCTACACAGGACATGGTGCTCGGTCTCTATTACCTGACGAAAGGCAAGCCCGGAGCAAAGGGTGAAGGCCGCGTTTTCGCCAACATCGAAGAAGTTCTGATGGCGCTCGAAGCTGGAGAGGTGGAAACGCTGACTCCCATCCGCCTGCGCTACTCGGGCGAATTGATCGACCTGACCACCGCGTACGACGATCAGGACATCATTCACACCGAGCCAGTTCAAGTGGACCGTGCCTTCGTAAACACAACGGTGGGCCGCGCCATTCTGAACGATCACTTGCCCGAAGGCATGCCGTTCATCAACGGACTGCTGAAGAAAAAGGGAATCGGCGCGCTGGTGAATTACGGCTACCTGCGCTTCGGTCTCGAAACCACGGTCAAGATGCTCGATGAAGTGAAAGAGTTCGGCTTCAAGTACGCGACCAAAGCAGGCCTCTCCATCGGCATCGACGACATGGTCATCCCTGACAGCAAGAAGACGCTGGTCAAAGATGCCGAGAGACAGGTCGTCGCCGTGCAGCAGCAATACCTCGACGGCGCCATCACCAACGGCGAACGCTATAACAAGGTCATCGAAATCTGGTCCGGCATCACGGAAAAAGTTGCCGACGAGATGTTCGGCCAAATGCAGCGCGCCGACAAAGAAGGCTTCATCAATCCGATTTACGTCATGGCCGATTCCGGCGCTCGCGGATCGAAACAGCAGATTCGCCAGCTCTCCGGCATGCGCGGACTGATGGCCAAGCCTTCCGGCGAAATCATCGAGTCTCCCATCACGGCCAACTTCCGTGAAGGTCTCACGGTGCTGGAATACTTCGTCTCGACCCACGGCGCCCGCAAGGGCCTGGCCGATACCGCGTTGAAGACGGCGGATTCCGGTTACCTCACTCGCCGTCTCGTCGATGTGGCGCAAGACGTCATCATCAGCGAGTACGATTGCGGTACTGTGGACGGCATTTATGTCCAGGGTATCGTCGAAGCCGGCGAAATTATCGAGCCGTTGCGTGACCGCATTGTGGGCCGCGTATCGCTTGAGAAGATCAAAGATTACGACGGCAACGTGATCGTCGACATCAATAACGAGATCACCGAAGAACTCGCGATATCCATTCAAGCCGCGGGAATCGAGCGGGTGAAAATCCGCTCGGTGCTCACTTGCGAATCGAAGCGCGGCGTCTGCGTCATGTGCTACGGCCGCAACCTGGCCTCTGGACGACTGGTCGAACTCGGCGAAGCCACCGGAGTCATCGCCGCTCAGTCGATCGGCGAACCCGGAACGCAGCTCACGATGCGTACCTTCCACATTGGTGGTACGGCGTCGCGAGTCTCCGAGCAGTCGCGCCTCGATGCCAAGAACGCCGGCAACGTGCGCTTCATCGGATTGCAGACAGTCAAGTCGAAGTCCGGCGATCTGGTGGTCATGAACCGCCAGGGTTCGATCGCCGTGGTCGACGACAAGAACCGCGAGCGTGAGCGGTACTCCGTAATTTACGGTGCCAAGCTAAAGGTCAACGACGGCGATCGCGTCGAGCAAGGCAAGGTCATGGTTGAGTGGGATCCTTACACTTTTGCCATCCTGACCGAAATCGGCGGCACCGCGCAGTTCAAAGACTTGCAGGAAGGCGTGACTCTACATGAAGAGGTAGACGAAGTCACCGGACTATCTCGTCACGTGGTCGGCGACTCTCCCGACGAGAAGCGCCAGCCCGCGGTCGTAATCAAGGGCAAGGCGAGCAAGCGTTACCTCATGCCTTCGCGAGCTCACTTGATGGTGCAGGACGGCGACACGGTTCACCCCGGCGACGTGCTAGCCAAGATCCCGCGCGAGACTACCAAGACGAAAGATATCACCGGTGGTCTGCCGCGTGTGGTCGAGCTGTTCGAAGCGCGCAAACCGCACGAAACCGCGGTTATCAGCGAAATCGATGGCACGGTGAAGTTCGGTGAGGTCTCAAAGGGTCAGCGCAAACTGTATGTGCAGGCCGACAACGGAACCGAAAAAGAATACTCGGTGCCGCGCGGCGTTCACATCAACGTGCAGGAAGGCGAGCGCGTGAAAGCTGGCGAACCCTTGATGGACGGCCCGCTCAACCCGCACGACATTCTGGCCGTGCTGGGAGAAAAAGAGCTGCAGTCTTACCTGGTGAACGAAATCCAGGAAGTCTACCGCTTGCAGGGCGTCAACATCAGCGACAAGCACATCGAAGTGATTGTCCGCCAGATGATGCGCTGGGTGAAGGTCGAGGACGTCGGCGACACCACGTTCTTGCTGGAGCAGCAACTGGATAAGTTCCGCTTCCGCGAAGAGAACGAGCGCGTGATCAAGGAAGGCGGCAAGCCGGCTACCGGACGGCCGCTGCTCCTCGGCATCACGAAGGCTTCGCTCTCCACCGACTCGTTTATCTCGGCGGCCTCCTTCCAGGAGACCACGCGAGTGCTCACCGAAGCCTCGATCCAAGGCGCGGTCGATCACCTGCGCGGACTCAAGGAGAACGTCATTGTCGGCCGCCTCATCCCTGCCGGAACCGGCATGGAGTACTACCGCAACGTGCGCCTCTCGCCAGAGATGGAAGAGGCCGCGGCCAAGGTGCAGGCGGAAGTTTCGGCAGCTTACGAAGAGGCCGAGCGCGCTCTCGAAATGATGCGCCACGAGGGCGAAACCGAGGAACTAGCTGCGGAGTAAGCCAAACTACAGTAAACTCCGGGGGCGAAGCAAATTCGCCCCCGGACCTGTTTTTGGCTACTAATTAGCGATGCACGCCAACCCCCAGCGAGTGCCGACTGAGGAACCTGTTGAGGTTCCCTCGTTGCAAGCCGTGCCTCCCCGCCATAAGCTAAGGCCAGCGATGCTTCGTTTTCTCCGCCTTCTGCGGTTGGCTGTCTGGCGTGCTTTCCAGCACGACGCCTTCTCTATTGCCAAAGCTTCCGCCTATTCCTCGATTCTTACCTTCTTTCCCGCGCTGCTGGTGGTGGGCTCAGTTCTCGCAACATGGCGCAAGGGCGCACCGTACATGCGCGAGATCACATACGCTCTCTCGCGAATCCTTCCTGCCGGAACCACCACTGCGATGAATTTTCTTCGCGGAGCTGGGCAGCGGCCGGTAGGCCTGCTCATTACAGCTTCGCTGCTGACGCTGTGGACCGCCTCCGGTGTGATGATCTCCTGGATGGAAGGCTTCCGGCGATGTTATGAATTGCCGAAAATCTGGGGCCTGGTCAAGGAACGTCTGATTTCATTCTTGCTCGTGATTTTCGCTCTCCTGCCGATGACCTTCGCGACCCTGCTGGTCGCCTTCGGCAGCAAGATCGAGAGCGACATCCTTTTCTACACCGCGCGCGAATTCAGCCCGTACATCCTGCTGATGTGGGCCGTCATCCGCTGGATCATCGCTACCCTTACCAGCATTGCGGTGATTGCGCTCATCTATCACAATGCGGTGCCACGCACCCAGCCCTGGCACAGCGTGATCCCGGGCGCAACGCTGGCAACTGGCATGTGGTTCTCGGCTACGCTGCTGTTTGGCTTTTATTTGCGGCATTACGCGGATTACAGCATCATCTACGGCTCGCTTGGAGCCGGAATCGCCCTGCTGGTATGGATGTACATGGTTTCGCTGGTCATTCTTGTAGGAGCGGAATTCAATGCCATGCTTTTCCCGCGGGCCATGCTGGGCAAAGAGTTGACCGCAATCAGCGGTCCTCGAGAATAGGCGAGCCGCGGTGTAAAGAAATCTTAATCTGCCAATGTGTCCTTGTTGATTGACACTTTCAGCAAGAATTTACTGCCCAAGCAATTACAATTGAAGTTCTCCAGCAAAAAATAAAATTCAGGTATAAAACGCATTGAAACCACGCAAGCCAGAACTCGCCAGTGAAACTTCAAGCCCAGAGACATCCGTTGCGCCTTCCGTCTTTCACGGCGCTGCCTCCGCCCGCCGTGCCAAGATCATCTGCACCATCGGCCCGGCTTGCCATTCCGAAGCCGCGATGCGTGACCTGCTTCGCCTGGGCATGGACGTTGGCCGCCTGAATTTCTCCCACGGCACGCACGAAGATCACGCCCGCAATATCGAACGCTTGCGCCGTTCCGCGGAAAAGGAAAACTGCTCCATCTG
This sequence comes from Candidatus Acidiferrum sp., assembly GCA_035602195.1. GTDB lineage: Bacteria > Acidobacteriota > Terriglobia > Terriglobales > Acidobacteriaceae > Sulfotelmatobacter. The sequence goes on from DATNMU010000016.1 coordinate 13,001, forward strand.
CATCCTGCAGGATTTGCAAGGCCCCAAGATCCGCACTGGTCGCCTGGAGCGCCATGAGCCTGTCTTGCTGGAAAGCGGCTCAACCGTGGTCATCACTCCGCGCGATATCGCGGGCACGCCCACCCGCATTGCGACCACATTCCCCGATCTCGCCCGTGAGGTGGTAGCTGGCGCCCGCATTCTTCTGCGCGATGGACTGATCGAATTACGGGTGCGAACCATTCGGGGCAGCGATGTTGTCTGCGACATTCTGAACGGCGGAATGCTGGGCGAGCACCAGGGCATCAATCTTCCCGGCACGGCTTTGTCGATTCCCGCTATGACCGACAAAGATCGTAAAGATCTTGAATTCGGTCTGAAGCACGGCGTAGACGCGGTGGCGCTTTCTTTCGTGCGCTCTGCCGCTGACGTGAATATGGTTCGGGCAATCGTGGCGGCGCGCGGCAGCGACACTCCTCTGATCGCCAAACTCGAGAAACCGCAAGCCATCGACCACCTCGAAGAAATCCTGGAAGCGGTCGACGGCATTATGGTGGCTCGCGGCGATCTGGGCGTGGAAATGGCCCCTGAAAAAGTTCCGGTCATTCAGAAGCACGTCATCCGCCGCTGTGCCGCATGGCGCAAGCCGGTGATCACTGCCACGCAGATGCTGGAGTCGATGATTGAGAATCCGCGTCCCACGCGCGCCGAGGCCAGCGACGTGGCTAACGCGATTTTCGACGGCACCGATTCGGTGATGCTCTCTGCCGAAACCGCCAGCGGGCGCTATCCGCGCGAGGCCGTGGCCATGATGGCGCGCATTGTGGTGGAGGCCGAAAGTAATATGGGCGAGTTTACGCAGCCAAGACGGCGCCGCGAAAGTCATGGGCTTTCCGTCGCAGAAACTATTTGCGAATCCATTGCCCATGCTGCCGAAGATCTGCCCATGGGGGCAATTGCCGTCTTCACCGAAACCGGCAACACCGCCCGCATGATTTCGAAGTTTCGCCCCCAGGCGCCGATTTATGCCTTCACGCATATTCCTGCCGTGGTGCAACGCGCCAATCTTTTCTGGGGAGTGCATCCGATCCGATGCGGCCATGCCCCTTCTACTGATGAAATGGTTCAGGTGGCGGAGAAGGAACTTGTCGCTCGCGGCGTCCTGAAACCCGGAGCCGTGTTAGGCGTGGTCGCGGGCACGCAGCAGGCTTCCGGTTCGACCAACTTCATGCGCCTGCATACAGTGACTGCAGAAGAAGTCAGTCTCGCCGCTCCTGTCAAAAGCAAGCGCGCTGCCAAGCGCCGAAGGCTATAATCGCGCTGTATGTCGCAGGAATATCTTTCCGTCGCGATCTGGGAGCCGCTGCCTGGCATGGAGACCGCTTCACTCGCAACCATGCGCGAGCTGAACGCCATCGTTGCGAACAAAGGATACGGCCGCGACATTCTCTACCGTGGAGGCGATTCTCACTACCTGCTGTTTCGTTATTGGAAGTCCGAAGAGGCGCGCGGCTCCGCTCAAGAAGATCCAGAAATACTTCGCTGTTGGGCCCGCCTGGGCAATGAAATTAAAATCCTGAAAGTCTACGAAAAGTTGGAAGAAGTCGGCGAATAGCTGCGGTTATCTATGTCGGTTCAATCCAATCCGCAGGCTTTTACCGATGTTTCGGCCGATCCATTTGTGCGCGGGTTTTTTCACCGTCCCGTTCGTTCCAACGGCGATGGCCTGGTTCTGACGCACGGCGCTGGATCGAATTGCCAAGCCCCGCTGCTGGTTACGCTGGCGGAAACTTTTGCTACCGCAGGATTCATTGTGCTTCGCTGCGATCTTCCGTTTCGGCAGGACCGGCCTTACGGTCCTCCCGGACCCGGCGACGCCAAGCGCGATCGCGCCGGGCTGCGAAATGCGATGGCCGCCGTCAAGCGGATTGCCAGCGGTCGTATCTTTCTCGGCGGCCACTCCTACGGCGGACGGCAAGCCAGCATGCTTTGCGCCGAGCGTCCTGAAAACGCTCCGGAAGAAGCTGCCGGTTTGCTCCTCTTGTCTTATCCTCTGCACCCGCCCCGCAAACCGGACCAACTTCGCACGCAACACTTTTTCAATCTGCACACGCCGGCCTTATTCGTTCAAGGCACGCGCGACCCTTTCGGTTTGGTCCCTGAGATCGAGCAAGCGCTGAAGCTGATTCCGGCGAAGACAAAACTCCTCACGGTCGAAGGCGCAGGTCACGACCTAGGATTCAAAGGAAAAGCCGGACGGCCAGAACTGCCAGCCCAAGTCTTGAAGGAATTTCACGCGCTTTTTACGGATTGAAAAATCCGTGGGATCTGTGTAAACGCGTAGCCAAAAATTCTTAATTCACCCAGCCCGATTTCGATCCGCCATTCCCCTTGTGAGTCTCATCCTCCGGAGGAATGTAATTGCCGTGCTCGTCGAAGTGGACATCGCGGTCATGCTGCCGCATGTAGACTTCAAACTTTTTCGCCGCGCGCCGCCGCTTCCAGCGGTAATAGTCGTTGCGGGCGCTGAAGTATCTTTCGGAAGCTGAGAACATCAGTCCCTTGCGCGGCAAAAATTTCAGATAAAGATAGCCGAACAGCAAACCACCAAGATGCGCGAAGTTTGCCACGCCGCCGCGTTCCTGAATCGCGCCCACCAGCGTTAAAAACACGATTCCCCACACGAAGTATTTGGCCTTGATACGGAAAGGCAGCGGGAACATCATGATTTCGCTCTCGCCGTATAACACGCCGAAGGCGACGAGCAGACCATAAATGCCGCCCGATGCCCCAATCGTTGTCGCGGCGGGGGAAAGTCCCAGAATGTGCGTGTAGCTCATCGCGACGGTGGTCAGCGCAGCCGCGACGGTGCAGAAGAAATAGAATTCCAGAAAGCGCTTCGATCCCCAGTCACTTTCCAGCTGCGAACCGAACATCCACAGCGAGAGCGCGTTAAAAAGCAAGTGGAGCAGTTGAAAGTGCAGGAAGGAATAGGTGACCAACTGCCAAATCATCCCCCGCATCACCAGCTTGGGGATCAGCCCCAGGTAGACACTCACAAAATCGTGGGCCAGAGGCGAGACGACCTCGGTGATCGCCATCACCAGGTAAATCGCCGCATAGACGAGAATCAGCCGTTTTACCCAGCGCGTAAAGGGCGGCAGGCTCAACGAAATCGTATTACCGCGATTGATCGCCACGATGAGTTCTCGATTATTCCAGAGACAAAAGCCTATTGATTAAACATGTTATCAGGTTGCGGCAACGCCAACTTTAACGCTGCGGCGTCGGCACCACCGGCAAACTGTAGTGTCCAGCAGCGTCGACAGCCCTCACAGAAAAGATGACATTGTCCTTCGAAAGATTCAGAGTAGCGCGCAAAACCTCGCCTACCTTTTGGACATGCTCCCATTCCGAGCTAGTCGTTGCCCGCCACACAACTTCATAGCTCGCTGCCCGGCCACCGGGAGGCGCATCCCAAGTAAGCGTCGATTCGTTCTCCAGATCTTTCACCAGCAAGTGAACATTCGTGGGAGGCGCGGGTGCCGATGCCAGTGAGGCGAGCGTTGCCGCATTCAGGCGTGCCACGCTCGCAACATAATCGAAATCCACAAACTTGAGCAGATCGCCGTATTCAATGCCATTTTCAGTACGCACGTTCTGATGCTGGTGGTGAAAATCTTCGCGGAACTCGGTGAACCGGATTGCGCTGAATCCCTGCTGATTGAACGAATAATGGTCGCCGCCGCGTAGATAACGATCAAGCCGAAAGACCAGCATCGGCATCACACCCACGTCATTCTTATAGGAGCGGCCCACATCTGCGATATAGCGCGCCAATTGGCGTGAGGCTGAGTCGTTCTCGCCGCCCAACCCGCGAATGCGTTCGATCTCCTTCTCCGTAGCCGCTTGCGGCAGCCCTTCGGAAAATACTCGGACCACCGAATGATCCTGGTCGGCGCTCTGGTTCCCCCCGACAATGTCGTTATTTAAGACAGCTTCAATATCCCATCCCTGCTCTTTCGCCATTTTGGCGAAATGAGAGCTTCCATTCAGGCCTTGCTCTTCGCCGGCCACGGTGAGAAAAATAATGGTTGCCGGAAACCTTAACTTGCTCAAGACCCGCGCGCATTCCAGGCTGACGGCGGTCCCGCTGCCATCATCATTCGCTCCCGGAGCGTTGCCCATCACGTCGGTCATATCGCCATTGCGTGAATCGTAGTGCCCGGTCACCAGCACGATGCGCTTCGCATTCTCCGAATCAGTTCCCTTCAAAACCGCGTAAACGTTGGTAATTACGGTGGGTCGGGGGATTCGGTCGGCGGCCGGTTCGGTGAAGGTGTCAGTCTTCACCTCCAGGCATCCGCCGCAATCCTTGGAGTAGCGTTCGAATTCCGACCTGATCCACTCGCGCGCCGCGCCGATTCCGTGCCCAGCCGCGACGGCATCCGCATCCTGCGCT
>DATNMU010000017.1:0-7520 GCA_035602195.1 Candidatus Acidiferrum sp.
TACTCTGTGGCGCTCCAGGCGTTAAAACCAAAATCCTCTCCACGAAGAAGAAGGGGCCTGGATGCAAGCACCGATCGAGGTCTCACGGAGAGAGTGCAGAAGTATTTTTTCTTGACATCCTCTCTCATAGGATGAGCGCTATCGCCTTCCATGAGAAGGCCGGTCGGAGTCAAGTGAAAGGGCGGCAGGACCGGCTAGATTCGCTCTTTACGGCTACGTGGAAGAAATAACTGGGTTGTCTATTGTTCTTTCCCTGGTTTGCAAATCGGGCAGCTTCGGAACCGATGAATCAGGCGCTTCCACCAGGGCCAGCTCAGTTTCTCAGACTGATGCTTATACCGAAGCCATCCAGGTTCAGACAGCTTTTTTCGGAATTCCGGGTCACTCATTCCCATACTGCAATCCCTTACCTGCGCTGTCTGGGAATCTCTTGGGGAAAAATGAAGGCATCGGCTCTCCCCCGAAAACCGATGACCTCCATAGCAGAGATCGTTCGAAGCCTGAATGTACGGCTATTTGTAAAGGTTTGTCAAGCCTTGCTATTCGAGAATTCCTCTCAACGTGTTCTTAGATATTTTCTGCTAGACTCTAAACAATCCCGTTACACATCCTTCCGCCGGACCCCATTCTGGACGTCGGTGTCTTGTGCAATCTGATATATTCCCCCGGAAAAGAGGCCACAGCTTGCGCACTCCCGAATCGTTCCACGCGGCGATTATCAAGTTTCTCGACTCAGCAGAGACCGCAAAGCGAATAGCCTGCTGCCCAGCCTGCCAGTTACCCGTTGAATACCGAGCCTCATGGCTTATCTTCGAGGGACGGTCTTGGAATATGGCGGTGCCAGTCTGCCCGATGTGCAATGCCAAGACGCACCGCGCCTAGCAACGCAGTGCTTAGGACACTACCCTGCTCAGGCTTCCAACTCTACTAGAGGGATACATTTTTACGAATTTCGAACGTGCCGCATTTAATTGTGGGAGAAGAGGCATTCGGGTGTAAGGTGGCGCATCTCGAGATTCTCCCGGCTCTGCGGGGATGTGCCTTCCCCCTGTTTATGCTGCCACGCTGAGTTGTCTTGAATATCTTGAGGGGGCTAAGGGTGTGCGGAAACGCGCACCCTTTATCGTTTAGGTATTGAGGTGCCCCCGATTACTGTACCGATCCCAATGTAAGTTCTCAGTTGATGATTCAGCGAGGATGAGGTCTGGAGCAGGGGACGGCGTTTCAGACTGTTACGAAACACTAGGCGCCTGACAGAAACAATGGCAAGATGCCCTCACGCGAGGGCATCTTTAATTATGGGCTTCATTCAAGGCGAAGGTCGGACACAGGGAACGCTGTTTCCGGTCACCCTGGACGAACTAATTCCGCAAGACCATGTCTGCCGGGTGATTGATGCGTTCGTGGATCGTCTGGACATGGCGGGGTTAGGGTTCGAACGCGCGGAACCCGGCGACACCGGTGCACGCCTAGTTCTCGCGACAGCGCCACGATGTTGTCGCACTTTTTCAGCGCTCGACTGCTATGCGGCGGAATTCCTTCGGGTACCGCCCCACTCGTTTCTTTGCCACTTGCAGTTCCTTTCCCTGCACAGTGTGCCTTTTCCGAGTGTCTCATTTTTGGGGTTCAGTCCAGCCCACTTCCGAGTAGGCGTAAGGTATGCGGATAAGCGAAACAACTCGCGTTCATCGGTGAGGGCAGTGGATGGCCGCCCGAGTCTTCCCGGTTTCCGGTTCGCAGTGACCGGTCACAGCAATCTGGCTGCTGGATTAATATTTTGCTTAAGCCGTTGACAATAAACGCTTTATATGGACAATCCGAAAATAGCTTGTCGCTCGGAAGCATTCGGCGACCGGCTGATCGGCCGTCAGTCGAGCATTCACTCTGGGGAACTGCGGTTGCTTCCGAAATTCGGCACACCGTTGGGCACACAATTAATTATGCTGAGGAGAAGTTAGATTGTCTCGGACGAATCAGTCGCCTAGAAGCTCGACCGGAACACGGTATTCAATGAAGACAACACTATTTCGGTATCAGATACGATCCAGGAATATTCTCATCTAGGGTTGCCAGGACCGCACCATTTGCGGTCGCAAGCTTGCTCAAGTGGCCGTCGGTAATTTGCTTAGGGGCTCTGACCCAACTGGGTAGATGAGAAACATCGTGTTCATCTCGAACGAACGTGAGAGGAGAGGTAGCCACATCCTTAAGGCGCAGCAGCAGTGTACGAGCTTGAGTCACGCTAAACCCGTACGCCGGAGCTTGGGCTAGCACGCGTACAAACCCGAGCTCGGTGATTGAACAACTCGCCAGGCTCGGCGAATTTTGGGACTGGACCCACGATGCAAGACGATCATGGAATTCGTGATTAATGAAGCCCAGAGCAACTAGAGCATTCACATCGAGCAAGTAGATCATGGGAAGTTTGTCAGAATTTCTTCAACTTCCTTGCTGCTCAACGTAGGCGCGTTCGGCCCTGCACTTAATGCGGGCAGTCCAGTAACCGGATCAGTCACAAGTTTGACTCGATGGGGACGTTTCTTGCGCGGCGTCAACACAATTCGCCCATCTTCTATAATAGCGTCCAAAGGATCACCTGCCCGAATATCGAGTCGGCGGCGAAGCGGCCCTGGAAGAACAACTTGTCCCTTCGTAGAAACTTTGGTCTGCATGGTAAGACAATCTTACCTCTTTCTTTCTTGTTTCGCAATGTCCCAACGGCTAAGGGGCGAGGACATTCCAGCCAGATGAGACGCTGTATGTCTTCGGTTTCAGTCGAGGAGCCTACACTGCGAGGGCGCTGTGCGGAATGCTGCACATCATCGGGTTGCTACGTGAGGACAACGAGGGCTTGATCCCGTACTCGATTCGGATGATTAAGCAAAAGAAGATCGACTTCGGAGTCGCTGCGGATTTCAACAAGACTTTTTGTCGCGAGTGTAAGCCACATTTTGTCGGGGTTTGGGACACCGTCAGCTCAGTAGGCTGGGTATATAACGTTGCCCAATTCCCAGGCACCAAAGCGACGCACAACCCCGACCTGAAATTCGTTCGGCATGCGGTGTCAATTGACGAACGTAGGGCGTTCTTTCGGCAAAACTTGTTCGGCACACCACACGATCCTCAGCAGGACATCAAGGAGATCTGGTTTGCGGGGGCTCATTCAGACGTTGGCGGCAGCTATCCCGAGCCAGAGAGCCAGCTTTCTAAGGTCGCCTTACACTAAGTCGGTAGAGCGGAGGTTGGCAGATAAGAACCTTCGGTACTCCCCTAGCAATCTTCCTTCGCAGCATCGAGTCGGTGACTGTGGCCCCGAGAAAGTTCCGATTAGAAACAATTCTGGCGCGGGGCCCTCGCCGGACGGCGAGCACGGCCCAGGCCATGCGTGCCAGCTTGTTCGCTAAGGCGACTGCGGCCACGTTACGGTGGGTGCGTGCTGTGAGTTGGGCCAGCCATGCTCCGGTTTGCCGACAACACACCCAGAAATCGTCGCATCCGCGCGTACCGTGCCACGCGGGCTATAATTGCGCGCACGGATGGCTCTTACTCCTGGGACAAAACTCGGCCCCTATGAAATTCAGTCTCCGCTCGGCGCTGGCGGCATGGGCGAGGTGTACCGCGCGAAGGATACGCGGCTCGGGCGCGGCGTGGCGATCAAGGTTTTGCCCGCCGCGTTTTCGCGGGACCCGGAGAGGCTGCGGCGGTTTAAGCAGGAGGCGCAGGTAGTTGCGGCGTTGAATCACCCCAATATTCTGGCCATACATGATTTTGGCGAGCACGAAGGCTCGCCTTACATCGTCACCGAGCTTTTAGAAGGCCAAACTCTGCGTGGGTGGCTGAGCGGAGGCGCTATACCGTCGCGGAAGGTGACCGCTACAGCGGAGCAAGTCGCGAGAGGATTGGCAGCGGCGCACGACAAGGGGATCGTCCATCGCGATCTGAAGCCGGAGAATATTTTCGTCACGCGCGACGGGCAAGTGAAGATTCTGGACTTCGGTTTAGCAAAACTCACCCCGGAGCCGATGCCGGACGCGGCGACGCTGCCTTCACAAACCGAGCCGGGTGTGGTGATGGGCACGGTCGGTTACATGTCGCCCGAGCAAGTCCGTGGGCTCAGGGCAGATCATCGGTCGGATTTGTTCAGCCTGGGCACGGTTCTGTACGAGATGCTCTCGGGCAAGCGTGCGTTCCATGGTGAAACCTCTGTCGATGCCGCAAGTGCAATCCTGCATTCTGAGCCGCAGGATCTCACGGAGATGAACAAAGGGGTCCCCGCTGCGCTCAGCCGCATTGTCGGCCATTGTTTGGAAAAAAGTCCGGAGGGCGCTTTCAATCCGCGCATGACCTAGTATTTGATCTGGAGGCGGTGTCTGAGACTTCCGCTTCTCATTCGGTCACTCCACCGAGCCGTTCTCGCAGATTCAGTCGACTGAGTATCGGAATCATCGTCGCCTTCGCCAGTCTCGCTGGTTTGGTGGCGCTCATTGTCTTCGTTGCCCAGCAACGGTTAGCGCGCGGTCGGCCGCCTGCGCTGCATCAGATTACGTTTCGTCGTGGGACTGTATGAAACGCCCGCTTCGCCCCTGATGGAAAGTCAGTTCTCTACGGTGCTGCCTGGGAGGGCAACCCGGTCGAGATATTCCACAGCAGTCTGGACAGCCCTGACGCCCGGCCGCTTGGTCTGGCCGGAGCCGATGTATTGAGCATCCTGCCTAATGGAGAGATGGCGGTCCTAACTGCGACGGCAGCGCGGCCCGGGATTCAGTTTCAACGGCATGCTGGCGCGCGTGCCCGTGGCCGGAGGCGTACCACGAGAAATCCTCGACCACGTAGAATCAGCCGACGCGGCTCCCGACGGCTCGCTGGCGGTTGCTTACCACTCCCAAGGGAAGGCGCGGCTGGAGTTTCCCATTGGCACACTCCGCTTCGAATCGTCCACCTGGATCGGGGATGTTCGGGTTTCCCAAAAAGGCGACATGGTGGCCTTCGTGGAACACGATGATCCGATCAGCGACAACGGTGTAGTGCGTGTGGTGGGCCCGAAAGGCAGCCAGAAACTCACACGGGACTATAGCAGTGTGTAAGGACTCGCCTGGTCTGTCGCCGGAGACAAGATCTGGTACACGGCCGCTGATTCTGGAGGGACAGCTCGTAACCTTCACGTCGTCGATCTGTATGGGCACGACCGATTAGTTTATCGCGTGCCGGGAACGCTGCGAGTGCAAGATGTGGCGAAAGACGGGCGCATTCTGCTGGTGCATGAGGCGTCAAGAGCAGGCATCCTGGCCCATGTACCGGGGTCAAGCGGCGAGCGCGAGCTGGGATGGTTTGACTGGTCGATAGTCCGTAGCTTATCTGACGATGGAAAGCGGCTCTTGTTCGATGAGTCAGGGGACGCGCCCGGCGATCAGACTTGGATCTACCTACGCGAGACGGACGGCTCGCCACCTCTGCGGCTCGGCCAAGGCTCGTATGGTGACTTGTCGCCCGATGGCAAATGGGTGGCCGTGGTCCCAGCGATTTTTCGAACCACATTCACATAATTCCGACAGGTGCAGGACAGGAACGCGTACTCGATGTGCAAGACAAGAAACCGTTCTCGGTGTCGTGGCTGCCCAATGGAAAGCTGCTGTTACTCAGAGCTGCGGCGCCGGGCGAAGCGCCGCGCGGGTATCTCTTCGATCTGGATACTGCTGCCCTGCGGCCGATCACGCCTGAGGGCGTAAGGCCAACCGGACAAAGCTCGCCGGATGGGAAGTTTGTCGCAGGCCGCCGAGCTGACGGAACGACCTGGCTGTTCCCCATTGGTGGTGGAAGCCCTCGTCCGATTGCGGTGCACGCTCCCGAAGAGGTTACGAGCTGGTCGCCGGATTCGAGAGCGGTCTACGTCGCCTCCACGGGTGAAACCGCCGTCCATGTCTATCGAGTCGAAATCGATACCGGCAAGCGGAGCCTCTTCACTATCCTCTCGCCATCCGATAAGGCGGGTCTAACCTATATGGCGTTGTGCTGCGTGACGCCGGACGGGAAGTTCTACGCGTACAGCTATAATCGCCAGATCTCTGAGCTATTCATAGTAGAAGGACTGGAGTAGTCAGGCAGGAGCATCCGAGGGTTGCTGCTGCAACGCGACTTCCGAGCGTCGGGAGTTTGGTTGCGGGCGGGTGACGGGCAAACCGGAAATAACCGCGGACGACTGATGCGCCGTAAGCCATTAATTGTCAATTGTTTAGCGCTACATTCGCTATTCGCGAATCGCGAATGTAGAATAAGCGCATGCCTTTAAAGCCTCAAGACATAATGGTCGTTCTGAAACTCTGCACCTATGAACGCAAGCGGCCGCCTATGTCTATGATCGCGGCAGATCTCAACATGAGCCCCTCTGAGATTCATGCTGCCATCAAGCGTCTTCAGCAAGCCCGGCTCTTGCATGGCCCTGAGATGCAAGAAAAACCGAATCTCTCAGCTCTCGAAGAATTCCTCCTGCATGGAGTGAAATATGCATTTCCCGCGGAACATGGACAGGTGACGCGCGGATTGCCAACCTCGTTTGCCGCTCCCCCGCTGAAGGATGAAATTGCCTCAGGCGATGAGCTTCCTCCTGTATGGCCATGGCGGGACGGGGAAACCCGCGGTATAGCTCTCGAACCTTTATATAGGACCGCTCCCGCAGCGGCCCTCCGCGATCCAATCCTCTACGAGTTGCTCGCTTTGGTTGATGCCATCAGGGATGGGCGAGCACGCGAACGTAAGATAGCGGAGAAAGAGCTAATAAGTAGACTGCGCACAGAAAATGTCAAAACACAATCTCGAACTGCTCGTTGAAGCGGCTCGCCTTCTACAGCCACTCCTGGGAGAATTGGTCTTTGTCGGAGGAAGCACGACAGCCCTTCTCATCACCGACAAAGCTGCGGCAGAGGTCCGTCCCACCTACGATGTGGATGCTATTGCCGAGATCAGCTCATATGCCGCTTACGCTGATTTCTCGGAACGACTCCGCCGGTGTGGCTTTAGGGAGGATACCAGCGAAGGAGCTCCGATTTGCCGGTGGCGGCAGAAGAAGACGATTTTGGACGTCATGCCGCTCGACGAGAAGATCTTGGGATTTTCCAACCGCTGGTACAAGCCGGCTTTGGATTCCGCCCTCGTACATGAACTGGGACCAGACCTGCGGGTCCGAGTTGTGACTGCGGTCTACTTCAGCGCGACGAAGTTGGAAGCATTTGCTGGTCGAGGTAAGAGTGATTACCAATCGAGTCACGATCTTGAAGATCTAATGGCCGTGGTGGATGGGCGAGCCGAACTAGTCGAAGAGATCCGCGCGGGGGCGGAGGATGTTCGCGCATACATTGCGGCAGAAATCAGGAAGCTGTTTGCCACCCGTGAGTTTCTCGATGCATTACCCGGCTACCTGCTCCCCGACCAAGCGAGCCAGGCTCGCGTCTCAATATTGCTTGAGCGATTGAAAAAGATAGCGGCTCTTTAATCGGATAGCAGTTTCAGATTGGGCACACCGTTGG
>DATNMU010000018.1:0-3227 GCA_035602195.1 Candidatus Acidiferrum sp.
GGCAGGTCTGCGGACAGCGGAGGGCACGGGCCTGCCGGCAAACATCATCGAGGAGTTCCGGCGCGACATGGCTCGGCTGGCACTGGTCCGTGAGCAGATCAGCTCGATCGAGAAGACACGTGCCGAGCGGCTCGAGCGGGCCCCCGATACAGGGCCGCATGCGATGGTGCGGTTGCTCGCCAGGGTGATCGGTATTGGCATCGAGACGGCGGATATGCTGGTGCGGGAGATCCTGTCGCGGAAGCTTCGCGATCGAAGAGCGGTGGCGCGCTACGCCGGACTCACGGGATCGCCCGACGAGAGCGGTTTGAAACGCCGAGAGAAGGGCCTGGCCAAGGCCGGCAATGCGCGGGTACGACGTGGGCTGATCCAGTTGGCGTGGCGCTTCCTGATGTTCCAGAAGGACAGTGCGCTGGCGCAGTGGTATCGCACGCGGACCGAGGGGCCGAGCGGCGCGCGCAAGACGACGATGATCGTGGCACTGGCGCGCAAGCTGCTGATAGCGCTGTGGCGCCTGGTCACGACCGGCGAGGTGCCGGACGGTGTCGAGCTGCGGCCGGCGGCGTGAGCAACACTCTATAACGAGGAAAGGACAAACAGGGTTCGGTACCTGACTGCGCTTGATACGCCGGGTTGCCGATGACGATCCGAGGTGGCGGCAATCCGCACACGGCTATGGCTGCAATGCCGCTGGGAGAATGGACCCGCCGCCTCGGAGCCTTGCTCGCAGAAGCGTACGACTGCTTCATGGTCGGGACCCTACATGGTTCAACCGAATACAAGCGTGGTTCGCGGGCGATTGCTCGTGGCCAATGGCAGGCTCCCCTCGGATCATCGCGTGGCAAACCACCCGATCACGGGCAGTTTGCCGCCGTGCTCGCGTTGGTCAAGGACAAGCCTTCGGCGGCGCTGAAGAAGCGCCGTCCTTGACCCTCGCTGCGCGCGACGGCGACGGCCAATATGCGGTCGGGGCGGAAGAATGCTCGCGGCGCGGGTCGAACAAAAGAATCAACAAACAAGGGCGCGACAAAATGGTGTGCACCACCCTTGACAAAGAAAGCCCCATACAAGCCGTGTGCCCGAATTGGGCTCGCACGGATCTGTGCGGGGGGCGCGAGGTAACTCGCGTCCCTACCGCGAAAGTGCCAAGGACGCGGGCCGAAGTCCGTTTTTGACCCCCACTCTGAAATTAGGCCGACCGGTCAGCAACTGTGCTTGACCTCATCCACCCCCTTCCGAGATGCTAGTTTGAGCTGGTACGGCAGAATTAGAGGGAGCAATGAGACGGCGCGAGTTAGAGGCTGCTCACCCAACCCGCATATGAACCTACCTTCATCTCACTACGACGAACCTCTGGTGGCTGGAGGATCGTCCTATGAATATGTTAGTCATTCGCTTGCTAGTGGCGGCAGGGGCTCTTGGTTTAAACCCAGCCTTTGCGAGTGATGACGTTCCAAAATCCCTGACTGCGAAAGAGTGCATTGCGGACGGAGCATCCGACTTTAGTCAAGACGGTAAACAATTCTTCTTCACAATGAATTTCGACAACAACTGCGACAAGCCGATCATTTGCACCATTGATGCTTACATCGTTGGCATTCGTGGTCCAACATCTGCCCACACAGTCATGCAATTTCCAGCGATGAAGCAGATCCGAATCCACAAAAGCTTCATCGTGAAGGTAAAGGCAGTCGATGGTACGGCGCAGTACGGGCGTTCGTGCAACTTTCTCTGACACCCGGTTACTATACTGGCTACTAAACGGACATGCTGATGAAGTTGCCGCATGTCCGCTGTTGATGGATGAACGGACCTAGCTCAGACGCGACGCAAGGGTCCGTCGATGACCCAAATCCGCACCGCATTTTGACCGAGAAGTGTCGTAACGTCGTGCGCTGTCAGCGTTGAGGACCCATAAAGCGGTGAGCATGCTCGGCACACAGGATGTGATGATGTAAATTAGCTATCCATTGCCGGCCGGAGACGGTCATATTTAAATATTTTATTCCATCCTCTATATGGCTGGAAACGTTGTTCCAGAAAAAAGCGGGATACTTATCAATAATATCGGCTGGCGACGAATATCCAAGTTGTCGGTTCATACCGATCTCTTCGAATTCGCTGTATAGCGCGTTGGCCTTTCGTGGGTACATCGGATCGCCAAGCTGTCCTATAAGATCGGCAGCCTGGACTAGTTTTGGCTCTATGCTGGCATCGTCGCTGGAGCCATCCATTCCCGCCGGGAAACGCGTCATCTCAATCGCGGCCGCTACTCGGGACGCGTCGATGGTGGGTGAATTTCCGAGGCGCTCAATGGCAAACAGTTTCGATCGATCGACGTGATAAGGTGAGAGAGCTGCATCTGATGCGCCACGAGGCAGACTAATTTTCCTGCCGCTACCATCCACCACGAACTCGGCTTCAGTGTCGTCGCTCAGAACGCCGCGCACATAGCCGATATCATGCAGTAGACAAGCGATGATCAGATGGTTGTAATCAGTAGGCTCTATTCGTTGTGAAAGTGACATTCCCTCAAGAATGTCGCGTCCGACCATCGTGACTTGTAACGTGTGCTCATAATTGTGGTAGAGAGCGTCGCTTCTGGCCAGGCATTCAATGGTACTGCGCGCAAAGGAGCCCAAACGCTCAGCCATATCGTCGTGTGCTGGACCAAAAACACGACGGAAATCCTTCGCAATAAACTTGCCCAGCTTGTTGGCTGCTATTGCCGTGATCGTCTTCACCGACCGCCTCCAAGACCGGAAGATGTTATCATTTAGCAAGAAAACTGGAAGCCAAAAGAGGCCCCGGGGGAGGAGACCTGAGAAGGCGCTTGGCATTGAAATTCCAGCGACGCTGCTCGCCCGCGCCGACGGCGAGGTGATCGAATAAGGTCCCCGACTTCTTCCGCTATTGGCACCAAACGAACATGTCGCAGTAGGCCCGCATGTCCGTTGTTGAGGGTTGAACGGACCTGGCGCGACAAGCTTCAGTCAGTGGGCTTCTGGCTCAGATGTCGTACCTCCCACGGCAGAATTGCCTGAATCATAGGAACGCATCCTTCGTGGTTCGGGTTACAGCCGGGGCGGAAGAGTGAAGCCTTCCCCTCAGCTTGCTTTTGTGATAATCCTAAATTCATGAAGAAGTCAATAAAGGATAATCCTAAAAAGACACGCGGTCGCCCGGCGACGGGCAAGGCGCCGCTGGTTGGTGTCCGAATGCCGGAA
>DATNMU010000019.1:0-3479 GCA_035602195.1 Candidatus Acidiferrum sp.
AACTGGTTACGCCGCGAAGGCTTGGCGAGCAAGGATTGCATGAGTTTCCGTTGTGATTTGCTCGATACAGCAATCGCCGAGGAAATATTGAAGGCATTGCAGCCAGCCGAACTCGAACTCGCCCTGGCAGCTCTGCAGGAATTGGAGTCGCGCGATCAGACCATTTTGCGCCAGTGGCAGATGCGGCTCGAACGTGCTGAGTATGAAGCTGCGCTCGCCGAGCGGCGCTATCAAGCAGTCGATCCTTCCCAACGTCTAGTGGCAGGTACACTGGAACGGCGCTGGAACGATGCGCTACTTCAATTGGAAGACCTCAAAAAACAAGCCGCGGAGCTTCTGCGTCAAGAAGCTCGTGTCGCTACCCCAGAGCAGAAGGCTAAAGTGCTCGCGCTAGCCAGGGATTTACCGCTTGTATGGCATGCGCCCACCACACAAGCCAAAGACCGCAAGCGGATGTTGCGGCTGCTCATCAAGGATATTACCGTCGAGAAGCCTTCCAATCAAAAGCAGCTCGTGGTTCACATTCGCTGGCAGGGAGGCGCCTCCACCGATCTCTCCGTGCAACTCCCGCCCAACATCACGGATCGGATGCGGTATCCTGCGTTGGTTGTCGGCCGCGTTCGCGATCTGGCGCACACCTTGATTGATACCGAAATCGCCGACCAATTCAACCGGGAAGGACATGCAAGTGCCACAGGCAAGCCATTCACGGCGAAGATGATCAAGTGGATCCGCAAATGCCATCGTATCCCGCCCGCTGCGCTCAAGAAGCCCGACGAGATGACCGTCCAACAAACTGCCAAACACTTTGGCGTTAGCGATAGCGTGATCTATCATTGGATCGAGCACAGCCTGGTCCAGGCGCGGCGGCTTAACCGCGGAATGCCGCTTTGGATTACACTGAACCCATCAGACGAACAGAAACTCCGAGACTGGGTGGGCAACTCACGCAGAATCCAGAACCGCAAGACATCCCAAACCGCGACTGGCGAAGGTGCATTATGAAGCCACCGTCGGGATACCAAGCGGCCGAGTTCCTCCAGAATCTCCCTTCGGGATATCAACACGTCGCACGGGAGGCGGGAAGTAACTCCCCGAACACATCCGATTCCAGATCCGATAGAGATTCTTGCTCAGATTCCTATCAAAATCCTCAAGGGATTGCTCGTCTACTCCTGCCGCCCCCCGGTTCGCCTTCACTTGCCGATACGCTTCCCATACATCACGTTTAGCTATACAAAACGGCTTGGCTCTATCCATACAGATCATCCCCTTGCGGGTTGTCCAACGGATAAAGACCTGATGACGACGCCCCTTCGGTCCAGCCTCATTACAGGACCTTCTTCCCTGTCGGGTCGGAGGTGGCGCGCTTACGCGCTGGCCACCGTCCGCCGCTCAAACTGTACAGACGGTTTTCCCGTATACAGCTTTCACGAAGACTCACGCTTCCGAGGTGTAATCGAAGGAATTAACCGAATCAAGTTGACCAGCCCATACTCGCCGTACAGCTTGGTTTCCGGCAACTGTCGCCAGCCGCCGTTCCGCCAACGCTTGAATCGTTGCGACCGAATGCGCCGCACAATCCAGCCGTCGAGTCGGTGGAAGAGCTTTCGGACGTGGGCTCGCTTGTAGTGATGGCCCCACCCCCGCAGCACAGGGTTCAGTTCCCCGATCAACTCACTGGTCCTGAGCGGCACGCGTCGCCGGGTTAGCGCGCGCACCTGATCCATGAAACGCCGGACCGATTTCTCCCGGGGAATCGCGTACAACTCCCCCGGTTGAGCACCACTGCGGATCTTGCCCGGCGGCAACCGGAGTTGCTTGCCTCGCTTGATCTTGTACCCGAGAAACTCAAATCCTTGCCGGACATGCACGATCCGCGTCTTCTGCGGATGCAGTTGCACGCCCAGTTCGTTCAGAATCCGAAGCGCCGCGGCCACTGCCGCCCGCGCCTCCGCTGCCGACTCGCAGGTTGCTACCCAGTCATCGGCATACCTCGTAAGCTGATATCCCTTGCGCCTCATCTCCCGATCGAACGGCGTCAGAAGTATGTTGCTGAGCAAGGGTGAAACCACCCCGCCTTGCGGAGTCCCGCGCTCCGTCGGAAACAGCCGCCCTTTGCCATAACTTCCGGCCTTGAGCATCGCCTCTATCAGGCGCAGCACCCGGCCGTCGGCTATTCTTTGGGCCACAAGCGATAGCAGTTTCGCATGATCCACCGACCCGAAAAAGTCCTTCAAGTCCGCGTCCACGATCCACTCCCGACCGCTCTGAATCTCCTTCCAGACTTTGCGCATGGCATCCTTTGTCGATCGCCCTCGCCGATATCCGAAGTTGGCTTCATCGAACACCGGTTCGAAGATCGGTTCCAGCCGATTGAGCAACGCCTGCTGGCACACCCGGTCATAAATCGTCGGGATTCCCAACGTGCGAAACTCGCCCGGCTTTCCCGCCTTCGGGATTGGTACCTGCCGCACCGGCTGAGGCCGATAGACATCCTCTTTCAGTTCACTCTGCAACCGATCCAGCTGCTGGTCCAGTTGCGCGGCGAATCCATCCAGACTCTGCCCGTCCACACCTCCACTGCCCCGGTTGGCCTTCACCACCTCCCAGGCCATCTCCAGGTTCTTCCGCTGATACACCTTGTCAATTAATGAATGGACCTTCTTTGCACCCGTCGGGTTGATCCAGTCCACCAGTCTCCTCGGACGAGAATGTACGGGTATTTCACTCATGGAACTGATCCACCTCCCCGCCCTTGCTCATCTGGTTTCCTCTCTCTTCCCAACCGCCTTCGCCGACTGCCTTCCCCGGCCCACTTCCGCCGCCGGTTCCCCGGTCACGCGGCTTTCACCGCGCTTGTGGTACTACACAGCCGTCCGTCTACTGACAGAACATCGCTCGCCATTTCGCTCTCGCTTATAGGTCTGCTTACTCCAGTGCCACCCGGAGACCCTGTCAGTCCTCCTGAGGTCACGCATTGTTCTTCCGTACCGTGCCATCCGCAAACACCTTGGTGCGGTGGGTGAATGAGAACGCCTTCGCCTCCATAGTGCAGGCTCGACCTTGCCCCACCTTTGGCCGACCGGTTCCTCTTCGGGGTAGCCCCCATCGATTACAGCCCGGTACTGCTCCTCATGCCCTTCGGATTCCACCTCGCGATGGACACCCTGCCCTCCGGAGAACTGCAGGTTGATGGCTTCAGGTCCACCTTGGCTTGTTTCCGGCTTTCGCTTTCGTGCCCGTTTAGGCTTCTCCATACCTTCCACCTTCTCCGGCCCGCGAGGCGTTACCCCCGCGTTCGGATATAGCGCTCCTCATTCGAGCGCCAGAGGGACTTCAACCCTCCTGATCAACGCGCTGCTCAGCGCACACTACCTTCATATCGGACTCGGCGTTGACTAACCCTACTATGCCTTTCCGCAGCAATGGATGGTCATCGACCGTTAGCACCGAAATAACACCAGAGTTCACGATAA
>DATNMU010000020.1:0-3809 GCA_035602195.1 Candidatus Acidiferrum sp.
TTCAGCGCGGGCGAAGCAAGCGGCTGACCTGATGCGAAATTGGGATGGGCGCATGCTGGCATCTTCCGCAGCGCCAACTCTTGCAGTGCGCACAGGCGAAGAACTGACGCGACTGCTGCTTGAGCCGCGCCTCGGACCGGCGCCTGAAGATACGAAGCAGCAAGGATCGACATTGAGTTGGAAGACCTACAACTGGCAGATGCGCACGGTCTGGCTGCAGAATATTCTGCTGCATCAGCCGAAACGATGGTTACCGGAAAGATTCTCAAACTACGATGAACTCATTTTAGCCGCGGTGGAAGCTGCAGTCAGCGAGCCAGCGGCTCCGGCCGAGCTGGCCAGCTGGAGTTGGGGAAGCTACAACGCGGTTGAGATTGAGCATCCGGTGCTGGGGAAAATTCCCTGGGTGCGGCGCTGGGCGGCGCCGGGAGTGAACGAGCAATCGGGCAGCGGATATACGGTGAAAGCGGTAACACCCCACCACGGACCTTCTGAGCGCTACACGGCGAACCTGGCTGACTTCGATCAATCCACTCTGAATACGGTCACGGGGCAGAGTGGAAATTTTCTCAGCCCCTACTACATGGATCAATGGAAGGCCTGGTATCAAGGTTCGACGTTCACGCTGCCCTTCAGCCCGCGAGCGGTTGAGGCGAATCAAACTCACCGGCTGCTGCTGGAGCCGGCAAAATAGTAGTCGCCGGCCAGATCAGAAAAAATCAACCGCTTTTAGGTCAATGACCTGGCCGGTGATGCCAATCGTTCCGGTGGTGATAAAGCTGTTGATCAGCAGTTTGTCGATGGTGGTGTCGTAAACGCGCAGATTTCCACCTTCCGCTACATATTCGACGTAGCGGCTAGTGAAGCTTTGCAGGCCGGTAACGTCGCCGTTGTCTGGCGGAATAACCACGGCGTTGGTCAGTGTGTTGAATATTGAAAGGCAGCCGCGGACTTCTCCCTGAGGAGCGGCGACGTTGCCGATGATAGTGCAGGCATGCGAACCGATGAAAAGCTGGCCATTGCTGCTCATGTCGATGCGGTCGTGATATCCATCGGTGATGACGGCGCTCCCGGTGACCGACATCGAACCCAGATCGATGATGTCGAGGCGTCCGCAAGTTTTCGCCGCAGTGCTTTGGGGGGGGCATGAATTATTCGGGGCGGGGTTGGCTGCGGAAGCGGTTGGGGTACCTGCCACATAAAGAGTTGTTCCGCTCACGGAGCCGATGGTGGCGGCGTCGACGGCCACCGATGTTCCGGCGCTGGGCGTTGTCCCAAGGTTGAGGACCTGCACGCTGGCGCTGACGCTGGAACTGCCGCACTGCGGACCGCAATTCAGAATGTAAGGGGTACCATCGCCGCCAAAGACGGCATATACAGGGCGATCAAAACCAGGGACGGTAGTGGTCAAAGGAATTCCGGTATTGAGCGAAAGTGGCGAAACAATCGTTACCGCATCAGAATCGCTGCTGAACACCAAAAGCGTCGTTCCGTCGGGACTGGCAACCACGGTTTGGGCATTGGGGACGCTAATGGTGGCCGTGATGCCTCCGGAGGCAATGTTCATAACCTGAACCGCGCCCGGGGGGAATCCGTTGAGGACCGCACCCGGCACAGCCGCGTAGCCGAAACCATTGCCCAGAGCGACCATACTTGTAATTGGTCCAGCCAGCTGAATGGCTCCGGTCAACGTTTCCTTGTTGGAATTCACTACGTCGACGCTATTGGTGGCTGAATCGAAGACCAGTACGGTGCTCCTCTCGGGCGAAATTGCCATCAGCCCGGGTGAAGTTCCGGCAGCGATTTCGGAGGCTTGTGGCAGCGTATCGTTGAATGCGTCGATGATTACCAGACCGGACCGCGACGTGGGGCTGGAAATGCTTTGCGATGCGAAAACACGGGTCGTCAATTTGCTGGGCGGAAGGGTAAGTTTCGGCCCGCTATTACAAGAAACCAAAGCGAAGCTTGCGGCCGTGAGCGCAGCGGACAAGAGAGCGGTCTTCTTCAAACGTCGGGCTCCTAACTGCAGGAAAACGATAGATTTATGCGCGAAATATGGGATTATAGCAGAGCGCGCGGCATTAACCTGATTGCCATCGCTCGCGCCGCAATAATGCCGGAGGTCGCCACTCTCCACTTGGATGCAGGAAACCGCACGCATCCTGTATTCTGACAAAGCCTATGGCCGCCGATCTTCTAAACCGGATCAAGAGTTCGCCCGTTCTGTGCGACGGAGCGATGGGGACGCTTCTGTACGCAAAGGGCGTTTTCATCAACCGCTGCTACGACGAATTGAATGTTTCCCAGCCCGATCTGATTCGTGCCATTCATCACGAATATCTTCAGGCTGGGGCTGAGATTGTAGAAACCAATACGTTCGGAGCTAATGCCTTCCGCCTGGCGCGCCACAGCATTGCCGACAAAGTAAGCGACATCAATCGTGCGGGAGCGCGGCTGGCACGAGAGGCCGCCAAGAGCTTCGATGTGTGGGTGGCGGGATCGGTTGGCCCGCTGGGAACCAGAATCGAGCCACTGGGAAAGACGTCGTTCGAAGAAGCGCGGCAAGCCTTTCGGGAACAGATCGCCGCGCTGGCCGAGGGTGGCGTCGATCTCATCATGCTGGAGACCTTCGGATATCTCGAAGAAGTGCATCAGGCAATGCTGGCGGCGAAGGATGTGGGAGCCAAATTGCCTCTGATTGTGCAGGTAACGATCGACGAAGACGGAAACTGCCTGGATGGTTCCGATCCAGAGACTTTCGCACCGCGACTGGAAGAGTGGGGCGCGGACGTTATCGGTTGTAACTGCAGCGTGGGTCCGGTGGCAATGCTGGAAGCGATCGAGCGGGTTCGAGCCGTTTCTTCCCTGCCGTTGGCTGCACAACCGAACGCGGGCATTCCGCGTTCGGTGGAAGGGAGAAACATCTATTTGTGCTCGCCGGAGTATATGGCGAGTTACGCACGGAAGTTTGTGGCCGCGGGCGTTCGCGTGGTGGGAGGATGCTGTGGAACCACTCCCGACCATATCCGCGTTATGAAGTCTGCGTTGCGGGTTGGAGAGGCGAGGGGAAAAGTCGCTCTTGCCCATGTTACGGGAGGAGCTGCAACCCCTGCGCCGGCGCCAGCCCAGCCTTTGGAAGAACGATCCAATCTAGGGACGAAGTTAGCACGGGGAGAATTCGTGACCATGGTGGAGGTGGTTCCTCCGAAGGGCACTGATATCAGTAAGGAACTGGAGGGCTCGCGATTTCTGAAATCGGTGGGCGTGGATGCGGTGAATATTCCCGACAGTCCGCGCGCTTCGGCTCGCATGAGCAACCAGGCACTCTCGCTGCTGGTTCAGCGTGAGGCGGGTATCGATCCGATTCTGCACTACACTTGTCGCGACCGAAATGTGCTGTGCATTCAGAGCGACCTGCTGGGAGCGGCGGCGGTCGGAATCAGGAACTTGATCTGCATCACCGGCGATCCTCCGAAGATGGGTAACTATCCGGACGCAACGGCGGTCTTCGACGTGGACGCGATCGGCCTAGTGAACATTGTGCACAATTTAAACCGAGGATTGGACATCGGCGGAAACCCGATCGGCGCCGGGACCGGTTTTGTGATCGGCGTGGGCGCGAATCCGGGGCTTACCGACCTGGATGAGGAGATCCGCCGGTTTGAATACAAAGTTGCCGCCGGAGCTGAATACGCCGTAACACAGCCAGTGTTTGATATTCGATTGCTGGAGAATTTTCTGCGGAGAATTGAGCACTGCCGCATTCCGGTAGTGGCAGGAATTTGGCCTCTGGTCAGCGTGAGGAATGC
>DATNMU010000021.1:0-5110 GCA_035602195.1 Candidatus Acidiferrum sp.
TTGATCTCGCGCAGCTCCATCGCCACCACGGTGCCCGCGGTGTTGAGTAACTCCAGCTTGCCTTCATTCAGGAATTGCGCGGGCGAGACGTAGCCCGAAACCGAATCCCGGTCCATCTTGCGGACGATTACTTTCTTGTGAGTCGAGGGCATGAAGTCGGCTTTCGGCTGACGGGCTTCGGGCATTGGCAAAAAGCTGCCGTGCCGCTTCTGTGCGGCTACCTGAGGGCAGGTTCAGCCGACGCCCGATAGCCGAAGCCCGCCTCATTCTCGCACTAATTTGGCGAAAATCGACGGAATCCACGTTGGCAGTAGCCAAATCATAAACGTTGTGTTATTCCTTTAAGTTGCCTTAAGAGGACTCAAGCCACTGTAAGTGTCTTATATTGAAAGGCTTGTGTCCTGTTTCAGAGCGTCTCTCGGTAGTTTCGGCGGGGTACCCTGTGGAAATGCTGTGCAAATTGTTGGGCAGGCGGCACTGCTCCCTGGGACGCGATGCTCTCTTGTGGCTTTCATTGATCTCTTGAAGACGAATGGCTGATTACATCTACACCATGGAAATCCGGTTGACCCCCGATCAGTTAAAGGGCGTCAATCTGGTGCAGGACGTAGCCCGAGCGGCTGGAATCACGCTTTATCTTACCGGCGGAGCCATTCGCGACATCATCAGCGGCTTTACCATCCGCGATCTGGATTTCACGGTTCAGGGCAATCCCCTCAAACTGCAGAAAGATTTCGAACGCGCTGGCGCGAAACTGGCCGGCCATGACGAAGACGTCCGCACGCTATTTCTGGTCCTGCCCGGCAACGTGCGCGCCGAAATCGGTATGGCCCGCACTGAAAATTACGAAAAGGTTGGCAAGCCGCCGGTTATCGCTCCTGCGAGTATTCAAGAAGATTTGCGCCGTCGCGATTTTACCGTCAACGCTATGGCACTCTCCTTGAATGAAGGTTCGCGCGGGCTGTTGCTCGATCCCTTCAATGGCGTGGCCGATATTGAAGCCAAGCTGCTGCGCATCCTGCACAATTATTCGTTTGTCGAAGATCCCTCGCGCCTGATTCGCGCCACCCGCTTTGCCGCCCGCTTTCACTGGCCGATGGAGGAGCGCACCCAGCAGCGCTATGACGCAGCCAAAGAGAATAAATACATCGAGCACATTTCCCGCAGCGCCATCGGCCACGAAATCGCACAACTGGCGCACGAAGACGATCCGCTGAATGTGATTCGCGCGCTCGAAAGGGAAGACTGGCTTAAGGTGCTTCATCCCCACTGGTCATCGGCAAAGGTCGACACCAATGGCTTGGCGCTGCTGATGAAAACCCGTCAACAGCTAGTCGACCTGGGCTACACCGTCGATCCCTCGGCAGCGGTGATGCACTTCCTTACCGCGCGACTGTCGGACAAGGACATCTCCGACTTGCGGCGGCAAATTCCGCGCAAGGATTTAATTGAAGCCTGGCGCGATATTGAAGATCACGCCAAGGAACTCGCCAAACGCCTCACGGGCAAAGAAGCGGCCACTCCATCGCGCACGTGGAATCTGCTTTCTTCCGCGCGGCCTGAGATGGTGTTGTTTCTGGCGGTCACTTCGCGTCATCAGGGCGTCGCGCTAAAAATTAAAAATTTCCTGACTAAGTGGCGGCAAGTTCAGCAACGCGTTCCGCTGCCGGAAATGACGGAATTGCTGATCACGCCGCAACTGCCGGAATATCCGAAAATTGCCCGCGACGTCTTCATGCTGTTGCTCGACGGAAAGCTGCGTTCGCGAACCGAGACGTTAAAATTCCTGAAACCGTTCGCCCCGCCGCCACCTCCTCCGCCGCCGCCACCGAGACGCGGTCGTGGACCGAAAGCCGCCGCTGGTGCACCGCCCGCAGCAACTGCGCCAGGCAAGAAGGGCGAAGCGGCAAAAGGTAAAGGAAAAGCTGCGCCCATAGTCGCGCCAATCGCGGTAGTTCCGCCGCCCGCAACGAAGAGTTCAAGTGGCAAACCCGCGCCTCACGCCAAGCCGGAAGCGAAGGCGAAGCCGCCGAAGCCTGCGCCAAAGCCCGCGCCGAAGCCGAAGAAACATTTGGCCAAACCGGCTACGAAGCGCGAAAAAAAAGCACCGCCCAAGAAGGCCAAGGCCAGAAAACGGTAGGGAACCGCTGGCTTAAACTCTTATACTTAAACTGTTGTAAACGACCGGCAGCCTGAGACAACCAACTCTTGCAATCGGGCATATAATAGCCATATGCATCGCCCGCTTTTATTTGCGGCGCTTCTGCTCCTCGTAGCCTCCATCCCAGTCTGCGCGCAACGCGGCGGAGGTCACGGTTCTTTCGGTGGACATGGCGGAATGTCAGCGCACGGCAGTTTTTCAGGACATATGGGCGCCGCTCGTGCATCCGGTGGAATGCGCTCGGGCGCGGGTTTTGCCTCGGCAGGGGTGCGTTCTCGGCAGTCCTTCGGCTTCCGCAGCTTCAATAATTTCCGCGGTCGGGATTTTCGTGGCGATCGCTTCGGGCACAACTGCTTCAGCTTCGGGTGTCGTGGCTTTGGCTATCCCTGGTACGCTGGCGCGTTTGATCCCTACTGGTGGTGGGATTCCGGCTCGTCCTACGATCAGGATCAGCAATACCAGATTGAGATGGCGAACGAAATGAATGCGCAAAGCCTCGACGAGCAGCGAATGCGCGAACAGGATAATCAGTACACTTATCAGCGGTCTGCGCCACCACCGCCTCGGGCAGCCCGCCAGGTGGACCCTCCTGAGGTCGTCCCCAATACAGTCCTGGTTTTCCGCGATGGACACAAAGAAGAGGTGCAGAATTATGCCATCGTCGGCCAGACCCTGTGGAACTTCGCCCCGCAACATAGGCAAAAAATTCCGCTCTCCGATCTCGACCTGCAGGCTACCGCAAAGGCCAACGAAGAGCGCGGCGTCGATTTCCACGTGCCAAATCTCCAGGAAGGCCAATAGTCGAGTTGAATTACCCTGTGTTCCTCCGTGCCCTTTGTGGTAAAGATTTGTTTTTACTCAACGCATCAGAGCCACGATGGAAGGTTGTGGATAACTAGCCGCTCGGCCCGCACGAGTTTCCCATTAGAATGACCGCCAACGTAAAATCAAATTGAGTTCTATGTCTCAATTCGTCCATCTTCATTTGCATACCGACTACTCGATGCTTGACGGCGCCTGCGACGTCGAAAAGCTATGCCAGCGGGTAAAGGAAATGGGCATGCCCGCCGTGGCCATGACCGACCACGGAAATATTTTTGGCGCCGTGCATTTCGTCAATGCCGCGAAGACCGCCGGCGTGAAGCCCATTGTTGGCTGCGAACTCTACATCTGCAAGAAAGACGATCACAACATCGACCGCACCCCGCCCGAAGGCGATACCTACAACCACCTGCTGGTTCTGGCCGAAAACGAAGAAGGCTACCGCAACCTCGTCAAAATCACTTCGGAAGCCTCGCTGCACGGCTTTTACTACAAACCTCGCGTCAGCAAAAAGTTTTTGGCGGAACACTCCCGGGGCCTGATTGGGCTCTCCGGATGCTTGAAGGGCGAAGTCGCGGAACGCCTGATGGAAGGGAACTACGCCGCCGCTCGCGCCGCCGCCGGAAGCTATACCGATATTTTCGGCAAGGAAAACTTCTTTCTCGAAATTCAGGATCAGGGCCTTGCCATGGAACACAAAATCCATCCCGGCCTGTTCCAGCTGGAGAAAGATCTTGGCTTGCCGCTGGTCGCGACCAATGACAGCCACTATCTGTGCGAAGACGACGCTCACGCGCAGGATGTCATGCTCTGCATCCAGACGGGGAAGTCGATTCGCGACACCGCGCGCATGAAGTTCGAAGGCACGCAATTTTTCGTCAAGAGCCACGGCGAAATGTATCGCGTCTTCAAAGATTCGCCCGAGGTTCTGACCCGCACCCTCGATATCGCCGAACGCTGCAGCCTGCGGCTGGAAAAAGTTGCCACTCCGTTCCCGCAATTCGAAGTTCCGCCGGGCTTCACCATCGACAGCTATTTCGTCCACGTCACCCGAGAAGGCTTCGCGCACCGCCTGGAAACGCTGCGCCCGCTTTCCCAACAAGGCAAGCTGAAACACTCGATCACCGACTACGAGCAGCGCCTCGATCGGGAATTGGCCATCATCCAGCAGATGAAGTTCCCCGGATATTTTTTAATCGTCTGGGATTTCATCCGCTACGCCCGCGAGCACGATATTCCCGTTGGTCCCGGCCGCGGATCGGCCGCCGGTTCGCTCGTCTCCTACGCGCTCGGCATCACCGATATCGATCCGCTCCAGCACGAATTGCTCTTCGAGCGCTTCCTCAATCCCGAGCGCGTTTCTATGCCGGATATCGATATCGATTTCTGCATGAACCGCCGCGGCGAAGTCATCAACTACGTCACGCAAAAATATGGCCGCGATAACGTTGCCCAGATCATCACCTTCGGCACCATGGCAGCCAAAGCCGCCATCAAAGACGTTGGTCGCGCCATGGACATCCCTTACGCCGACGTCGATCGCATCGCCAAGATGGTGCCGACACAGCTCAACATCACGCTCGATCAGGCCATCGAAGATTCTCCTCAACTCCGAGAGGCCATGGAGAAAGATGGCCAGATTCGCGAATTGATGCAGACCGCGAAAAAGCTGGAAGGCATGGTCCGCAATTCCGGAGTTCACGCCGCCGGAGTCGTGATCTCGCCCCGGCCGCTGACAGAATTAGTTCCTCTGCACAAGACGAAGAACGACGAAATCGTGACAGCCTTCGACATGGTCGCCATCGAAAAGATGGGCCTGCTGAAGATGGACTTCCTCGGTCTTACCACGCTGACCATTTTGACCGATGCTCTAAAGCTGATCGAAAAAACGCGCGGCACGTCGATTACGCTGGAGAGTGTTCCTTTCGACGACAAAGAGACCTACGAGAAGGTCTTCTATAAGGGATTAACATCGGGCGTCTTCCAGTTTGAATCGCACGGCATGCGTGACGTGCTGCGCAAATACCAACCGAACTCCATTGAAGATTTAACTGCTTTGAATGCGCTCTACCGCCCGGGTCCCATTCAGGGCGGAATGATCGAAGATTTCATCGACCGCAAGCACGG
>DATNMU010000022.1:0-31093 GCA_035602195.1 Candidatus Acidiferrum sp.
CGGAACCCATCGCAAAGACGGAGCTACGTCTGGCCAGCGCCACGCAACAGGTCGACCGCGTACAGCGCCCCTTCTGGCGTTTCTTCGTGCTTGAAATAGGCAAACACGTCGCGCCCGGCAGACATGTGTTCCCGAATGCGAGCCACCATGCCGCGGCGTTCCTCGTCTGTGTAACTTGGCTTGCGAAATCGGTAATAAACAAATGGCCCGGTGGCCACATCAGGCGTGGTGCGTTCTTCAGTCTCCGCCACACAGAGAGCGATGCCGCGTGACTTCAGCGCCTCCCAAGTCGAATCGGCA
Organism: Candidatus Acidiferrum sp.; assembly: GCA_035602195.1. GTDB lineage: Bacteria > Acidobacteriota > Terriglobia > Terriglobales > Acidobacteriaceae > Sulfotelmatobacter. The sequence goes on from DATNMU010000022.1 coordinate 301, forward strand.
AACCACGACTCGTGACGGAATTCAAACGCCGCCGGCAAGGAGCGCGGAAGCAACGCGAGAAAATCTTTGAGCAATGCTCCATTCATCTTCAGATTCGGCGGCAATTGGAAGAGTACGGGGCCAAGCTTGCCTGCAGTCGCCAGGGGCTCGATGGTCGCCAGAAAGCGCGGAACAAAATCTTCCGTTCCCTTCAATCGCTTAATATGCGTGATCACCTGGTGCGCCTTCACGCCGAATCGGAACGTCGCAGGTGTTTGATCGATCCAGTTTTGAATCGTCGTATCTTTCACCAGTTGCCGAAAAGTGAAGTTCACCTCAACCGTGTTCAGCTGGGTCGCGTAGTGGCTGAGAAATTTCTTCTGTGCGAGTTTGGCGGGATAGAAGTCGGGCTTCCAGCTTGGATAAGCCCATCCAGAAGTCCCGACGAGAAGTTGCGCCATATTGAACTCTTGAAGCGAATCTGCGGCGGACGCGATTATACCCTGCGCTTTGCTTTGCGGGCGGAAGGCCGGCGAGTGGTAGCCCGCCGCGCGGATTTAACGGGAGCACGCCGACTGGGTTTGGGCCTTTCCTCCGCTTGTGCAGCAATCGAAATGGTCTCTTCGGGTTCAGCAGACGAAGAGGCTGCCAGTTGCTTGAGATCCGGCAAGCGTTGTTTCAGTTCGAGCACCGGGGCAAACAAGTCGCCCATTTTTTCCACGCGCGCAACAGTCTGCCCAGCTTCGAAAACCAGCCGGTTTGCGTCCTTTTTCTTCAAGCAGGCTTCAACTTCTTCCCAGGAAACTGGGGTCGAAACCGTGGGCCGCTCGCGCGCCCGCAACGAGTACACGGCGACGGTGGTCTTGTGTTCGTCGTTCTGGCTCCAGTCAACAAAAACTTTTCCAGTGCGAATTTTTTTCTTCATGTCCGAGACGACCATGTCGGGATGCTCTTGTTCCATCAACTGCGCCAGCGCATGGGCGAAAGTCTTCGTCGATTCATACTTGGTTGGAGTGTTGAGCGGAACATAAATCTGCAGCCCTTTTGATCCTGATGTTTTCGGAAAACTTTGCAACCCGAAGTGCTCGAAGATTTCGCGGAGCCACAATCCGACCCGGCAACATTGGACTATGTTCGCCGGCGGCCCGGGATCAAGATCGAAGACCATCATCGTCGGGCAGGTTATATCTTTGGCCAGAGCTAGCGACGGATGCAGTTCGATCGCCGCCAGGTTCGCCAACCATACCAACGTTGGCAGATCGTTGGCGAGAATGTAGTGGACCATGCGATGATTGCCTTCGCTCCAGATCGGCGCGGTCTTTACCCAGTCGGGCCGGTGCTGGGGGGCGTTTTTCTCGTAGAAAAATTCTGCGTCTACCCCGTTGGGATAGCGCTTGCGGGTGAGAGGTCGCCCCGCCAAGTGCGGCAGCATCGCCGGGGCAATGCGAACGTAGTAGTCAATCACCTGCTGCTTGGTAAATCCGGCGCCGGGATATAGAACTTTCTCCAGATTCGACAGCTTGAGCTGTTTGCCTTGAACCTCGATCGCCGAATCCATCGTGCGTACGCTCCAGCAGCCATTGTGCACGAAACGACGAGGAAGGCAAAATACGGGCCATTCCCTACCTTTTCCATACGCATCTGGTGGATGACGCAGTTTGACAACATCCTGTGCCGCCACGTAATTTCAAACTTTGGCCCATCCCATTCGTCTAACACGGTTGTCCTAACATTTCCGACGGAACTTGTCCGCCTTATTCGGAGGTACCATGAAACACCACTGGTTCAGACCAGTCGTTCTGATTCTGCTTCTCGCATCCCTCGCCAGCGCACAGGATGTCGCATCCTTTGAGAAGCGGATCACCGTTAAGAAGCTGACGAATGGTCTGACGATCCTGATCTGCGAGCGGCCAGAGGCACCGGTGTTCTCATTCTTTACCATGGTCGATGCGGGTTCAGCGCAAGATCCCATGCGCAAAACTGGACTGGCGCACATGTTCGAACACATGGCATTCAAAGGCACCGACACCATCGGCACCACGGATTATGCCGCTGAAAAAGTGGCATTAGAAAAAGTGGAAAAAGCTTATGCCAGCTACATTGCGGAACGCGACAAAACTGTTGGACGCGACGAAGCCAAACTGAAGGAATTGGAAAAGGCTTGGAAGGATGCCATCGCCGAGGCCGACAAATATGTCGTGCCCAACCAGTTCGGCAAGATTATTGAACAGAGTGGCGGACAGGATCTTAACGCGTCTACTGATTACGATGAGACGGACTACCATTACTCTCTACCCACCAACCGCCTTGAGCTTTGGGCCTATCTCGAGTCTGAGCGATTTCTTCACCCGGTAATGCGGGAGTTCTACAAAGAACGCAATGTGGTGATTGAAGAGCGGCGCATGCGCACCGACAGCAATCCTACGGGTCGCTTGCTCGAACAGTTTGGCGCGGCCGCATTCGAAGCCCATCCCTATCACCGGCCTACGGTGGGATGGATGTCTGATCTCAATACTTTCTCCGCCACCGATGCCAAGAAGTTCTTCGACCAGTATTACGTTCCTGCGAACATGGTGGTCGCTGTGGCGGGAGATGTGAAGGTGTCTGAGGCTTTGCCGATTCTCGAAAAATATTTCGGACGCCTGCCGGCCAGTCAGAAGCCTGACGAAGCCACCACAGTAGAGCCTCCACAGAACTCTGAGCGGAGGGTAGTTCTGAAAGAGAGAACGCAGCCACTCTATCTCGAGGGCTACCACCGGCCCGACTACATGTCGAAGGACGATGCGGTATATGACGCGATTACCGATCTCATGTCAGAAGGCCGTACCTCTCGTCTTTACCGCGCGCTGGTGCGTGATAAGAAGATCGCTTCATTCTCGGCAGGATTTACCGGCCTGCCTGGAAATAAGTATCCCCATCTGTTTGCCTTTTATGCTTTCCCGCTGCCCGGGCACACGACCCAGGAGGTGGGCGATGCGATTCACGTAGAAATCGAGCGTCTCAAAAAAGAAGATATCAGCGATGAAGAACTGAAGATGATTAAGACCCGCGCCAAAGCAAACCTCGTTCGCGGCTTGGCAGACAACGAAGGCCTGGCAAACCAACTGGCGATCTACCAGACTCGCTATGGCGACTGGCGCGAGTTATTCAGTTCCGTCGACCGAATCGACAAAGTCACGAAGGCTGACATTCGCCGTGTGGCCAACGAAACTTTCAACGACACCAATCGCACCGTGGGAGTGATCGAAACCGTGCCCGGCGGCGGAGGCGAGCAAAGTCCGTCAGAACAAGGAGGTGCGCAATGAGGGCAAAGCGAATCGCTCTCTCGATAATTCTTGCGGTTGCCGCATTGTCGGCCGCTCTGCCGCACGCAACTGCCCAAACCACAAACTGGCAACAGATTCCAGTGCCGCCGCTTCGTGCGTTCAAGCCTCAGCAGCCCAAGCGCATTCAGCTTGCAAACGGGATGGTGATCTTTCTTCAGGAAGATCATGAATTGCCGCTGATCAACGCCTCAGCGCGCATCCGTGGCGGCGCTCACAATGAACCCGCCAGCAAAATTGGGCTCGTGGATATTTACGGCGAGGTCTGGCGGACTGGCGGGACCAAAACACAAACCGGCGATCAGCTTGATGATTTCCTTGAAGTGCGCGCCGCCAAAGTTGAAACTGGCGGCGGCTCTGATTCCACCAGCATTTCGTTGAGTTGCCTGAAGGGCGACTTCGACGATGTCTTCAAGGTATTCGATGATCTGCTAAGAAATCCGGAATTCCGAGCAGATAAGCTCGATCTCGCTCAGAAGCAGGCGGAAGATAGCATCTCGCGCCGCAACGATGATATCGGCGGAATTGCGCACCGCGAGGCGGTCAAATTGGCGTACGGGAAGGACAATCCTTACGCGCGCGAGCCGGAATACGCCACCATCGAGGCTATCACCCGCCAGGATCTTTTCGATTGGCACAAGACTTACGTCCACCCGAACCATATCATCCTGGGCCTGACGGGCGACTTCGACAGCAAAGCGATGGAAGCCAAACTGCGCGCCGCATTTGAGTCATGGCCCAAGGGTCCCGAACTGCCGAAGGATGAGGTTCAATATCACCCGGCAAAACCCGGCTACTATCAGATTTCGAAAGAAGATGTAAATCAGAGCAGTATTCACATGGTAGGGCTCGGCATCACCCGCAACAATCCCGACTATTACGCTGTTTCAGTTTTTAACGAAGCGTTTGGCGGAGGATTCTCTTCGCGGTTGTTCAACGACATCCGTACCCGGCGCGGTTTGGCGTACAGCGTGGGTGGTGGCCTTGGCGCAAACTTTGGGCATACCGGCATTCTACAATTCGCCGTGGGAACCAAGAGCCAGACGACGATCGAATCGATCCAGGCGCTGGATGAGGACATTGCGACTCTGGCGACGCGGCCGATCACCGACGACGAGATCAAGCAGGCGAAAGACGCCATCTTGAATGCCTTCATCTTCCGTCTCGACTCGCCCGACAAAGTTCTGGCCGAGCGCGTGACCTATGAATTCTACGGATATCCGGCGGACTGGCTCGACAAGTTTCCCGCGGAAATCCAAAAGGTTACAGCGGTCGACGCGAATCGGGTGGCTGCGAAGTATATTCACCGCGATCAACTCGCGGTACTGGTGGTTGGCAATACGAAAGAGTTTGATAAGCCGCTAGCCTCGCTTGGTCCGGTCACAGAAATTGATATAAGCATTCCGCCCCCGCCGGGCACGAAAGCGGAGAAGGAAGAGACGACTGAGAAGCCGACGGCTTCGAATGAAGAGGGCAAGGCGCTGGCGGCCAAAGTTGTTGCCGCCATGGGAGGCGAGGCGAAACTCGCCAACATCAACTCTCTGAAAGCGAGCGTCACGTTAACTCAGAAAACTCCGCAGGGCGATTTCCCCATGCACATGGAAACCGTCATTGTTTTTCCGGATCATCTGCACGCCGAGATGCAAACTCCGAACGGAACGGTGAACATCGTAGTGACGCCGCAAGCCGGATTTATGGCGGCGCCGGGGCAAGGCTCGCGCGACTTCCCTTCTTCCCAAAAAGCGGAAACTCTCGAACAGATCAAACGCGATCCCATTTTTATCGCATCGCATGCCAAGGATCCCAATGTATTTTTTCGTGCGGATGGAACTGAAAAAGTCGGCGATACGGAAGCCCGAATTGTCGACGTCAATGCCGCCGGCGCTTCGATCCGTTGGTTTGTCGATCCACAAACCGGCCATATCCTGAAAGAGACCTACCGCACGCTCGGCCAGCGAGGACCGGTGCAGGGAGAAACCGATATGGACGACTGGAAAGCGGTCGGCGGCCTCAACATTCCGTTTGTGCGCCACAACAAGCAGAACGGCCAGGAGTCGAGCACGGCAGAGTACACAGCGCTGGAATTGAATCCTACCGTGGATCCGAAAATCTTCGAGAAGCCAGCAGAAAAATCAGTCGCGCAACCCTGAGTCAAGCAAGCCTGATTTAATCTTGCGGTTGACGGCAAGCTTGCTCGGGTTTACTATAGGCGAACAAACGGCGAATCTAATGTCTTCCCTTCCTCTGTTCGCACAGCCCGAGAAGTCGCCGCTTGTCGGAATCGCCCGCCTGGCTTCCGAAGGCGAATCTCTGCGCGAAGGGCATAATGTCGAATATTTCACGCTCCCGGCCAGGTCACTGCTGAACCGCTGCATCAGTGGACGCGGCATGCCTTTTACCTGGACCATCAATCCTTACCGCGGCTGCGAATTCGGGTGCCAATACTGCTATGCGCGTTATACCCACGAATTCATGGAAATGCGCGACGGCCGCGAGTTTGAGCAGAAAATTTATGTGAAGCAACATACGTCGGATTTGTTAAGGCGCGACTTGAAGCGAGTCAAGCCAGGGGAAGGCATCGCTCTCGGCACCGCGACGGACCCGTACCAACCCGCCGAGCGGCGATACGAAGTCACGCGCAGCATTCTCGAGGAGTTCGGCCGGCATAGTGGGTTCGAGCTCGGGATTGTCACGAAAGCCAACCTGATCGTTCGAGACATAGACCTGCTCCGCGAGTTCTCGCCGAACAATACGCTGTCCGTTCACATCACAATCACGACGTTAAATACTGAGCTTGCGCGAATTCTAGAACCGCGCGCGCCGCGGCCTGACCTGCGCATGGATGCGGTTCGCCAACTCAGCGCAGCCGGAATCAACGTGGGCGTAAGTTGCTCGCCGGTTCTGCCGGGCATTACCGATTCGCCCGCCGATCTTGAAGCGGTGATACGAGAAGCGGCAGCAGCGGGGGCTCGACATATCTTCGGCGGACCGCTGTTTCTCAAGCCCTGCTCGGCGGCCGTATTCCTTCCCTTCCTCGAACAGAGCTTTCCACGGTTGGTGGAGAACTACCGCGCACGCTATAAGGAGCGCTCCTTCCTGCCGCCCTCCTATGGAAAACGAATCGCTCAACTGATCGCCAGCCTTCGCCAGAAATATGGGATCAAGAGGGCAGATCCCCGGGGAGCGAACCCCGTTGCCAACAAATGGCCCGCACAAGCATTTAGCGAACAGCTGCCATTGTTCTAGGAAACTTGATTGTGACCGTCCACGACGATTCCTCTATCAACACTTAGTAAATTCAGAGTCCAAGGTTTTTACGCTTGCTCTTCTATAATCATCCCCTATGGCAACTTCTCTTCCGCCTGCCCAACCGGTTCCTCCGCAGCGGCTTCCGGTTGGAGTTCGGCTGCACGGTTTCTGGAGGCGGGTCACTGAAGGGATGGAGCTCACCCAACTCTGGTCGCAATTCGAGACGGAAGCCCGCGCCAGTTACCGCCTGTATTCTCGCGACGTAGCCGCCAAGACCCCCGATGGCCTTACCCGTCGCGGCAGACGGCTTCATGTGGTCAAAGAATTTTTCTGGGCAGTTCTAGAAAAGCTTTCCCCCGCGCGGCGCGTACTTCTGATCGCGGCTCTGGCTATGCTGGTGTTTCCCAGCAGCGGCTTCAGTTATCACGATTCGGGACACGAACTTCATGCGGTGGAGTTCGACTTCCATTTCTGGGGCGGCTTGCTTCTGTTTCTCCTTCTTATGCTGGAAATTGCCGACCGCGTGGTCATGAAGCGCGATCTGCAGATTGCGCGCGAAATTCAAACCTGGCTCCTGCCGGGCGCCCCGCCGCAAATCCCTGGGATTTCTATTGCCTACGCCACTCGTCCTGCCAATACCGTCGCCGGCGACTACTACGACGTGTTTCCTCGTCCTGGCAAAACCCCCGACGAGAATCGCGTGATGTTCGCGGTGGCCGACGTCGCCGGCAAGAGCATACCCGCCGCCATGCTAATGGCGACTTTTCAGGCCAGCCTGAAGACGCTTTCGACGACTCAAGTCCCGCTGCCGGAACTGGTGGCGAACATGAACAAGTACGCCTGTTCCAACAGTCAGGGCGGATTGCGTTTCACCACGGCCTTTCTCGCCGAATACGATGCCGACCGTCGTATCTTCACCTACATCAACGCTGGCCATAATACGCCGATCCTCCGCCGCAGCTCAGGATTGATCGAGCGCCTGGATGTAGGCGGCTTGCCCATCGGCATTCAGGCGGAAGCGAAATATGAATCGGCCAGCGCCGCTCTCTTGCCCGGGGATTGGTTGATTGTTTTTACCGACGGCCTGGTGGAAGCCGTCAACGCCCACGATGAAGAGTTCGACGAGCCACGACTCCTCAGCGTATTGGAAGCCGGCGGCGCCACCACTCCCAAGGAATTGCTCGAGCGGCTTATGGCCAGTCTTGATCTCTTCGTTGGCTCGACCCCGCAGCATGATGACGTAACTTGTTTGCTTGTGAAAGCGGAAAATACCTAGTCACCGGACGCGGATGGTCTTATGGCTTGGGCTTCTTCGGAACTGGTTCCCAATAACTAACTCCCTACCGCACTTCAAAAGGAACGGTAAACAGAATGGGCGTCTAAACCGGGGCCGGTGTGAGCGCAAGAAACAAAGTTGGATTCGTTCTAAATTAGACCCGGATGACAGGAATTGTCACACAGCCGACGCATTTTGGTTATGGGAAAGTGACCCAAAAGCTTTAAAATGAACTTTGGTTTACATTCATACTGAAAATAATGGAATTGCAAGATGCGGCGCGACCCAAGGTAACTAGCCGATTTGGCCCGGCAAGTGCGAACATGAAGCCCGACTGCGGCACTTGATGAGCAGCACAATTCAAAGAAGCAAAAAAGGGGCGAAAGAAATGCGGAAACAAAAAGGTTTCTCACTGATTGAGTTGCTGATCGTGGTGGCTATCATCCTGATTATTGCAGCCATCGCTATTCCTAACCTGTTGCGCGCGCGCATTGCGGCGAACGAGTCTTCTGCCGCAGCGTCTGAGCGCACAATCTCTACCGCCGAAATCAGCTATGTGGGTGCGTATCCGGCCACGGGCTATCCGCTCACCCTGGCTGTTCTTGGTCCGCTTGACGCGGGCTGCACAGCGGGTGCGACCGTCACCAATGCTTGCATCATCGACTTCGCTTTGGCATCGGCTGGCGCGACCCCGAAGAGCGGCTATCTGTTCACAGCTGTTGGCGCGGATCCCATCGGCGGCGCCAACCAGCAATACCTCAGCGACGCATTCCCCGCATCGCTCAATACCACCGGCGTGAAGGAATTTTGCGCTGTTGAGGACAACGTCGTTCGCTTCGTCTCGCCAGGAGGCAACGGTGTAGCTACTTTGGGCGCCCGGGCGACCTGCTTGGCTAAGAACCCGATCGGCCAATAGTTGAGCAAGTAGCAGCGCACTTTAACGAGGCAGCGGATGTAAATCCGCTGCCTCGTTCCTTTTTTGCGTTCCACGCAGGGTTTTCACATCGAGCCCACCAGCTGGCATTCGCTAACCACGCGGCCGTCGGACAGCATAATAGTATCCTTGAGACATGCCTGGGCAATTCGGTTCGCGGGGTGCGCTCGGATCCTCCTAATCTCTCGCTGTCCAAGTTTTACGGGCAGGGTTTCTTACGCAAGAAAGGTTCCAGCCTTCGCTCTACCATAGGACTTTTGCAATTCTGAGAACTGACATGAATTGTCAGGATATTCGACGAATTTTGGCATTCGCACCGCCCGAATAGCCTGAGCAGGGAAAACTAAGGTGTTGCAGGGCATTGAAAATTAACCCCTTCTAAAACTTTAAGACGACACCAAGGTAACTGGCGGTTGTGGCCCAGCAAGTGCGAGGATTAGTTCGTCTGCGTCACTTGATGACCAGCCTGATAACCAAGACCCGACAAGGGCAGAAAAGATTAAGAGGAGAAGATTAAGAGCATGCGAAAACAACAAAAGGGTTTCTCACTGATTGAGCTGCTGATCGTCGTGGCCATCATCCTGATCATCGCAGCTATCGCCATTCCTAACCTGTTGCGCGCGCGCATCGCGGCTAACGAGTCGTCTGCCGCTGCTTCTTCACGCACCATCGCTACGGCCGAAGCCAGCTATGTGACAGCGTATCCGGCCACGGGCTATCCGCTCACCCTGGCTGTTCTTGGTCCGCTTGACGCGGGCTGCACCGCTGGTCCGGCCGTCACCAATGCTTGCATCATCGACTTCGCTTTGGGATCGGCTGGCGCGACCCCGAAGAGCGGCTATCTGTTCACGGCTGTTGGCGCGGACCCCATCGGCGGCGCCAACCAGCAATTCGGCACTGACGGGTTCCCCGCATCGCTCAATACCACGGGCGTGAAGGAATTCTGTGGTGTTGAGGACAACGTCGTCCGCTTCGTCTCGCCAGGCGGCAACGGTGTGGCTACTTTGGGCGCACGCGCCACCTGTCTGGCTGCACTACCGATTGGGCAGTAGTTCAACCACTGGCAGAGTCAGTACGAACAACTGGGGCAGCGGACGCAAGTCCGCTGCCTCTTCGCTTTGTATCGACTACTACACCCCCGAAAAGGTAATCAGGCGAGCAGCGGCGCTCAAGGCTTCCAGCACTCGTTTTTCAAATGTGACTCCAGTAATGCCCTGGTAGCCCAATTGCCTTCTTGTTTGCATATAATATCTCTCGAAGTACCTGAGACTTTCTTTGTGCGGAAAAGAGAGATAGCGCTCATCTTTCCGCCAACCGTAAAAGAAATGGCTGCTATTGAAATCCTCGGTTTAGAAAAGACCTACAAGATCGGCTTTTGGCGAAAGCGGCCGAAGCGCGCCCTGCTGCCTTTAGACCTCACCGTCGAAGATGGCGAGATTTTCGGCTTCCTCGGGCCTAATGGCGCCGGCAAAACTACAACGCTGAAGCTTCTGATGGGGTTGGTGTTCCCGACCGCGGGATCGGCACGCATCCTCGGCCGCGAATGGACCGATCCTTCGGTGAAGGCGCAGATTGGTTTTCTTCCCGAACAACCGTATTTTTACGATTACCTGACCGCCCACGAACTCCTGGAATACTACGGGCAGCTCTCTGGGGTGCCCGCCAAACAGCGCACCCAGCGCGTCGATCAGGTGCTCCACCAGGTAGGATTGCGCGACGTGCAGGGCTTGCAGTTGCGAAAGTTTTCCAAAGGCATGCTGCAGCGGGTGGGAATTGGACAGGCCATTCTGCACGATCCCAAGCTGGTGTTCTTCGACGAGCCCATGTCTGGATTGGACCCGATGGGCCGTCGCGAAGTGCGCGACCTGATGGAAGAACTCAAGCACCAGGGCAAGACGGTATTCTTCTCGACGCACATTCTGTCGGACGCCGAAGCGCTCTGCGACCGCGTTGCCATTATTCACAAGGGGGAGCTTCGCGGAGTAGGAGCGGTTGAAGATCTGACTTCCAGCGTGCAGGGCAAAGTTGAGATCGTCTGGCAGGGCACTCTGGTACCGGCGGCGATCAAGGCCATCGGAGCGGAATGTCATGTGACCGGCGACCGTGTCCGCATCATTGTTGAAGAGAACCAGCAGGATGCGGTGATCGATATTCTGCGGCGGGAGCGACAGAGACTGATTGCGGTAATTCCAGTGCGCACTTCGCTCGAAGCTTATTTTGTGGAGAAGTTGCGGCGCGCCGAAACTACCGCTGGGAAAACGGCATGAGAGCACGCATCGCGCACATTGCTTCTAACACTTTTCGGGAGGCGGTACGCGACCGCGTTCTCTACAACCTGATCGCATTCGTGCTTCTGCTCTCAGGCGCTGCCATCCTGGTGGGACAGATTTCGATTGAAATCGAAAAGTTAGTGGTCATCAATCTCGGACTCACCGCGGTTTCTCTGTTTGGAGTCGTGATTGCCATCTTCATCGGCATCGGTCTGGTCTCGAAGGAGATCGAAAAAAGAACCCTCTACACTGTTCTTTCACGTCCGGTGCAGCGCTGGGAATTTATTATTGGCAAGTTTTTCGGCCTGGCCGGCACACTCGTCGTAAATGCGTTTTTTATGGCGATCGGAGTTTTCGGTGCTTTGTTTTACGTTTCGCACAAATTCGTTCGCGCTGATGCGCTCATTCTCGTGGCTTTGTACTTTATCGTCCTTGAGTTCCTGATCATCTGCTCACTGTCTCTGTTGTTCTCGTCGTTTTCGTCTCCCTTGCTTTCCGCCGTCTTCGCCTTCTCGCTGTTTGTGATCGGAAGCTTCGCCGAAGATCTGCGCAATTTTGCAGGCATGGCTCACGGGCTGTCGCGGTGGCTGGCTATGGGCGCAGCGTACCTTGTGCCGAATTTTTCAGCGTTCAACGTCATCAGCTCGATCGCGCATGAGCAGCCGGTCGCAGGGCAACTTGTTCTGCACAACACTCTTTACGCTCTGTTTTATGCCGCAATGGCTCTGAGCGGGGCCGTATTGATCTTCGAGCGCCGCGACTTGAAATGAAGCATCGCACCAAAATTTCGCTGATCGCCGGCGCCTGCCTGGTTCTGTCGCTGGCTGCCAGTTCGCTGGTTCTGCATCGCACGGACCTGCTTCGTCCGCAAGCGACGCTCGACGAAGTCCTGTTCTTAAATTCTCCGAAGTTGATTAAGCGTGCCAGCCTTGGTTATGACGGGCTGATGGCCTGCATCTACTGGACTCGCGCGGTTCAATACTTTGGCAGCCAGTATCATCACAACACGCCCAATTACAATCTTTTGGCACCGCTTCTCGAAATCACGACGCATCTGGATCCACATCTTACCGTCGCTTATGATTTTGGCAGCAGCTTCCTGGCCTCCAGGCAATACGGTGCTGGGGAACCGGAACGTGCCATCGCATTGATGAATTACGGAATTCAAAACAATCCCGATGACTGGCGGCTCTACTACGACTTGGGTTTCATTTACTACATGGAGCTCACGGATTACAAAGGTGCCGCCGACGCCTTCGATCGCGGATCCCGTGTACCAAACGCGCATCCTTTTGTGAAGATTCTAGCCGCGCAAATGGCGCAGCACGCTGGTGAATACCAGACCGCGCGAATGCTCTGGTCAGCTACCTATCAGACCACAAAAGATAAACAGATTAAGGAGAATGCATTAGAACATTTGCGGGCGTTGCGCGTTGACGAAGACGTAACCCATCTACAAGAAGCTGTAACTCATTTCGGGGAGCGCACCGGACGCTTACCCGCGAGCATGACAGAACTTATTGGCTCTATGGGGCTGCCTAAAGTTCCCGTCGATCCCGACGGTCATCCGTATAAACTGACACCCGAAGGCCGGATCGAAGTTCGCCAGCCGGACGATTTCTCATTCGCTACACAGGGTCTTCCCCCAGGATACAAACCCATACCGAAGTTCCACTCGCAACCTTAGTCTCGGCGTTACTGCTGTGACATCGCTTATGATGGCGAAGAATGGGCAGTATTGATCGCTCCGCTTCACCTATCGGACTGGCGGGCTCCGCGTGGTGCCGCTGGAAAGAAATTGCCGTAAAGTCGGGTGGCTTGGCCGCGACCCGCCAACTCTTAAGTGCGTTGCTGGAGTTTCTTCGCGACTCTACTCCGGAACGCCGCCACCAGCGTTACGGCGACGCCGATTATGACTGGAATTACCGCGTCAACACGACCGGCGCCACAGTAAGTTGGCGCGACCGGCTGATGGGAGTATTTCACTCTCCATATCAGCCCACGGAAGCCGAATTATTTCACCAGATGCTTGAGGCTCTCCGCGAGCAAAGTCATATTGACTTTCGAGATTACGCATTCGTCGATCTCGGTTCGGGCAAAGGCCGAACGCTATTGATGGCATCAGACTATCCTTTTCGCAGGATCATCGGAGTGGAGTTGCTTCCCGCACTGCATCAGGCTGCGCAGGACAATCTAAAAAGATATCGCGGTGAGTCACAGAAATGCTTCGCCCTTGAAGCCATTTGCGGAGATGCAACTGACTTTTCTTTTCCTCATGAGCATCTGTTGATTTATCTTTTTAACCCGTTTCCGGAGTCAGGCTTGAGACAGACGATGGAAAATCTCGAAAAAAGCCTAACCGAACATCGCCGCAGCGTCTACGTGCTCTATCACAATCCCCTCTTGGAGGACGTCCTGCTGCAGTGCACGCGCTTCGAGAAGATCGCTGGAACCCATCAGTATTCGATTTACGGGCGTGATACGCATTCATAAGTACCTTGCCCGTCGATGGTATAGTGGTATGACCGCTGTCGACTTCGCCTGCCGCTCTGGCCGGAACCGGAACGAGTGGCCCATTATCATGAAGTTTTGAAGCCTCCAATTCCAAAGGAAACATTTCATGGCTATTGCAAGCATTAATCCCGCTACCGGCGAAGTTGTTAAAACTTTTAATCCGCTTTCGGATGCCCAAATTGAGCAAAAGCTGCAGCTCGCCGTCAACGCATACCACGCCGAGCGCAAGACGTCTTTTTCCGAACGCGCGCGCCGCATGCGCAAGGCGGGAGACATCCTCGAGCGCGACAAAGACAAGTTCGCTCACCTCATGACGCTCGAAATGGGCAAACCGCTCAAGGCCGCAGTGGCCGAGGCGCTCAAGTGTGCCGGAGGGTGCCGCTACTACGCCGACAACGCCGAGCGCTTTCTTGCCGACGAGGTCATCGAAACCGGAGCCAAGAAAAGTTTTGTCCGCTATCTTCCCATCGGGCCAATTCTCGCGGTGATGCCCTGGAACTTCCCTTTCTGGCAGGTCATTCGCTTCGCCGCTCCTGCCCTTATGGCCGGCAACGTCGGACTTCTCAAGCACGCCTCAAATGTCCCTCAGTGCGCCCTTGCGATCGAGCAGATCTTTCTTGAAGCCGGGTTTCCTCAGGGAGCGTTCCAGACGCTGCTCATCGGTTCCCAGCAGGTGGACGCGATTCTGAACGACCCACGCGTGGTCGCCGCGACTCTGACCGGTAGCGAGCAGGCCGGCATTCAGGTGGGAATCGCCGCCGCCAAGCGTATCAAGAAGGTCGTCCTCGAACTCGGAGGCAGCGATCCTTTCATCGTCATGCCGAGCGCCAATCTTGACGCCGCCGTCGCCACCGCTGTCGAGGCCCGCGTCATCAACAACGGCCAGTCCTGTATCGCCGCCAAGCGCTTCATCGTCGCCGAGCCGATTGCTGACGATTTTCAGCGGAAGTTTGTCGAACGCATGAAGAACCTTCGAATCGGCGATCCCTTCGACGAGAAGACGGAACTCGGCCCCCTTGCTACTGCTGACGCCGTTACCTCTCTCGACGCTGATGTGCAAAAAACCGTTAAGGCGGGCGCGAAGGTCCTCACCGGCGGCCATCCGCTGAAGCTACCCGGGAATTTTTACGCTCCCACAGTTCTTACGGATATCCCGAAGGAATCTCCCGCTTATCGCGAGGAATTTTTCGGACCCGTGGCGTCTCTGTTTCGAGTCAAAGATATAGACGAAGCGATCCGCCTCGCCAATGACAGCCGCTTCGGCCTGGGCGCCAGCGCCTGGACCACCGACGACCAGGAGTGTGAGCGGTTCATCAACGAACTCGAATCCGGCATGGTCTTCATCAACAAAATGGTCGTCTCCGATCCCCGCATTCCCTTCGGCGGCGTCAAACAATCGGGACATGGCCGCGAACTCTCCGCCAACGGCATTCGCGAATTCATGAACATCAAAACGGTTTCCATCGCCTAGCCTCACCGACGATTGCAGCACACCTTCCCTGGAGGGTGTGCGTCTTGACACTGGTCGTTATAACGAGTATCGTGGATACAGATGAAGGACAGTGAACCCAAGAAAGCCACGCGGCTCGTCGGCTCTCCCGAAGAGGCCGCGTTCTTGGACCTGCTGCGTACCACCGATATGCTATCCCGCGGGCTGGTACAGGTTCTTAAGACGGAGGATTTGTCTCCTACCCAGTACAACGTTCTGCGGATCCTGCGTGGAGCCCCGGAGGGCCTTCCCTGCGGCGAAATCGCCAACCGCATGATCACTCGAGACCCTGACGTTACTCGTCTTCTCGACCGTCTGGAAAAGCGCGGACTCATTTCGCGCTGCCGCGAAACCAAAGACCGGCGAACCGTACGGGTCCGCATCGCTCCAGAAGGGCTCAAAGTTCTGGGCCGCATGGATGAAACGGTGCAGGCCGCCCATCGCAAACAGTTAGGCCACCTGGGCCAGCAACGCCTGCAGGAATTGACCGAGCTCCTGCGCGTCGCACGCAGCCAGGTAGCCTGATTTATTGGCTCTAATAGTTGTTGAAACGATTATTGGTGTAACGCATCTAATCGAAGCGAAGGAGAAATAACATGAGCACACTTGCTACCCCGCAAACTGCAACCACCACCACCTGGAACATCGACCCGGTGCACTCGGTTGCCGAGTTCAAGGTGAAGCACATGATGATTTCCAACGTAAAGGGCCAATTCACCCGCGTTAACGGCGTCCTGACCCTGAACGAAACCGACTTAAGCCAGTCGCATGTCGAGGCTTCGATTGAAGCGGCATCGATCAACACCCGCGATGAGCAGCGTGACGGCCACTTGAAAAGCGCCGATTTCTTCGACGCGGAGAAGTTCCCCACGCTGTCCTTTAAATCCACGCGCGTATCCCGCGCCGGCGATGGAGAGTTGGCCGTAACGGGCGACCTGACCGTTCACGGTGTCACTCGAACTGTGGTGTTCAACGTCGAAGGTCCCTCGCCTGCGGGCAAAGATCCCTGGGGCAACACTCGCAGAGGGCTGTCGGCAACCACCAGGATCAGCCGCAAAGACTTCGGCCTTACCTGGAACGCCACGCTCGAGACGGGCGGCTTCCTTGTCGGGGACGAAATCACCATCACCCTGGATGTCCAGTTCATAAAAGCATAAAGTTCGCGGCGCAGCCTCAGAGTATCGGCGGCGCGCAGAAAGAGGAGAGTTATGTCACTCCGACCGGTGAGACAGATTATTCAACCGAAGCCGACCATAGAGGGGGCGGGCGTAAAGCTGCAACGCGCCTTCGGTTTCGGCAAAACCAAGGATTTCGATCCCTTCTTGCTGCTGGATGATTTCCGCAACGAGAATCCTGCAGATTACATGGCAGGGTTTCCCTGGCATCCGCATCGTGGCATCGAGACGATCACCTACGTGCTCGCGGGTTCAGTCGAGCACGGCGACAGCCTGGGCAATAAGGGCAAGATGACCGCCGGCGACGTACAGTGGATGACCGCAGGCAGCGGCATTCTCCACCAGGAAATGCCCAGGGGCGATCCGCAGGGCCGCATGCATGGTTTTCAGCTTTGGTCGAACTTGCCCTCGTCTCTAAAGATGACCGACCCGCGCTATCAGGATATTCCGTCCAGCGCGATTCCCGAGATCACCGACGATGACGGAACGCACGTTCGCGTCATCTGCGGCGAATTCTGGGGAAAGCGTGGACCGGTAGAAGGGGTAGCCTCCGACCCGAGCTACCTTGATATCTCGGTTGCTCCGGCCCAGAAAAAGCGGCTCAAAGTTGAGACCACGCGCAATGCATTTGCCTATGTGTTCGCCGGTTCCGGCACATTCCGCGACGCTTCGGATCCTCGTGCAGTCTTGACCGAACACGCCGCCAACCCCAACGCTCCAGCGAAGTACGATGTCAGCAATCATTCACTTGTATTGTTCGACCGCGGAGACGAGTTGACGGTGCAGGCCGGACCGGAGGGAATTCGCTTCCTGCTGGTCTCCGGCAAGCCGATCGAGGAGCCCGTGGCCTGGTATGGCCCAATCGTAATGAATACGCAGGAGCAGCTTCGCCAGGCAGTGGCCGAACTGCAAACCGGCGATTTCATCAAACATCGCTAAACACCGGAGCTGACGCCCTTGCGCTCATCAGGGTCTCGCATACGCGGGGCTGTCAGGATCCGGACGGTCATAGTCGCGCCCGTACTTGTTCTTGTGAGCAATCTCTAGACTAGATTCGGGCAGGCTGAAGTTCGCCAGGAATGTATCGCCAGCAGTGACCGCGATTTCACGTTCCGCCGTCTGCAGAGCATCGGGCGAAACCGAGGGATGGAAGACATGCATCTGGTAGTGCCCAGGGGCAACGTCGCCAAGGTCGATCTCGCCGTGAGCATTCGAGATTGCGTAATACGGAGTATTGAGCGCAATCACCACCGCGCTCATCTGTGGGTGAATATTGCAGAAGATGAAAGAAATGCCCGGTTTGTCGAATCTGACAAACTGGGTTGAGCCGCTCTCATACAGTCCAAGATCAAAGCGCTTGCCATCAAATAAAGAAAAAACGTTGTGAAAGAAAGGATCGTGGTTTGGAAATTCGACCTGACCGCCTGCCGGAATTACCAGCAGAGAAGGACGGAAGCTCTTGTCCTTCTGCACAAGCTGAGGAATTTGCGATTTCTGCTGCTTGGGCGGCGGTGGCGCAGGAGTTGAACCCAAAGGAGTGAGCCAGACCACAACCTTGGAGGCGTCACTCACCTGCCGCCCGTTTCGCGTGAGCCGCACCTTGCACTTGAGTTCCCCATTCTGCGCCACGCCATAAGCGCAGCACAGCAACCATATGCAACAAATTGCCCGGAGATAAGCAGAGCGCAGCGTGGTCAGAATAGTATCCCCATGGCAAGATTGATCTGGTTGGTCACACTTGGACTGGCGAAGATAGGGAAAGTATGCAAGCGTCTGAATTCCGCCGATAACAGCAGATCGGAGCGCGGACGGTAAATCAGGTTGCCGAGTTCGCCACGATTGCGGCCTAGTATCGGACTAAAATTATTCGCGTCCGTAGCGAAGCCTCGAACGTCAGTGGCGAATGCATTGTCCTCCGCGAATACTCCGTTAAGTTCCAGCTTGGGCGTGAGCTGAAACTTAAGTTGGCTCCATCCGCCCGCGGAATCGAGGCCACGAATGCGTGTCGACGCATTGGACGGATCGCCTCCGAATAGAACGGCGCGACCTATGCCTGCGCCCAGGCCTCCCACTCCGCGGCCGCGATAGAATTCCCCGGACAGCGCGAGGCGCCGAAGAATCGGGATTTGCCAATCTGCCATGCCAGCCCACGCGTCGACGTAGCGGTCCCACGACCAGTCCTGCCGCCCGAAATAACCAGCCGCTCCTATACTCAACGGATGGTCGAACACCGGCCGCGACCACGCAGTGCGAAGGGCGTAAGCCGGCTGACCGGATTGCTCGCCAGCTTGCGCCGAGCGGTAAAACTCGGCATTGGGAGGTTGCCAATCGAGATTGTCCAGAATTCCTCCCTGCAACGTCAGGGTCTGGGAATTTGCAAGATTGAATCGATGCTCGAGACGAATCTGAGGCGTCCACCCCCACAGATTTCCCGCATAAGCAAAAGCCGGAGTTGCCAGCGACGCGAATGACGTGGGAGACAGAGGCGATATAAACAGAGAATCCTGACCAGCGATCACAGATGTATCTTTCCAATCGAGCCGCAAGCTCGCAGTCTGCAGCCGTGCGATACCGAAGTTGACCCCATTGGGAGTCGCCGGAAATCCTCCTGCAAAGTCCAACTGGACGTTTCCCGTAGTTTTCGCGCCCGCTACATTTGGCCCAAAGATTTCTAGCCCAATCTCGGTTTGCCGTAAAGTAGCCCCAAAACTAGACTGCGAAGAGCCCAACGGGACTGGCTGCGCGTAATCCGGAAAATCCAAATTATCGGACCCTCCGACATTCCGAAAAGCGTTCATCAACACAATCCCAGACAGTCGAGCGCGATATTTCCCAGCCGTTTCCACCTTCGTCTGGTATTGCTCGTTAACTTTCGAGCCTAGCAGCTGAGTGGATTCTTCCAGCTTCTGAACCCTGCTTCCCAAGTCCGCGTCCGTGGGACCGCTGACGGTGCTTTGGCTTCCAGAAACCACACTGGATGAATTCTCGCTATTAGGCGCGGCTTCCTGAGGGTTCGTCGCCGATGGGTTTGTCGATGCGATCAACGGCACCAGGAGCTTACGCGTGCTTTCCAGTTCCTGCCGCAGTTCCCGCATCTCTGCGCGTGACTGTGCATTCTCGGCGCGCATCTCGTCGAGAACTGTGTGCAATTCACGCACTTGAGATTCGAGTTGCTGCAGAGAACGAGCGCCGTCAGCCGGGGCCACCGGGCTTCCGCTTTCTTGTGCCAAGCTGGACAAGCTCAGCACGCTCAAGATAGCCGCAGCTGCTATGAAGGTTCCACGAAGCGCAAGGGTTCTCTGGTTGCTCATAAATCCTCCCGCGCGATATTCGGATTCTGGCGAAAGCGAGAAACCGGATGATATTACTTATCCGAATGTCGAATTGATTTTGCAGTAGCTCGATCGCCTACCGGCACAAAAGCGCTCTCGGATTGCTCGTCGTTCGTCCAGTTTCGCGGGGCGCATCCGGGGATCGTGATTCGAAAAACGGTTCGCGCATCCGCGGTGCGCTCCATGATCACGGTGCCCCCGTGGTCCTGCACAATCTTCTGCACAACACTCAGTCCCAGCCCGGTGCCATTCTCTTTGCCGAAACTTACGAAGGGATGAAAAAGCTTGTCCTGAATTTCTTCGGCCACGCCTGGCCCATTGTCTGAAACTGCAATGGTGACGACGGGGCCGGACTGCTCTATCGTGACCTGCACCTGTCCGTCGCTACCCGGCGCTGCCTCACATGCATTCAAAAGAAGATTGTACAAAGCGCGTTCTAGCTTCCGGGCATCGAACCAGGCCAAGCCGTTTACGTCGCTATGAATCGAAATTTGTGTGCCTTGGTGGCGCGGATGCAATTGCACCGCTTGCATGGCCCGCTGAGCGGATTCAACCACGCTGGCATTGGCGGGGTTCAAGGACTCCCTCGTTCGGGCAAACTCAAGAAGGGAGTCAATAAGGTCGGTCATCTGGTCAACTCCGGTTCGAACTTCCTGATAAAGCTCTTCCCGTTGCGCGGGAGTCAGGCCGCCGTCGCAAAGAAACTCAGAGTTAGCTACGACGGCAGCCAGCGCATGACGGAGATCATGAGTAATCGAACTAGCCATGCGTCCGATCGTCGCCAACTGCTCTGACTCCAAAAGTGCCTGCTGGGTTTTCAGCAGACTGGCGCGCATACGGTCAAAAGCTGAAGTCAGTTCCGCAACCTCGTCGCTGCCCCTGGAATCGAGAGGATGGTGGAAATCTCCGCGCTCGAGCGCGCGCACGCCTTCCACCAGGCTGTTCAAAGGGCGGGTGAACGTGTGGGAGAGAACGAACACCAAAC
The DNA here is from genome assembly GCA_035602195.1 of Candidatus Acidiferrum sp. Lineage (GTDB taxonomy): Bacteria > Acidobacteriota > Terriglobia > Terriglobales > Acidobacteriaceae > Sulfotelmatobacter. The sequence goes on from DATNMU010000022.1 coordinate 20,827, forward strand.
CGCTGCCGATCAAAACCGCAGTGAACCCCAGCAGGGCAAGCATTCGATTCAGGTTATCGAGAAATTTAGTGGCCTCATCATACGATCCCAGCACCGTCAAGCGAACCGGAGTTTGCTGCTGCCCTGACAGGTCAAGCGAAGTCGCCACAAAATTCTCGTTGCCGAATTCGACATCGCGCGGGCCAGTTTGCCAGGATTCCGACGCTAGCGCCTGCAAGGCCGAACCTTTCACTTGCGCCGCGCTCAATGTGGTAGCTACGATTTCACCACCGTAAGAGAAGGCGACCTGGCTGGCAGAAACCTTACTTACCTCACGAGTCAGGCGGTTGTCGATTTCATAGCCAATGATCAGGAAGCCAAGCAGCGTACCCTCCGTCTTGGTGCCAAAATAAACCGGCTGCACAAAAGTCTGATAAAGATGGTGGTCTCCAAACCACCAGTGGCTCATATCTTCTTCGCTCTTGGAAAGTTCGAAGTATCTCTCAGCCGATGCATATGTGAGACCTGGCGATTTGGTATGCAGAGCCACTACCCCGCCGTTGCGATTTGTGAGTACCAGAAGATCACTTCCCGTCAACTGCCACACTTCTTTCGACGCGTCCTGAATAGTGGCAGGATCGTGTGCGGTCATGATGGAACGTGTGATAGGCAGGTCCGCAACTAGCTCGGCGGAATGGGTCAGCATAACTTCGCGATCATGCTGAAAATTCTGAAAGGCGGTTACCGAATTTCGCAGGTCTTTTACAATCCCTTCGCGCACGTGCGTTTGCACGCTATGGCGCACGGCCAGCAGGCTCATTGCCGTCAGCCCCGCCGTGATTGCCAGCATCGACAGCAGAAAACGAGTACGCAGTCGCGTGCGAGGCACCAGCGCACCGCCGGAATGTCCCAGGAAGGATTGCGAAACGGGTTCGGATGTAGGTGCCACTAGGATCAGCGCACGAAGATCAGCGCACGAATTTGTAACCCATCCCATGCACTGTGCGAAAGTGTACCGGACTGGCTGGGTCGCGTTCCAGTTTCTGGCGAAGCTTTAGAACGTGATTATCCACCGTCCGGGTGGAGGGGTAGTTCTGGTATCCCCATACATCGTTTAGCAATTCGTCTCGCCCGATCACTCGGTCCTCATTCTCCACAAAGAATTTAAGCGCCTTGAATTCTTGCGCAGTCAGAGTCACGACTTTGCCCTCACGCTGTACTTCCATTTTCTTGAAATCAATCGAAATATCATCGAAATTGACCAGACTGACTTCTGGTTTTCTAGCGGTGTGCCGGAGAGCCGCTCGTACCCGCGCCAGTAGCTCCCTGGGACTGAAAGGCTTGGTTACATAGTCGTCCGCACCTAACTCAAGCAAAAGCACTTTGTCAGATACGTCACTCGTTGCACTCAGAACAATGATCGGCTGGGTTGGCGCTTGGGCCTTGATCTCCTTGCACAGATCGTTTCCGGAAAGCTTGGGCAGCCGAAGATCGAGAATAATGACCGCCGGCGCGGCTGACCGAAAACTCTCTAACGCTGCTTGCCCGTTCGCTTGAATCTCCACAACGTACCCCTCAGATTCAAACAGACGTTTCAGCGCCTTCTGAACGGCCGGATCATCCTCGACCACGAGAATTCTTCCCAGCGGTTTTACGAAGTTCGTCGGATCAGCCAATTTCGCCGTAGTCATAGGAACGGAAATTTGACCCATAAAAAGCTAACCTCACTGGAGACGACATTCTCTTCTTCTCGGCGGAAGCAGCGCTTCCGGCACAGCCCACATACAGTCCCAACAACTTCAAGGCTACAACGTTTGCACCGTTTTAGGACGAAATGCCAGAAGTTTGACAAATTCTTTACATTCGCAAACCAGCCTAAGATAAGCCTGCGGCAATGGCCGTGCTGCGAAATGCAAGCGAACGAACTTCAGCAAGGCCAACCGGGGAATATATCGTTCGACGCTACCTCACTGCGACCTGCCCGGTCCTTCTTGAATGGACGCACAGAATTAGGAAAGGTATACAAAAACTTTCATTGGTTGATAGGATTTGTTTCTTACTAGCCAACTGCCCTTCCTGTGTCAATCTCTCAATGAGATAACCGTTCCAACCCGCGTTTATTCCCAGAACAAATGTCGTCATGCCGATTTCTTTAGAGAAGACTTTAGACGATCGCAGAAATTAAAGCCGATCCCGCAACAAGCATGACTCTCGCTGTTTTCATAGTCCCGGATCACATCTGGCGTGGAAGGCGGACGCGAATAAGCGGTTCTTAAGATGCAAGGTTGCCTGCGATTCCCAAAATAATCTGCGTTTAAAATTACTCCTGTAATTCTCGCTTTTGCACCTCGCGCACGGGGTGTAGAATCGATTTAGAAAGCACTGGTTTGCTCCGCTCTGTTTGCAAGCTCGAGGTGCTCATGAACGTTCACATCAGTTATCGTCTTCATAAGACTCCAGCCTCCGAAAAAGAAATTCAACATCACATCGAAAAACTGCAAAAACGCCTGCAAGTTTTCCGCCCTGAGCTCGTTCATCTAAAAGGTATGATTGAGGAAACCTCGGCGCGCGAAGGGATCATCGTTTCCCTCAATCTGCGTCTACCCTCGGGACAGATGGCGGTGCAGGCCAAGGCCTCTACCGCGTCCGCCGCCGTGAAGAATGCCTTCGACGATCTGTTGCAGCAACTCAATAAACACAAAGATCTGCTGCGTTCCTCGCACAAGTGGACGCGGCGCCAAAAAGATGTCTCGGCGCGGCGCAATACATCAGTGCCCTTCGAGCAAACTTTGGCGGCAGTTTTTCCCGCGACCGTTTCATCCGACGACGTTCGTTCTTACGTGAATGTGAATCTGGCGCGCCTGGAGCGATTTGTGGAACGCGAGATCTATTTCCGGGAAACCTCGGATATGGTTGCAGAAGACTCCATCAGCAAGGAGGAAGTCATCGACGAAACCATCGCCGCCGCTTTGGGAGATGGCCAGGAAAAGCCGGAACGGCTGGCCCTTGAGCCCTGGCTCTACCGCTTGGCTATACGCGCGCTGGACGAACTCTCGCAGCCGGATGGTACGAACGGCGGCGCAGTGTGCCTGGAAGAGTCGGCGCGCAAACGCAATGTAAAAGCCAGCGACGAGGCTGAACTGCAATTTCATCAGTCGGACGAATCCATCACCGAAGAAAGCATTATTGCCGATGAACGCGTTGCCACTCCCGAACAGATTGTCGGCTCCGATGAGATGATGCACCTTATCGCTTCCGCGCTCCGAGATGTGAGTCCATCGCATCGCGAGGCTTTTATTCTGCATGCCATTGAAGGCTTCGGCGTCGACGAGATTTCCGCTATCACTGGCGCACCGCCGGACCGGGTAATAAATTCCATCTCTGCCGCACGCGATCACTTACGCAAGTCGCCCAGTTTCGCCAGACAATTTAAAGGACGATTCGCCTCGACCGGGACCGCGTAAACCCAATTCCACATAAAGGAGTAGGACCGCGAATGATTAGTCGTGAACAGATCCAGGAACTCGCACGATTTGAAGACCAGGAAGCCTGCGCTCTCAGTTTTTACTTTCAGCCCAGGACGCCTCGCAATAAAGCCCACAAAGAAGACGCAATCCTTACCAAGGACCTGGCGCGCGAAGCTCTTCGTCAGTTGGAAGAGAAGAAAAAGAGTAAGGAGAAAAGTGAGCCTGCCCGCGCCGATCTCGATCGCATCGTTCGCCTGTCGCAGGAACTGCGCGGCATTGGGTCGCACGCCAAGGCGGTATTTGCCTGCTCCGCGCAGGGCTTTTGGCGCGAGTATGATCTGCCCGCACATTTGAGTGAAACCCAGCTTCTGGTGGACCGTCATTTCCATTTGAAGCCGCTGGCTCAACTGCTGGGAGCATTTCCCAGTCTCGGCATCCTTCTGGTGGATCGGCACCGCGCTCGCCTTTTCGATCTGCGTCTGGGCGAGTTGACCGAACGCATGGATTTCTTTCATCCCCTTCCCCGCCGTGGCCGCAGCGATGGCTTTGCCGGATACGACGCAGGTCACGCCGAGCGCCGCGTCGCCGACGAAACCCGCCAGCACTTCAAGTCCGTCGCCGACTTCCTTAAGGATGCCTTGGACAAAGGCGTTTTCGAGAACTGGATATTGGGCTGCCAGGAGATTCACTGGCCGCACTTCCAACCGCAACTGCATCCTTATGTCTCGCAGAAATTGCTGGGCCGGTTTACTACCGAGGTCGCGCATGTGAGCCGCGACGAAATTCGTTCGCAGGCGGAAAGGCTTTTCGCTGAATCGCAGAAGAGGCGTTGTGATGAAGTAGTTCGCGAGGCCCTGAGTCAGGCCCGGGGCGGCGCTCGTGGCGTCACCGGCTTGCGAAAGGTACTGTTCTCCCTAGAGTCAGGCGAAGTGCAGACGCTGCTGGTGGGACAAAACTATCACGCCCAGGCTGTGGAGTGCTCCGCTTGCGGCCATCTCGATGCTCACCTGGTGAACTGGTGTCCAGTGTGCGGCCGGCAAACGCGCGAGGTCGTAGATGTAGCGGAGGCGATCCTGCCGCGGGTCATTCGCCAGAATATTGAATTGTTTTACGTCGACTACGACCCAGAATTTGACAAGGTCGGGAACATTGCTGCGCTGCTGCGCTTCCGCTCGGACAAGAATAATGGCAACGTGCGGTCGATTAGTGACGTCGCGCCGAACCCCTCCGTCAGTCGCCGCACCGGACTGGTGGGCCGTTATCGTGGAGTGGCCGGCGGATAGTCACGCGTCTCGATTGCCGTTCAGGACGGCTGCCCTTCAGGCGGCGCGCGAGCGCGACCGCCTTATGGGAGTCCCATTTTGAGTAACTTCTCCCAGCAAGGTAATCAAAGCGCCCTGAAGTCGAAAGAAGTTTTTCTCGTCATCGTCTTTGAAATCCAACGCCTTAGGCATGGTGGCGACCATGGCCGCTAATCCGTAATCCAGCTCTCGATGCGTGCGAAAGCTAATGGACTTTTTCACTCCTCCGGGATAATCGGTGAGAAGCACGAGAGCCAACTCCGTGCTGCCACAAATCAGTGCGGCGACGGCGGCCCGTCTGTTGCGGCTCCAAAACCAAGCGGCGCTGCCGAGGAACACTCCAGCACTTACATAGTCAATCAGGCTGTGAATCTGTGGCGTCACGATCCGTGGAATGGGTTTCGCAACTGCTTTCGCCAACCTGTTAAATACGGGCATTGCTGTCTCCTTGCTTTCGCAATACACACAATGCGGATTTACCTGCGCGTAAACAGACCAGCCAAACCATATCCGCTCAGAAAACCAATTGCAGACACCACCAACGACGCGCCCAACAAGTGGTTGCGGGCGATGGTATTTACATCCAGCTTGGCGCGCGCCTCTTCCACTTTGCCCTTCAGTTCTTCGATTGTGCCGTGCACCTGATCGCGCTGCTGCAAGGCACGGATCTCCAATTGATCTAGAGGATTTGCGCTCATAATGTACTTTTTACCTCGCTTTGAATCCAGATTTTGTCGCCCTTCAACACCTGGATCGTTCTCTCAGGCGTTAGACTATTCACCACAAACTCGCGCCTGGCGAAATAAGCGACGATACCCCCAAGGATAGCCCATGAGACCCCGACAGCGAGAAACCCAAATACCCATCGGAAAGGGCTGCCAGGGAGGGCGCTCGCCACCAATGCCACCAGAGCGAGAGTAAGCAAAATATAGGCTGTAGCCAGCAGTATTCCCGCAACGGCGGCCAGCAAAACTCCAACCTTCAACAACTGAAATTTCTGAGTCAGCTCAGCCTTCAGCAATGCAAACCGCGTCTGCGCAAATTCCTTAATTTCTTCCGTGGCATCGGACACCACCTGCGCCAAAGGTCGTTGAGGGTGCACCGCATTATTCATATCGATTGGACCTCCATACTCGCGAAGCCACTCCCACAACGATTGCTACACCGGCCACGACAGCCAGAACTTTCAGTGGCTGTTCGTTCGTCACCGTTTCGGCGCGGTCGCGGACCGTAGTCCACAATAGGCGAGAACGATTACGCGCGCCGTTGAAAACGTCATCGCCGTAGTCCTTCGCCGTCCTGCAGGCCGATCCCACCCCTCTTGCGACATCAATTAACCACGACCTCGTCGCGCTGTTATCGCTCACTAGACTGAGTGGCATTCCCGCTGGGGGAAGCGCAATCAAACGCGCGGAGGTAGCGTCGGTGGATGCAGGGATAGGAAGCTTCTGTGCAATCTGCGCTATTAAGAGTCCTCTTAGCTGAAAAGTCTGTGGCTTCCCAGTTCATCGTCATTCGGCGCCATTTTGGCGACGAAGGGGCGATGTTCGTCTTGAAAATGCTCCCGTACGGAGGGGGCACGACGCAGTGGGCTTAAGCCTGAAGTTAAACGGAATTCGGACTGACCTATATCCGGGTGACCCTGTACGTGGAGGAATAACAAACCTGAAGTAGCTGATGGGTGGCGGATGTCCGCCTCAAACGTGCCATGGAGCAGTCCACAGTTGGAGGCTGCGGCCCTCTTCGAGGCCTACTCAGCTTCCTTATACCACTTATTTTTCTGCGCCTGGATGATCTCGTAACAATCGCAAGCCGTCCGCTCCAACTTGCCCCGCTCAAGAATGGTAACGTTGCCGCGCGTGTACCGGATCATTCCGGCTTTCTGCAAAGCTCCGGCAGCCACGCTCACGCTGGCCCTGCGTGTTCCAAGCATTTAGCCCAGAAACCCCTGGGTTAGAGGAAGCATCTTGGCCCCGATCCGGTCATGGCTCATCAAAAGCCACCTCGCCAATCGCGCCTCAACATTTGTCGCCAAGCTGCGCGCCGCTGCGAGTAAAAAACGCGTCAGCCGCGTGATATCCTTCCCGTTCTCGGGAGAAGAACTACGAATGACTTTCTCGCGCCGTGATTTTGTGAAGACATCCGTTCTTGGAGCAGTGGCTGCTGGAGTTGGAGCGCAAGCTCGGGAAAAAGATGCGAGTTCCAGCTCGCAAGCACGCGATGCTCAAGCTGCCGCACGCAAACCCCCGATTATTGTCTGCGCTAACAATGGATTCAATTATCTGGACGATGCATTTGCATTTTTGAAAAGCGGTGGCGACACGCTCGACGCCGCTCTGCGCGTGGTCAAAGGCCCGGAAGACGATCCTAATGACGACAGCGTTGGGCTGGGCGGAATTCCAAATGAAGAGGGCGTGGTTGAGCTCGACGCTTGCTGCATGCACGGACCAACGCGGCGCGCTGGATCGGTGGGCGGCGTGCGAAATATTAAGAATGTATCGCTGGTTTCGAAGGCAGTGATGCAACACACCGGCCACGTCATGCTGGTGGGCGAGGGCGCCGAGCGATTTGCCGTTGCTGTGGGATTTCCACGCGAGAATTTGCTCACTGAACATTCGCGGAAGATCTGGCTATTGTGGAAGGAATTTCATTCGACCGACGACTGGTGGGGGCCGGGGTTGGCTGATCCGCACTGGCAGGCTCCCGCAGCGAAACCGAGCGAGCAAAAGCCGCAAGCTGAATTGTGGCAGGAGCGCATACAGAATCTGCGGGCTCGCGCGGCCGATCTTGGTATCGCGCCGGAGCATCAACTGGCAGCCGTGCGCAAAGTTCTGTTCCCGCCGACCGGCACGATTCACTGCTCCGCGTTAAACGACAAAGGCGAAATTTCCGGTTGCACCACGACCAGCGGATTGGCTTTCAAACTCCCCGGCCGCTGCGGCGATTCGCCCGTCATTGGCGCAGGTTGCTATACCGATCAAGACGTAGGTTCGGCTGGCGCAACCGGCAGCGGCGAAGAAAACATCAAGGTCGCGGGAGCGCATACCATGGTCGAAAATATGCGTCACGGCATGTCACCGCAAGAAGCCGGCATGGACGCGCTCAAGCGCATCGTTCGCAATTACAACGGCGACATGAACAAGATCCGCTTCGTCGACATGACCTATTACATCCTGCGTAAGGATGGTGTTTACGCAGGCGTTTCACTATGGGAAGGGTATTCAAAGGGACATCAACATAAAATTGCCGTTCACGACGGCACGCGGCGAGCCGAGGTTACCGTAAGCTTGTTTAAAGGATACTCGCAGGAGTTCCCGCCGTTCCCCGAGATTCCCGAAGACTTGAAGAATAATTCGGAATATATGAAGTAGCCAGCGACAGCTTCGGAGCCCTCAGGAAACGATTTCGACTCTGGCTTTGGAGGCGGCGGCCAATAGCTCGCGGTCGAGTGTCGCCAGCGGCAACTCCTGCCGGAGACATGTTTCGAGGTAGACAGCATCATAAGCTGTAAGCCGGAAGTCGCGCGCAGTGCGCATAGCGCTCCGCATTGAAATAGCGTCCTTGCTATATTCGATGGCTTGCCCAATCACAATGTCAAGACTCTGCAGGGCCTCGGCTGTGTCTGAAAGGGTAAACAGGCCACGCCGCTCGGCATTGATAAGTCCATTCGCGATTTCAAGTTGCCAAAGCTCGGGCACGACGGCTCGACTGCCACGCAGCAACAACTCCCTGACACGGTCGGCATACTGACCCGTCGGGCGATCCAAAAACCAAGCCAAGGTGACAGAGGCGTCCAATACAAAACGCTTCAAGTACGGCCCTCTTCAATCAAGTCCTTGATCGTCACTCCTTTAGGCAGAGGTTTGGCTCGCATGCGAATCCGCTCAATGTCGGCAAATGCTTGCTTCAACGTAACCTTGTTGTGAGCCGGGACCAGCATGGCCGCCAGCTTTCCTCTGCGCGTGATTCCAATCTGCTCTCCTTCGCTGGCGCGCTCCACTAAATCCGACAGTTTCTGCTTAGCTTCAAACAAGCCTATCGTTTTCACCTTATTCACCTAGATTGTTAGTCTAGATGATCCGATTCAAATAGTCAAAGCTTTCTCGCTGGATGTCTAGGCAAACCTTACCTTAATATCCGGCCCCTTCTCCAGGTGAATGCTCTCGATGAATCGCACTTTGCCCGTCTGCAGTGTGAGAATCACAGAAGATGTGCGAGTGCCTTCGCCGAAGAAGCGCACGCCTTTCATGAGCGCACCATCGGTAACGCCAGTGGCAGCGAAGATGAGCTGTTTGCCGGGGGCAAGATCCTCAGCCTCGTAGATTTTGTTTTTGTCCTTGATGCCCATCCGGGCAAGGCGCTCTTCCTGATCCGGCTTCACCACCAGGCGGCCGAGCATATAGCCGTTGAGGCAGCGAATAGCGGCCGCAGTGATCACGCCTTCCGGCGCGCCGCCTGAACCCATGACCGCGTGCACTCCGGTCCCGATAACAGCGGCGGCAATACCCGCCGACAAATCCCCATCACCGATCAGGCGGATGCGGGCCCCAGCGGCACGAATATCTCCAATCAATTTTTCATGCCGCGGGCGATCGAGCACGATGACGACCAGGTCTTCCACGTCGCGATTCATCCTCTTCGCGATGTTTTTCAGATTGTCGGCCACGGGAGCGTCGAGATCGACGGCGTTCTTGCAAGAAGGTCCGACCACAATTTTTTCCATGTAGCAGTCGGGAGCGTTGAGCAATCCTCCATGTTCAGAGGCGGCGAGTACGGTGATCGATCCCGGCGCACCAGTGGCGCAGAGATTCGTGCCCTCCAGCGGATCAACCGCAATGTCGACCTCGGGGACTTCGCGCCCATCGGGAAACTCAGCTCCAACCTTTTCGCCGATATAAAGCATGGGCGCTTCGTCTCGCTCGCCCTCACCAATGACGATGGTGCCGCGCATGGGGATCGAGTCCATGGTGTGACGCATGGCTTCGGTGGCCACTTCATCTGAGAGCTTCCGCTCGCCCTGACCCATGGTGCGGGCCGACGCAATCGCCGCCACTTCGACGACGCGAAGAAATCGCGACGCCAGGTCGCTTTCAATGTTTTCCCCAAAGCTGCGGGCTTTGCCTTCAGCACGAGTTTGCGTAGCCATAAGAAGCCTCCAGCGAGCATATAAACCGGACCGGCTTGAGAATATAACTTAATCCTCGGTGGATTGAAAGAAACTCAAGCAACCGAAAATAACCGATACCGCTCTCAGCGATGTCGTGATATCCTCTGCACCCGATTTTGAAAGGAAGCCCGATGCCGGAATCGCGCCCGCTGACCTTCCTGTGCATTACGACCTATGAAAAAGGACAGGAGTTCATGCGCGAGTGCAAACGCACCGGCTGCCGCGTGCTTCTACTTACGGCGGAGAAACTTCGCGGGGCGGCCTGGCCGCAGGAGAGCATCGACGACACCTTCTATCTTCCTCAAGAAATTTCTCTACCCGACATCGTGAAAGCCGTGACGCACCTCGCCCGC
>DATNMU010000023.1:0-26068 GCA_035602195.1 Candidatus Acidiferrum sp.
CACGTCCGTCGGACGCATCTGCAGCTTCTTGCCGCCCAGTTCTTTATCCACCTTGATCTCGATCGGCAGCCCGTGGCAATCCCAGCCCGGCACGTAAGGAGCGTCAAACCCCGCCATCGTTTTCGATTTGACGATGAAATCTTTCAAGCACTTATTCAGCGCTGTGCCCATGTGGATGGGCCCGCTGGTGTAAGGCGGCCCGTCGTGCAGAATATAAGTCGGCGAGCCTTTCCGAGCCGCGCGGATGCGCTCGTAGATTCGCTCCTGCTCCCAGCGCGCCAGTATTTTTGGCTCGTTCTGCGGCAGGTTCGCCTTCATGGGGAAGGCGGTCTTAGGCAGGTTGATGGTGGCTTTCAGTTCGACGGGCACCCGGTGTAGTTCTCCCAAATGATTGAATCTCTTCATTATAGGGAGGGTCGCCAGGAACGTCCATGCGACCAAGGTCGCGTCAACTTCTTAGCGCTTTCTTTTACTCGGCACGGCACGCGCTTGAGAAACTCCGAGACTTAAGTGCTCGCAAATACACTTCGTAAACCCCGGCCGAAAGAGGTACAATTTCACCTAGAAGCCGGAGATTCGGGATTGCGTTCCCGTCCTTTGGGGGTGGCCAGACCCGATTCTGGAAACTAATAACAAAAAGAGGCAACTTGCTGGAAAGACTGCTCATCTGTGTAAAAGGGCGGTTGCCAGGAAGTTAGTCTTCTACCGCGCGATCACAGGGCGCCAAACCGGGGACCAATGGCATCAGCAGAAGTAAATCCGAATCCCAGCAACGAGCCGGAACTGCATCTCCTGCTCGCTCCCGATACGTTTGAACCCCTGTGGAAGTCGCTGTTCCGCGGCCTGGACGAATTCTTTTTTCCCAAAAAACTTCCCCCGCTCAAGCTGGAATCGAAACCCGAGCCGGTCAAAGACATCTGGGGTTTTTACAACTATAAGAAGAACGGCGCGCTGGGTTCGACGGCGGCTCACGTAGTTGTGCTCGCGTTGATCATCGGCGGCACGATTCTGGGAAAGCATTGGGTCACCAAGGCCGTTGCCAAACCGCAAAGCACGACCGCGCTGATCGATCCCGGAGATTTCATCCCGCTCAAGCCCGCGAAAACGCAAGCCGGTGGCGGTGGCGGTGGTGGCGACCGCGATGTGCTCAAAGCCTCGCAGGGAAAGCTGCCGAAATTCACCATGCAGCAGATCACCCCTCCAACCGTGATCATTCGCAACATGAATCCGAAGTTGGCCGTTGAGCCCAGCGTGCTGGTGCCACCGGAGATCAAGGTGGCGATGAATAACATGCCGACCCTTGGCGATCCGAAATCTTCCGCCATCATCCCGTCGAATGGCACAGGTTGCTGCGCTGGCATTGGATCGGGAAGTGGTACCGGCGTTGGTCCTGGCACGGGAGCGGGCGTAGGCCCGGGCTCCGGCGGAGGCATGGGTGGCGGCGTCTTCCGCCCCGGTCGAGGAGTAACTCCACCGCGACCGATTTTTTCCCCCGATCCTGAATTTTCCGAGGAAGCTCGCAAGGCAAAATATCAGGGAACCTGCACGCTGATGATCGTCGTCGCCACCGATGGCCGCCCCATCAATATTCGCGTGGTGAATTCCCTCGGCATGGGACTGGATGAAAAAGCCATTGAGACGGTAAAGACTTGGCGCTTCGAACCCGGCCAAAAAGATGGACATCCCGTGAACGTCGAGATGGCTGTCGAAGTTGACTTCCACCTGTACTGAGATGTTTTGAAGGGGCGCGACTTGCTTTTGGGTGGCGCAGCGCTTTCAGCGCTGCGATACGTCATGCGTCTCGTGGAAGAATGGCGCTTCACTGCCGCGTAACCGAATACTCTTCAGCCGCAACCCTCCGTAAAACCGCCAAGTGCGATACCACTCTCCGCCTGAAACCGATCCTCTCATACAGCGCAATCGCCCTCGCATTATCTTCCCTCACGTGCAGGAACGGCGTCTCACCACGCTCGCGTATCCGCCGCATCACTTCCATCATCAGCACCCGCGCGTAGCCGTGCCCGGCGTGCTGGGGATGCGTGCAGACCGCGCTCACTTCGGTGAAGGCAAGAACTTTCAACCGTTCGCCCGCCATCGCTACCAGCTTTCCGTCTCTGCGAATTCCCAGATACGTGCCCAACTCGTGGGTCCGCTTGCCGAAAGGCCCCGGCTTGGTCAAGGCCGTGAGTTCGATCATCTCAGGCGAGTCCGCTACGCCCAGCTCAATCAGTTCGAACTCAGAATCGTCCGCTGATGGCGACAACCCGTTGCCGTTCTCGCAAACCATCTGCCACACCGAACCGCTCGCCGCCAACTCACAGCCCGCGCGTGCCTGGTAAGGCTCCGCAAGGAACAGAGCTAACGTTCCTCGATCTGCGAGCAAACCTTTTAGTGATGCGTAACCTGCATCCGTGGGCGCGTTGAACCCCGCCAGCTGCGTAACCTCCGGTGCGAACCGCCGCGCCTCCGCGTGCGATTCGGCGAACTCGGCCTGCCGCGTAGTCAATGCGTTCCAGATGACATTGTCGAGCGCATGCATCCTGATTCCTTTTTCCTCTGTTTCTGATTCGATTGATCACCGCGTTCTCAGGACACACTAATTCCAGCCAGCCGGGAAAGACTATCCGATCCTTGCGGGCAATACTTAAGTGGGTGGAGGAATCACAAAGCGGCTTGAATGCGGAACACGCCTGCTCGCGCGACCCAGCCCTACTCCTTCAAATCCACGTGCCGCACATCTTCGATGGGATGTCCCAAAAACCGCTCCCCCAGCCTCCGAAATTTCTCCACCGAATCTGTAGCGAAAAATTTTATTCGCGGCAGCGCCCGCCTTTCTTCCTGCGCCGTCGGCGGCAACAAACTCCGCAGATGCCCCGCCACTACGCGCGCGGTCGACTCTGCTGAATCCACAATGCTCACATGCGCAGGCGCAGCTCGCCGCAGCAGCGGCTTGATCAGCGGATAATGTGTGCACCCCAAAACCAGCGCGTCTGCATCGTGAAATCCGTCGGCGAAAGCCTCGCTCAGGTAGATGCCGGCGACCTCTTCAGTCACCGCATGCTCGACCCATCCCTCCTCCACCAGCGGCACCAGTAGCGGACAAGCCTTCTCCCGCGCGTTTAGTCCGCGAGCCTCAAGCGCTTTGCGGTAAGCGTGACTGCTCACCGTAGCCTCTGTGCCAATCACAACAACTTTTTTATTCTTAGTGACCGAAGCCGCAGCCTCGGCCCCCGGCTCGACCACGCCTACAACCGGCACGTGTGCATCGGCTGTGATGCGGTCCAAGGCCAGCGCCGTTGCGGTGTTGCACGCAATCACCAGCAGCGCTGCCCCGTGCTCTTCGAGATAGTGCGCCGCCTCCACCGCATAGCGGGCCACTGTTTCCACGGACTTTGATCCGTATGGAAGGCGCGCCGTGTCGCCAAAGTAGAGATAATCGGCGTCAGGAATAAGCTCAAGTAAAGCTTTAAGGACGGTAAGTCCACCGAAGCCGGAATCGAATACGCCGATCGTAGGACGCCGCGAGGTCAGAGATTTTCCTTCGTGTACCTTAGTGACCTTAGTGGTCAAAGGTTTTACTGGAACTAAGCACGCGTTTGGTGGGCCGAACTGGAAACCGCGCCTCCAGCGATCTCAGCGCTTTTGCCGCAGCACGCCCCCGGGGGAATCGCCGCCCCGTGCGGGCAAGTGCGCGGATGCCCCAGGAAAGTACAGATCTTATCCGTCGCCTCCGGCGAAAGAATATGCTCGAACTTGCAAGCCTGCTGCTCGATCTCAGACTCGCTGTCCATCGCCAGGCTGTCAGTAAATAAGCGCTCCGCCAAACGATGACGCCGGATAATGCTTCCCGCCCGCTCGCGCCCGCGCGGCGTGAGTTCAACGATCAAAGTCCCGTCTCCCACCGACGCCGCGACCGGCTTCAGAGCATCATGGCAAGGATTCACGAATGGCTTGTGCCCGTGTTCCATCGGCGGATGCGGCGACGAAGCCACCAGCCCCATCGGAATCATTTTTTCAATCGCCAGGCTCACGGGCAGCGCGCCATGAACCTCCATGCGCTCAACTTCGGCAATCTCCCCGTGCTCTTCGAGCACCCATAGTTCTTCGAGCACCTCGTCGAATTGCTCCTCATCGGCCATGGCAAAAACTTCCTGCGAGGCGATTTTGCCATGATGAAATTCAATGCGGCGGTCCGCTAGCCGAGCCACAACCGGATCGTGCGTCACCATCACGATTGTCCTGCCCTGCTGATGAAATTCCCGCAGCAGGCGCAACACCAGCTCTTCGTTCAGAGCATCGAGGTTACCAGTCGGCTCATCGGCAAGAATAATTTTGGGGTCGTTAATCAGCGCGCGCGCAATGCAGACCCGCTGCTGCTCTCCGCCTGAAAGCTGCGATGGCAAATGATGAGCCCTGTCGCCAAGACCCACGCGTGTCAACGCGTCGATCGCCTCTTTCTCATCGGTCATGCTGTGAAAATACTGCGCCAGCATCACGTTCTCAACCGACGTGAGAAACGGGATGAGATGAAACTGCTGAAAGATGAATCCAATCTTTTCCGCGCGCACGCGATTCAATTCGCCCGCCGAAATCCCCGCCACATTTTGCCCATCCAGCCAGATTTCACCGGATGTCGGCCGGTCCAGGCAGCCAATCAGATTCACCAGCGTCGATTTGCCCGAGCCTGAAGGCCCCATGATCGAAAGCCACTCGCCTTGCGCCACATGCAACGAAATATGGTCCAGAGCATGAATCGCGCCACTCTGACCATCCTTGCCGTTACTGTTCTCGTTTCCCGCGGCCTTGGCGGGATAGAGTTTGGTGACGTCTTTAATCTGAATCATTTCACTCTCCCCTCAAGATGACCGCCGGCTGCACCCGCCGTAACAGCGAGATCGGCAGAATCGCCGAAAGCAGCGTCACCACGATGCTACCAGCCAGCACAAGCGGCAAGACGCTGAATCGCGGCACCACCGGAGCATGAAAATTCACCCGCCCAATCCAGGCGGCAATGCCAACGCCCAAAACAAATCCGATCAAAGCGCCGGTCGCACCCAGAGCCGCGGCTTCCGCCGCGAAAAATCCATTCAGCAAGCGGTCGGAAGCGCCCAGCGCCTTCATGATGGCAAAGTCGCGCCGCCGGTCAAACACCCATCCCATCAGCGTGGAGAGCACACACAATGCAGCCGTCAAGATAATCAGCGCCGCCGCAGCCAGCAACGTAGATCGAGTCTTACCCAGCACGCGCGCTTCACCCTCCATGATCTGCCGCACTGGACGAACCTCAGCCATCGGAATCGCCTGTTGCAGCTGACGCATGATCGAGTCGATATCCTCTGGCGATCCGGTAGCCGCAACTTCCACGGTGGAGGGCTGCACCCCTGTCCACGAAACAAAATCCGCCAGCGAAAGATAAACCCGGCTGTCTTCCGCCGAGCCCGTCTGCACCGTACCAGCGGTCGTTAGAGAAATGGTGTGTCCCTGAAAACTCAAATCGAAAGGCTGATTCTTCGGAGAAACAACCAGCAGCGCGCGTACCCCCACCAGCGCCTGCTTCGGCGCCGCCGGCCAGTTGCTCACCGACCACCAGCGATCCAGTTGCCGAACTCGCTCAAAATCTGCTCCTGCGACCACGATGGGCTGGCCATCGCCGGTGCGCGCAACCACCAGCGCGAATGGCGCAACTACGCCCCGCCCCGCGACTACTGACTCGGCGCGAGCAACGGCATCGGCGGGAAAGGAAGTTCCATCTTTCCCCACAAGAATAATGTTTGCCCCATAGTTGCGAAACTCGCGCCGCAGCTTGGCCTGCACGTCCACGTACAAATTCAGCATCGCCGTCGCAACCGCCGCGGCTACCACCATGGCAAACAGCGCGGAGGCCGCACGCCCCCGCCGCAGCACCGCGGCACGCAACAACATGCGCACGAACATCGAAGTATGTGGCGCGTTCTCCCGCCTGTCGGCAACACCCTGCGCGATGTGAGGGTTGCTCTCGCTCACAGTTCACCCCGCAACGCGAACACTGGATCGAGCCCCACTGCTTTTCGAATTGCCGCCGCGCTTCCTCCAAAAGTTACAATCACGGCAATCACCAGGATCACCGGAAGCAGCACTGGCGCAATCGTGATCTGTGAATTGAAAATGGATCGTCCAATCTCGCGCGCTAACAGCCCACCAGCCGCAAAGCCAACCAAGCCGCCGAATAGAGCAAGCAGCATCGCTTCGGCAAAAAAGACCGACGCTACCGCAACCTTTCCCGCGCCCAAAGCCTTCATCAGCCCCACTTCCGCGCGCCGCTCAAAAATCGCCGTGGCCATCGCCGCCGAAACCGCCAGCGCCGACGCAAACAACGCTGCCAGCGTAACCAGAAAAATCAGACCTTCGATGCGAGTCAGCACCGCGCCCTCATTCTGCGCCACTTGCCGAATCTGTTCCGCATGCGAGTGCGGAATCGCTTCCTGCAATTGAAATGCAATCGACTGTGGATACGGCGAACAATACCAGCGGTCGTAGATCGGCCCCGACATGCTCTTAGGATCGCGCCGCGCCAGCGCATCCTCCGGTTTGGTCAGCGCGCTGACGTACACCCGCCGCACCGCGCCCGGCCGGCCAAGAATTTCCTGCGCCAAAGCAATCGGCGCCACTACCTCATCGTCTTCCGCGCCGCCGGTTGAAAGAATTCCGCTTACACGCAACGGTCGGCCTGAAACCTCAAGAGAAGCACCAGCCTTGGCCGAAAGCTTCGCCGCCAGCCGCTCTCCCAGCAAAACGTCGTGAGAAGAATCATCCGGCCACGCTCCCGAAACCCTCCACCACGGATAAGTCGACCGCACACCCGTGCTGAATTCTTCTTTCCCAAACGCAACCGGTTTTGCAAAGTAAGTGCCGAGCAAAGTGAGGTCTTCGGTTTTGCCGTCGCGCTGCAGCGTGGCATTCACCGGTAGCATGGGCGCAAATGCGGTGATGTTGTTATGCCAGAACGTTCCCTTGATCTTGGGCAGATCAGCTTCATTCAGGAACGCGCCATCGCTCGGCGGCTTCAAATTAACGCCGCCAATTTCTACATCCAGCGTATCTTCTTGAGGAGTCACTACCAGGTTCGCGCCTATGGTTCGCAGTTCGCGATTGATCTTGTCGCCAATATCCGTCGCGACCGCAATCATCGCCGTGGCAACCGTAACGCCCAGGGTAATAGCAGCGCCGGCCAGCAATTTCCGCCGCTTCTGCCGGCGGAACGATTCGTAAACCAGCCGGACGAACATTTATTGCTTCTCGAACACGCGGCTCCCAGCCGCGATGTCCGCCTCTCGAATGATCACGGAGTCTGCTGTCTGCGTCGCCTTCAAAGGAATCGGATTGCATCCGCCCGCCGTGCCCACCGACTGGGGATTAATCGGCGCCGCGCAGTTCTTGCAAATCACTCCGTTTCCCGACTTGTAGAAGCCGACCGCGCCACAAATCTGACAAGCATCGAATACCGTGGCGATCTTTCCATCCGGCTTCTGATAAAGCCAGAAGCGAATGGGCGTGCCATTTTCCTGAGCCTGGTAACGATGCAGATCGCCGTCTGAAACCTGCGCCAGCGGAATCGTCACTTGACCATTAATAAAAGTGACCTCCGTTGCCGGCGACAGAGCGCTCTGGCTCTTGGCATAGACAAACTCCGCCGTCAGCATGGCAATAAATAGAAACGAGAAAACGTAAACCGATGCCATCCAGAGGCGCTCTTTGCGCGCAGACCACGCGGCCTTGCGCCGTTCAGCCGCCGAGGCCGGCACCGCCAAAGGCTCGCGCCGCTTGGCATCGAATAACACCATCAAAGCCGCCAGCGCCAGAACCGTGACAAAGAAGAAGAGATCATTGCGGACAATCGGCCCAATCAGCGCCATCTCCCGCTTCGATGACGGAATCACTCCACTCTCCGACAACTCATGCAGCCCCGCGACGATCAACTGCGCCGCCACCAGGAACAGAATCGCTGTCGTGACCCGGAAAAATTTCTGCAGATTGATCCGTACGCTGCCTTTCACAAACATCACGCCAAAGGCCACTGCCGCGATAACCCCGCCCAGGGTCCCTAAAAAACTCATCAACTCGGTCGAGTTCAAAGAAACAGCCGAGAGAATCAGCACGGTTTCCGCGCCTTCGCGCAGCACCATCAAAAATACAAAAAAGAACAGGCCGATCCAGGCATCGTTTCCCGCCAGTAGGCCGATCTTGCCCTCGATCTCGCCTTTCATCTTCTTTCCCGTTTTCATCATGAAAATAACCATGGTGATGACGAAGAAGGCGGCCACCAGCATGACCCAGCCCTCGAACACATCTTCATTCAGATTGAGCCGGGAAATCACAACCGCCACGCCGATGCTGCCCAGAAATGCCGCACCCAGCGCCGCATACACCGCCTTGCGCAGATCGTTCCGGCCAATCTTGGCTAGATAGGCCAACGTGATTCCCACGATAAGGGCGGCCTCGACCCCCTCGCGCAACGTGATAATGAAAGCTTGCAGCATGTGTGCGTTACCTTTATATGACCGATCTATATGACCGATCGAACCTCCCCGGCGTCATCCTGAGCGCAGCCGTTTTTCAGGCGGAGCGAAGGATCTCCCGAGGTCCAACTCTCAATTCTTGAAAGCACAATCAATTTTGAAAATGAATTTCATTTTCAACTTCAAGGATATTCCCCCAGCGCCGGGGCCGTCAATCCGCCAGGTCACAAACGCGCGTGATGTGCATCACACGGGGAAATATGGGATTAAACGGGCGGCTACTTAGTGTAATCGCGTTTTCTCACCAATCATTTATTTTGCAGCGGAAGTCGTAGCCACGCGCATGCCGAACGTATCAGCGGGGAGTAACATTAGTCGATGATCGGTCTGCCCTTTGGCGGTGGCGCTGTTTTCAATGAACACGACCTCGTAGATTACATCCGCGCCTTCAGGCCGCCACGCGACTACATAATCATAGGCGCAAGTAAGGTAGTGATGGCGAAGCATCGTAAACCGCATTCACTTGATTATTGGCTCCGGCAACGCAGTCGAAACCGAAACACGATGCAGGCCGTTACGAGTGTTATTGACGATCTGATTGCAGCCCGTCTTTTTGTCGTGGAAGACGATTTGCCATGCCCAGACTCGCACAGGCGTTGCAAAGGACTCCGCTTGAAACACTGACCACGTTTTCTGATTGGCGGATCAGTCGGCAAGAGGTGCTATGACCCTGGCGATTTGCATTTTCTGTGGGGTAGAGAAGTTCGGGGCCTTTACGCCATGCGACACGTGCGGAACAGTTCCAACGACAATCATAGACCGAGCAAAAAGTCTAATGCTTTCGGATCACAATTTTCCGCCGGAGGACTTGCGCGAATTTGGTCGCGCCATAGAATCAGGAATGGGCGTGCCGTATGATTTCGTCACGTTAGCGATCTCCGCAGAGCCAATTGCTGAGGAATACTATTACTGGAACAACATCACTGACGCCGGACGTCTAAAGTGCATGCACTGCGGAAAGGAGTTCATGCCGGAAGATGAGCAGGTGTTCTGCGGCGGCTGTCGTCCTGAAATAGAGCGAGAGTTCAGGGTATGCTTCAATTGCCCGATGATATACGAGGAAGGGACGCAGTTCTGTCAGAAGTGCGGAGCCGCCTTCGGCCCGAGAGACGTGGTTAAAGCGAAGGACATAGCGCAGGATATAGCATTTTCGGTGCGACAGTTTTACCGGATGCAGTCGGCAATCAACAAATCTAACTTCCTGGGGCCTATCCATCGTGAGTTATCTCCCGAAAAGCGTGCCGCTGCCGGAGCCGAGTTGGAGAAAGTCGCCTTCTACTCAGCGGTTCTGACCCTACGAAAACTATCGCCCTCTAACACGGCGGTATTTGCAATCATAGGCAAGGCCCTTGAAGTTTATCGCCAATCGTTTCTGCTCCAAGGGACGCCTCCCATCGTTGCCGGGAAACTGGTAGAGCGGTACTTGAAGCGGTTTACTGAATACGATGATACGTTCGCTCGTGCAAAATCGGAGCTTCCAGACTCTTCCGAGCGTTGGATTTTGTTCGTCGCGGGCGACGCAGTGAAGAACTGCTACGGAGTTGAGACCACACATTTGGGAATCATAACGGACATGGTTCTCTTCATTGGGTACTTCGTTAAGATGCTCACAGAAACGACGGCGTCGCTGCTCCAAAAACATCGCGCCACGGCGAAATCTGCGGGTGACTTTCCTTCCTTTTAATCCCCCCGCCTACGGGCAGGTCAATGAACTCACGGCTGGCGAAAACAGCGATATCACTCATAACCTCTTCAAAAACGCATTGGCCCGCTCCAACTCCGGAAACAACGTTTCCTCCGCCTGAAACTCCGCCGAGTGCACGCATCTTCGGCTGCCGCGCAACTTCACGGGATGCTTCAAGTGCAGCATCTCGTGGTACACAATGTATTCCACCGCGTAGCGAGGAACCAGGAACTGGTCAAAGATGCGGCTGATCACAATCGCATTGTGCGCAGGATCGTAGTGCCCCAAAATCCGCCGCGTTTTCGTCGGACTCCAACTCATGCGCGGCCGTCCCAGCAGTCCGTGAAAAAATCGCCGGTTCAGATCTTCAAACACCGCGTCGAGATCATACACGCGCCCTTGAGGAGAGTGCAGCCGCTTGCGTCCGCGCATCTGCCGGACGAGATGCGCCTTGCTGGCCACCTCACGACTGCCCACATATTTTCGATAGCGCGCCGCGTGCCCGCGATCAATCGGCTTGCGGTACATTTTCGCCAGCAGAATGTGGGCGATGGCTCGCACCACCCCGTCTGGTGAGCCTTCCAGCAAGTCAGAAAGTCTTACCAGCAGCCTGCCCTCGCGCAGCCGAATCGTATTATTGACGTTGGCGAAAGCAAAAAATTCGATCTTGAACTCCGGCGCCGCCGTCCCCGGACGCAGCTGCCGGTGCTCCTCATGAAAAATGTCGAGCAATCCCTCACGCACAGTGAGCCCAGATTAGCACGAGAAACTTAGTTTCAAGAGTGCTCGTGTGCGGACAGCCACTCAAGCTGCCTGAGCGGAGCCGAAGGGGCTGTCCAGTCGAGCGAAGCTCGACAGCCTATCCCAACACCGGCGGCCTCACTCCGGCTTGCCACTCGTCGCCTTCTCAAATTTCTTCTTGTGTTTGCTCGCTTCTTCCTGTTCGTCCAGCAGCTTGCGATGATCTTCCGCCGACGTGTTCACCGTATCGAGCGCGTTGCTCAGGATGAATTCATACTGCTTCGCTTCTTCTGGGGGCACCCCCGCTGCATCTTTCAACCCAAGCAACTTGGCCTGAAACTCCGTGTCAGCGTCGATAACTAACTTCAGCGGTTTGCGAATGTCGTTCCTGCGATCGATATAAGTATCGATATTGTCGTTCAGTTCGTCGTAGATCAGCAGGAAGTCGTCCAACTTGTCGTGCGTTTGTTGCGTCCGGCCCTTGGTCTTCGGATCGCTGCGCATCTGCTCCAGCGTCACCAGCCGCGCTCTGGCAAATTTCAAATAGAGCGCGAGCCGTTGTTGAGGTTCCCAACTGGCGTCGCGGATCTGATCAATCTCCGCCGAAGTGAATGGATCATGATGGCGCTGCGCCCAGGCGGCCGTCGTCAATAGAACCGCCACGGCCAGACAGATGTGAGACCGCAAGCCAGAGGTCACTTCTTACCTCCCTTGGGGAACATCGCCGCCAACAGATCGTCGCGCACCTTCTCCAGTTGTTCGATCGTGCTTTGCAATTGCGCTTGTTCGTCGCGAGTGACCGTGTGCTTCATATCGGTCAGCTTCCGCACCATCTTGCGGATCGCAATCTCACTCTGCTTTTCGTGCTTGTGCGACTGGATCGCGTAATCCCGATCCAACTGGGCATAGGCCACTACATCCGTCAGAGCGGCCTGCGCCTTTTCGCTCTCACCGGCAGAATAAAAATCTGCTGCATTCTTAAGTTGTTCCTCTGCGACGTGTAGGCATAGCTGCGGGCGGTCTGCAACGCTGGCCGTGCCGACCCGAGCCTTCAGTTCCTCAAGCGTCGGCTGATCTCGCTTCAACGCGAAAAGCGTGACTGCCATACCCAGGACAAGAGCCGCTACCGCCACTTGCGAGATTCTTGAACGCGACATCCCAATACCGTTTCCGCCGATCGCGGCTATTTCTTCGGTTCAATGGCAATCAGCCGATGCTTCGCTTGCCACTCCTGATCAGGATACTTCCCCTGGGCAGTATTGAGGAAGAGGTGGTAGTTGACCGCGGCATTCTTGAAGTCCCGCAAGTGGTCGTACGCAGACGCCCTCATAAAATAAGTAATGGCGACGTCCGGCAGAAATTTCTTTCGCGCATCCAGCGCGCGAATGGTGAGCGCATAATTCTTATTCTCTCCGGCCGCGAACGCAAGCCCGCCGTAAGCTTCTCCCAGGTCGGGTTTGAGTTTCACCGCAATAAGAAATTCCTGCTGCGCTTCGGGAAATTTCTTCTGTGGCAGCAAGGTCTCGCCCAGGCGCCGGTGTAACTCACCATCGTTGGGATGGGCCTTCAGCAGGGCGCGATAAGCCGCTTCCGACAGTTCGTTCCTTCCGCTGGTGGAATACGACTCCGCCAGTTCGCGTTGCACAGCGTAATCCCCAGGCGAAAGCTTAACTCCGGCCTGCAGCTCGGCAATTGCCGCATCGGTCTTTCCCTCGGCAGCCAGCACTCGCCCTAACTGAATGTGAACCGGCGCCTCGCTCGGATGTTCCGCCAATAACTTTTTAAGATAATCCTCGGCTTCCGGAAAACGATGGCCTCGCATGTAGATATTAGCGAGACCCATGACTGCATCCGTGGAATGGGAATCCAACTCGAGAGCTTGCTTATATTCCCGCTCAGCGTCGGCGAATTTATTTTCTTTCTCGAAAATCTCTCCCGCATAAGCATGCGGTTCCGCCTCTTTTGGTTGAAGCTCCGCCGCTTGCCGGTAAGCTTCCAGAGCCTCTTCTGGCCTGTCTTTCTCTATCGTCTGCCCCAGCGAAAGCCACGCGCGGTAGTGACCCTCATCTGCATGACTGGTAGGTTTCAGCTTGGTCGCGGCCCGCAAAAACGTTTCTGCATCCGCCTGCCCGGTCTTGGCCAGTTGCAACCCAAGGTTGAGGTTCGACTCGAAAACATCCGGCTTGGCAGCGACCGACTTCCGATAAGCCGCAATCGACTCATCAACCTTGCCCAAGGCATTTTCGACGAATCCCAGATCGAACCACGCCACATAGCTCGTCGAATCTTTTTCCACTAACTTTCGCAGAAGCAGCTCAGCGTCGGCGTATTCGCGTTTTTCGATCTCACCCTCCGCCAGCCTGAGCTCGGGCGACTCAGTGGACGAATCTTCAACGGGAACCTGAATGTGATGGCTTGATCGGTGAGAACTCGAAGACTGCTTTGAAGGAGGCGCGGCAGGCGGATTCGCATCCTGCGCAATCGCAAACGCGCAGCCACCCACCGCCGCAAACACCAGGCCGCGTAGAACGAAACCTTTACCTGCGCCCATTGGAGCGCGCCGCCGCGTCACCATTGCCACTTCTGCCGTTCAGAAGGTGAGCCAGATATTTCCCGGTGTAGGAACCAGGCATTTTGGCAATCGTCTCCGGCGTTCCCGCCCCTACAATCTTTCCTCCGCGTGCGCCGCCCTCCGGTCCAAGATCGATCACCCAGTCCGCCGTTTTGATGACTTCCAGATTGTGCTCAATCACAAGAATGGAACCACCCGCATCGATCAGACGGCGGAAGGCCGCCAGAAGTTTGCTGACATCATCAAAGTGCAATCCCGTGGTCGGCTCGTCAAAAATGTAAAGCAGCCGCCTGCGCCGCCGAGCCTCGTCTGCTTTGTCAGAATTCGCACGCCCAATCTCACGCCCTGCCGGCTGCAGATGTGCAGCCAGCTTCATGCGCTGCGCCTCGCCTCCCGAGAGAGTTGTCGCCGATTGCCCCAGCCGCAAATATCCCAGGCCAACTTCTTCCAGCACGCGCAGCTTCTCGGTCACCTTGGGCGCCTCGGCAAAAAACTTCAGTGCCTCTTTCACCGTCAGGTTCAATACCTCGTGAATATTCTTGCCCCGGTACCGAACCTCGAGCACCTGGGATTTATATCGCGCGCCCTTGCACTCTTCGCAAATCAATTCCACGTCGGCGAGAAATTGCATCTCCACCGTAACCGTGCCATCGCCCTGACAAGTCTCGCATCGCCCGCCCGGAATATTGAAGGAAAAATGCCCCGCCGTGAACCCGCGCTTCTTCGCTTCCGGCAGCGCCGCAAAAAGTTCACGGATGCAATCAAACGCTTTGATATAAGTCACCGGATTCGACCGCGGCGTTCGCCCAATCGGAGATTGATCCACCAGCACCACTTCATCAATAAACTGATCGCCCTCCAGACTCTCCCAAGTGGCCGCTCCCCGCGCCGCACCGCTCACCTGCTGACCCTTCGCTTCACCCAAGGCCTGATACAAAACCTGATGCAGTAACGTGGATTTCCCCGAGCCCGAAACTCCCGTGATCGCGACCAGCATATTCAACGGAATACAAATGTCGATTCCCTTGAGATTATTCGCACGCACACCCTTGATCGCGATCTGCTGCGTCCCCGGCTGTCGCCGCACCGCAGGTATCTGGATCCGCAAATCGTCAGCCAGATAGCGCCCCGTCAGCGACGCCGGATTCCGCAAGATCTCATCGTAGGTTCCCGCCGCCACCAGGTTCCCGCCGTTCTCTCCCGCGCCCGGACCAAGGTCAAGAATGCGATCCGCTGTCCGCATAATATCCGGATCGTGCTCCACCACCAGAATCGTATTGCCCAAATCACGTAAGTCCTGCAGGATTTTGATCAGCCGGTGAGTGTCGCGGCTGTGCAAGCCGATCGACGGCTCATCCAGCACATAAAGCGTTCCCACGAGTCTTGATCCTAGTGATGTCGCCAGCTGAATCCGCTGCGCTTCACCGCCGGACAGCGTCGATGACAGACGGTCAAGCGTCAGATACTCCAGCCCTACGTCATTCAAAAACCGCAGCCGCTCACGAATTTCCTCGAGTAGCCGCTCCGCAATTTCCGCCTCTTCCGGACTCAGCTCAACTCCCCCAAAGAATTTCGCGGCATCTTCCACCGTCATTGCGCATACGTCGCAAATATTCTTTCCGTTAATCTTTACCTGTCGTGCCTCCAGCCGCAGCCGAGACCCCTTGCATTCCGGGCAAGTCGAGTACCCGCGATACCGGCTCAGGAACACGCGAATGTGCAACTTATATTTCTTCCGCTCTAAATACTGAAAGAATCCGCGGATTCCCAGGAACTTGTCATCTCCCTCTTGAATCAGTTCCTGTTGTTCAGCGTCTAGCTCTGCCCACGGCACATCCAGCGGGATATTCTCCTGCTTGGCAAAGCGCTTCATTTCCGTAAACACCGGCCGGTACTTGGGCTTGTTCCACGGATCAATCGCACCTTCTCCCAAAGTTTTGCTTTTGTTGGGAATCACCAGGTCAAGATCGAAATCAATCGTATTGCCAAATCCCTGGCAGCGTGCGCATGCCCCGTAAGGATTGTTGAACGAAAATAATCTCGGCTCCGGCTCCTCATAACGAAGATGGCAATTCTTGCACTCGAACCTCTGCGCAAATCGCAACTGCCGCGCCGGCTGATCGTCGTGCGGAGGCAGATCAAAAATTACTTCTCCGGATTCCCGGTACGCAGTCTCCACCGCATCTACAATGCGCGCTCGCGATTCCGCTGAAACAGTCAGCCGGTCCACCAGCATAAACACAGGCTGATCGAAGCGAAGATCCAGTAGGGATTCAGGAGTCGAAAACTCCACCACCTGCCCTGCCTGATATAGCCGGTTAAACCCACCCTTGCGTAGATCGAACAGCCGCGTTTTCATCTGCTCGGTCAAACCCGTATCGGGTGCGGCAGCCTTCTTCGACTTGCGCCCTCGCGTTTTCTTCTCCGGTTCCTGCGCCGCAGCGCCTGCGGGCTGCAACGGAAACACAACCTGCACTCGCGTCTCCGGATCGAGCGCCAACACCGTGTCCGCAATCTCGTCGACCGTATCTTTTTTCACTTCCTGCCCGCAGTTCGCACAGTAGGTCCGTCCCACGCGCGCAAACAGCAAACGCAAGTAATCGTAAATCTCTGTTGCCGTTGCCACCGTGGATCGCGGATTCCGCGTCGAATTTTTCTGCTTGATCGCTACCGCCGGAGCGATGCCGTCGATCGAATCGGCGTCCGGCTTCTCGATGCGCTCCAGAAACTGCCGCGCATATGCCGACAGCGACTCGACATACCGCCGCTGCCCTTCCGCATAAATGGTGTCGAACGCAAGCGAGGATTTCCCCGAACCCGACACACCCGTCACCACCGTCAAGGTGTTGTGCGGAACCTCAAAATCAATGTTCTTGAGATTGTGAACCCGGGCGCCGCGAACAATAATGCTTTCCGTAGGTAATGATTCAGACATCGTTAGCCGATCCGGCATCGAACTCGCCCGGAGCGCTCCCAACGCTATCCGCGGCCTATGCCGAATCTTCTATTATAAAGCAGAGCGAGGGGAGAACATGTGGGGACAGCCGCCCTCGGCTGTCCGTCGAGCGGAAGCTCGACAATTTTCCACGAGCGAAAGAAAATCTGGAGGGTCAAACTGACCGTAAACGGAATCTACCTCGCCGCGAAGCACTTACAACCTAATCCTGCTCCCGGTCCCGCTTTCTTCCATACCGAAACGCCAATCCAACGCCCACCAGCATAAATCCCACCGGAGGAATCAGCAGCACCAGCACCGCCCGATTCAGCGCCTGCTGTCCCTCTTTCGGCGTGGCCCGGGCATTCGCATTGCACATCGCGCACCCTTGCCCCAGCGCGGGAACCGTGCAAACGCAAACCACCAGCATCATCACGACCGTACGAATCTGTTTCAAAACAAACTTCATCGCGTCACTTTACTCCGAGCCGCAAAATTCGCCCTGCATCCGGAAAAAAGAAGAAGTACATAATCACAAAACATGCCGTCACTGAGATCACGATCATCCACCGCATGATCGCCTTCTCGAATTTCAAATGCATGAAATATCCAATGATCAGCGCTGACTTGATGATCGACAACAGCAGCAACACCTGCAGCATGCGCACCGGTTGGAATATTTGCCGGTAGCCCAGCCAGACCTCAATCGCAGTCAGAAAAAGCAGCGCGCCCCAAACCCAGAAGTATTGCCCCTTGCTGTCGTCGTGCTTCGCCACATCATGCATCGGCTCCCCCCTACTCCGCGTTGTCATCCAGAGCGCGTAGTTCGCGCGAAGGACCTATGGAACTTGCCCTACACCTTCGTCGACATCAAATAAACCAGCGGAAAAATAAACATCCACACTAGATCCACAAAATGCCAGTACAGACCCGACACCTCAACATCGTGCGCGTCGTAATCCTTAGGTTTCAGAAAAAGAATGATTGCCGAAACAATTAATCCCAGCAACAAAGCATGAACGCCATAATGAAAAACATTGTCCGCCGGAATCGCTAGATACGCGCCCAGCCAGATCACGCCCAGAATCGGCAGAAACCATTTCCGAAGCGCCACCACACCCAAATAGATCACGCCAATCGTGACGTGCAGCATGTGCATTGCGGTGAGTCCAAAGAAAGTCGCGGCAAACTGCGGCACGCCCGACGAAATGGTTGCGTAGTCGCCCGCGCCGTGCTCAACCGATTTCGGAAATCCTGGCAGCGTCAACCCTTCGTGGATCAAGTGCGTCCACTCCATGCCGTGCAACACAATGAAGGCCGTGCCAAACGCCATGGTCGCCAGCAGCCAGTTCCGCGTCCACGCCCGGTCATTCCGCTGCGCCGCAAACACCGCCATTACCATGGTCAGCGAACTCGAGAGCAGGCACGCCGTCATGATCGTCGCGTTGATGATGCTCTCTTTGCCAAAGGGAGTCGGCCATGCCGTATAGATTCGGTTGTAGCTGAAAGCAAACAGCAGCGCGCCGAAAGTCAGCGAGTCGGAGGCCAGAAACAGCCACATCCCCACTTTTTTCGAGTAAGCCCCAAACAGCGGCGCTTCGAACTCTCCCGCCGGTTCGTGTCCGACAGCGGCCGTGTGTTGCAGCGTGGCTTCAGCCATTCCCAGTCTCCCCTTTCACTGTTATCCTGAGGGGGGCGTTCTTTGCCCGCCGAAGGACCTATGCAACTCGCGTGAAACGTCGATCGACTTAGTCACCGCCCTATTGCACAAACCCCAACAACGCAAAAACGTAAATCCACAGGACCGCCATAAAATGCCAGTACCATGCCGTCACATCCACCACAATGCGCCGTCCTTCGATCGGCCGATGCAGCAGGGAAGTCGCCCCAGCCCACAGCAACGCAATAATTCCTCCGGCCAGGTGCACAGCGTGCGCCGCCGTCAGTAAATAAATGAAGGAACTGTCGGGATTCGTATTTACAAGAAATCCCCGCGCTTTCAGTTCACCCCAGGCCATCCACTGCCCAATCAGAAATCCAAATCCCAGAAAAACCGTCACGCCCAGCCAGGGAAAATTCGCTTCTTCTCCGAGCGAAACGCCGGGTATCGATCGCACCGGGGCCAGCGCCGCATTCCGCGTAATATCCCGTCGCGCCTTCTCCATCGTGAAACTGCTGACTAAAAGCAGCACGGTATTGATCGCCAGCAGCAGCCATGGCAGCTGCACCGAGCCCCAATCGCGAAAATAAGTTCGCGACGCATCGTCAAAAGTCGGCAGCCCCCGCCGCACCACATAAGCGCTCGTCAGCGAAACAAACACCATGCTGACGGTTGCAATCGCGCAGATCAGCCCCAGCCGCGCCCTTCGCAGGCGCGCTCCATAATCCGGCAAATTCGAATCCGGATATCTTCCATCATCGCCGCCGCCCTCCGGAGGCCGAGGCACACCGCCACCACTACCCAACTGACTAACCGGACTGCTTGGAACGTAAGTCGCCATAATTACTTCTGATGCCGAATCATCCACATCGGTTTTGGTCCGAATCGCTCCACCGCTTTTGGGTGGCGTAGCGCTTCAGCGCCGCGATTTAATCCCCCCACTCCCCAGAAACGCTTTAGCCGCTGAGGTCACCGCCCTAATGCCTCACTCCCGCCGCCGGGTCCGTCTGCATCACAAAATCCCTTGCCGCCCCCGGCACTCCATATTCATAAGGACCGTTATGCACCACCGGCGTCACTCCGCCAAAATTGTCATGAGGAGGCGGCGTAGCCGTGGTCCACTCCAAAGTAGTTGCCTCCCAGGGATTGTCGCTCGCCTTCGGCCCCTTGAAAATGCTCCAGAACAGATTGATCACAAAAATAAACTGCGCCGCAATCGTGATGATCGCCGCATACGTCATGAACTGATGCAGCGGCATCAGCTTCTGCAAGTACGCCACTTCCGTGTATTGCGAATACCGCCGCGTCCCGCCCGCGATCCCCAGATAATGCATCGGCATAAAAATCGCGTAAGTGCCGGCCAGCGTCAGGAAGAAATGAATTCTCCCCCACTTCTCATTCATCATCCGCCCAAACATTTTCGGAACCCAATAATAAGTCGCCGCAAACATTCCAAAGATCGCAGCCACCCCCATGATCAGATGAAAATGTCCGACCACGAAATACGTATCGTGCAACTGGATGTCGAGCACCGGCTGCGCCAGGAACGGCCCGCTCAATCCGCCCGAGACAAAGAGCGAAACGAACCCGATGGCATAGAGCATCGGAGTCTGAAATCGAATGCGCGCCTTATACATCGTGCCCAGCCAGTTGAATGTCTTAATCGCCGAAGGCACGCCAATGCACATGGTCAGCAGGGAAAACGCGAAAGCCGAATACGGACTCATGCCACTCATGAACATGTGGTGGCCCCACACCATGAATCCAAAAAATCCGATCGCGAGCATGGCGTAAACCATTGCCTTGTAACCAAAAATCGGCTTGCGCGAGAACGTCGATAAAATTTGTGACGCCACGCCCATCCCCGGCAGAATCGCGATGTAAACCTCCGGATGCCCAAAGAACCAGAACAGATGTTGCCACAGCAGCGGAGACCCGCCCTTATGCCCCATCACCTGCCCATTGACCACCACCAGCGGCACATAAAAACTCGTGCCCAGATTGCGATCCATCAACAGCAAAATTCCAGCGGAGAGCAGCACACCAAACGCCAGCAATCCCAAAATCGCCGTGATGAACCATGACCACACGGTCAACGGCATGCGCATCATGGTCATGCCCTTGGCGCGCATGTCGAGCGTAGTCGTCAGAAAATTCAGCGCGCCCATCAGCGACGCCAGACAAAAAATCGCAATGCTCGTAATCCACAAATCCGCGCCCAGCCCTTCGCCCGGCCCCGCCGACTGCACCGCGCTCAGCGGCGGATATCCCGTCCACCCATGTAGCGGCGCCCCACCACTCACGAAGAATGCTGCGATGATCACGACGAACGCTATAAACGTCGTCCAGAACGACATCATGTTCAGCACCGGAAACGCCATGTCCGGCGCCCCAATCTGAATCGGCAGAAAATAATTTCCAAACCCGCCCTGCGGTGCCGTGGTCAGCACGAAAAACACCATGATCGTGCCATGCATGGTCAGCAGGCTGAGATACGTTTCCGGCTTGATCTCCCCCACCAGCGGCAAACTCACGCCCGGCCAGTAGAGATGAATCCGCATCAGCAGCGACAAAAACATTCCCACCCACACCGCCGTGAGCGCCAAAAAGAAATATTGAATGCCGATGACTTTGTGATCCAGGCTGAAAATATATTTCCGGATGAACCCCTGAGGAGCAGCGTGCGCATGCGCGGTTACTGAAGTTGCCATGTTATTGTTTCTCCGCCTCCCGTGCCGCCAGCCACTTATCGAAATCCGCTTGGCTGACGACGTGTACCATGCCGTGCATTTTGTAATGGCCGAGCCCGCACAGCTCGGCGCAAGCAATCTCGTATTCGCCAATCGCCGTCGGCGTGAAGTGCAAGTGAATGTTCAATCCCGGCACCGCATCCTGCTTGAACCGCAGGTTGGGCACAAAGAAACTGTGGATCACATCCACCGCCCGCAAACTCACATCCACTTCGCGATCCACCGGCAAAAACATCGTGCCCGTAACCACGTCATCCTTCGCTGCTGGATCGGAAGTATTCAGTCCCACCGCCGCTTCGCCGCCCGCCGATGGATCCATCAGCTTCACACTGGTCGCGCCATATTTTCCATCCGGCCCCGGATAGCGGAAGTACCAGGCAAATTGCATGCCCGTAACTTCAACCTGCACCGCTCCCGGCCCCGCCTGATCGAAGCGTTGGCTCGCCCATACACGACTGCCCATCAGATTTAATCCGACGAACAGAACGGTGGTCAGCACCGTCCACACCACCTCAAGTTTCACATTGCCGTGCGAGTATTTGACCGGGGGAGCGGAAGGTTGATCCCGGTAACGCCATGCGAAATATCCCAGGGAGAGTTGCGCGGCCAAAAAAACAATTCCCATCAACACAAACGTGAGTGCGAATTGTCCGTCGATGAATCCCGTAGCCGCGGATGCTCCCACTGGCAGCCACCAGGTTTTGGCGACAAAAAAGTAGGTGCTGGCCAGTGTAATCAGCCAGATAACGACCAGTAACGCGAGGCCCATTCCCCAGTCCTCCCGGACGAAAACGAATTTCCTCGGCGAATTGCCGCGCCCCACAGCGCAAAGCAATAGTCGGCGGCGAGTTTACCACAGCTGCTTGAGGATATTGCAACTGACTTGCTCAAGAAAAATAAATGGGCCACGGATTTCCATGAATTCTCGCGGATAAAGCGACCAAAAATAAAAATGATCCCGCACCTTTGTCATCCAGAGCGCGGCGAGAAGCTGCCGCGAAGCAGATCTCCCACTTCACCGCATCCAGTTTTGCCGCGCCACCCTATCTTGGTTATACTGCGCCCTCAGTTCACTCGAAAGAAAATCCCCGGAGGACCACCGTTGCGACGCTGCCTGCGTTCCATTTCCCCTCTTCTACTTCTCATCTCAGCCGCCGCGCAAACCGCTCAACAACCCGCGCCGCAACCCGAAGCGAAGCCTCTATTTGATTTCCAGGAAGTCATGATTCCCGTGCGCGACGGCATTCATCTCCAGACCGTAATTCTCACGCCGCTCGATCAAGAAAACGACCGGAAAAACCATCAGCACAGTCCGCTTCCTATCCTTTTCCGCCGCACGCCCTATGGCGTTCCCGAGAAGTCTCCCACCGAGATGCCGCCTCCGTTAAAAGAGTTCTCCCAAGACGGCTACATCTTTGTCATCCAGAATCTTCGCGGCCGCTTCAAATCCGAAGGTGTTTTCAAACTCTCTTCCGAAGTCGACTTGAACGATCCCAAGGCAACCAACGAAACCACCGACGCCTACGATTCCATCGACTGGCTCGTCAAAAATGTTCCCAACAACAATGGCAAGGTGGGAATGTTCGGAGTTTCCTACGACGGACTTACTACAGCTTTGACTCTCCTCCAACCGCACCCCGCCCTGAAAGCCATCAGCGAGCAGGCCTCGCCCGTCGATCAGTGGATGAACGATGACGATCATCGCTACGGCGCTCTACGCGAAAGCTACGACTTCGAATACGCAGTTCTCGAGCAGGCCGACAAAAACAAGAACACGCACTTCGATTTCGAGACCTACGACACTTTTCAGTGGTATCTCGATCTCGGCCCGCTCTCCAACATCAACGCGAAGTACCTTCACGGTTCCATTCCGTACTGGAACTCCACTATCGACCATCCCGACTACGACGACTTCTGGAAGAAAGAAGCCTGGGTCAACCAGCTTCACGCTTCAACCGTGCCTAACCTCAATGTCGCCGGATTCTGGGACCAGGAAGACCCCTGGGGACCATGGCAGATTTTCCGCCACGCAGAAGAGCACGATCCCGACCATACAAATTTCATCGTCGCCGGCCCCTGGTTTCATGGCCAGTGGCAGTCGCCCAAAGGCGACAATATCGGCCTGATCCCGTTCGGAGGCCATGAAACTGCCCGCGAGTTCCGTGAGAACATCGAAGCCCCGTTTTTCCGTTACTACCTCCACGGTGAAGGTGAAAAACCAGCCTGGCAGGCGAGCACATTTCAGAGCGGATCAAACATCTGGCGGACTTATGCAGCCTGGCCCCCAAAAGAGGCCAAAGCCACTAACCTCTATCTGCACGAGGACGGCACCTTGTCGTTCACCGCACCGAATGCCGCAGAGTCAAAGTCCTATCGCGAATACGTCTCCGATCCGGCGAATCCCGTGCCCTATCGTCAGCGCCCGATCTCGCCAACCTATCCCGCCGGCGACTGGCGCACCTGGGAAGTTGCCGATCAGCGCTTCGTCGACAATCGTCCTGATGTGCTCACGTTCGTCGGCGAACCTCTCGATCACGATCTCACCGTCACCGGCCCGCTCGCAGCGGAGCTCTTCGCCTCAACCTCCGGCAGCGACAGCGATTTCATCGTGAAGTTGATCGATGTCTTCCCGCAGAACGCGCAGAAAAACGATTGGAAAGAAGACGATGGCCCGAAGCTCGGCCAATACGCGCAATCGCTGAACGGATACGAATTACCGATTGCGATGGAAGTGCGCCGCGGACGCTATCTCCAGAGCTTCGAACACCCGCATCCACTCGTACCGAACAAGCCCACCGAATGGCAGATTTCGTTGCGCGATCACGACCACGTCTTTCTCAAAGGCCATCGCATCATGGTGCAGATCCAATCCACCTGGTTTCCCGTCATCGACCGCAACCCGCAGAAATTCGTCCCCAGCATTTACAAAGCTGCCGCCTCCGACTACGTGACAGCCACCCAGCGCATCCACTGTACGCGCGATTTACCCTCACACCTTATCCTGCCGCTGATGCCGTAGATCTGAAACGTTGTCATCTTTGTGCGACTGTCATTTTGGAATTCTCATCCTGAGCGAAGTAGCTGGTTTCGCGAACGCGAACCAGCTACGAAGTCGAAAGCCTGCCCTGAGCGAAGCCGAAGGGGATCCCTTTCATCGTAACCAGCGAAGATACCTCACCTCGAAATCAAATCCGCAAACACAAACTGATCACGCACCACAGTCTCACCCACCGAAGTCTCGATCACCCCATCCAGCATCGGCCCCGCATACACAAAAGAATGAAACTCCCCACGCTCTCCGCACGGATCAACCCCTTCGGGCAGATCCGCCAATAGAGCCTCATCGAACTCCCGCCCCACAAACGACCGATCAAGTTTTTCGGTATCGACGCAAGTCAACTTCGTTCGCATTCCCGAAGCAATCATTTCCCGCGCCAAAGCCTTCGTCGGCAGCCCCCACACGGGAAATATCGGTTCCAGACCTGTGCCACTCATCTGCTTCACCCGATAAGCGCGCACATCTTCCAGAAACAAATCTCCAAACGCAATCCCTTCAATCCCTTCCCCCACTGCCTTCGCACAGCTCTCCGCCATCAGCGATTCATACTGCTGGTTCGAACACGGCCATGGCAAAGCAACGGCCCAGAGCGGAAGTCCAGCCGCCGCAGCCTGCTTTTCAACCAGTTCGCGCCGCACCGCATGCATCGCCACCCGATCCGCTTCCTCATTGAACGTAGTCAACAATCCGGCCACCTCATACTCGCCCCGCTGCCGCAGCACATGCAGACTCCACGCGCTGTCCTTCCCGCTACTCCACGACAAGAGAATGTGTTTCATTTCGTCGTCCCGTTGAAGAAATCCCCATGCTGATTCGCTCCGTGTTCCTCTGTGTCCTCTGTGGTAAAGATTGTGATTTTAATTCCTTCTCCGAGCCAACTCTCGCCAGCCTTCTCTCATTTAGAATCTCCCCATGCCTCCAAAGCCGCAAGGCCACGACACCCGTTACGTCAAAATGCAAAAGAACAACTGCTTCGTCTGCGGCCAAAACAACCCCGAAGGCATGCGCCTGAAATTCATTCTCGATGAAGAGCGCCAGACTTTCGTCTGCAAATTTCGCCTCGGCAAGCGTTACACGGGACCGCCCGGCCACTGCCACGGTGGCATCATCGCCAGCATCCTCGACGACGCCATGGGAAAAGTAAATAAGCTCCACCACGTGATCGCTCTGACGCGCGAGATGACCGTCGAATATCTCAAGCCCGTTCCTCTTCACAAGCCGCTCCGCGTCGAAGGACGCGAAGTAAAAGTTGAGGGACGCACCCACATCAACTCCGCCGAAATCCTCAACGACAAAAATGAAGTCCTCGCCCGCAGCCGCGGAATTTTTATCGCCATCGACCCCGAAAAAATGTTTGCCAAATATGTCGAGCGCTGAATTGTTATTTGGCTTTAGTCGGCAGAATAACTCTCATGGTGGCCGCGATTATCTTTGTGACGGAAACCGTCTTGTTCTATCCCATTCTCTTTCTATCCCATTCTCTCCCGCCGCTTCAATTTGATTTCAGTTTTGCTGGGACGCAGCTGTAGCTGACACCTCTCAGCGCGCGAACCATGTTGATTCCAGGCACCGTACCCTAATGCATCCTGCGCCCTGTGTTAAAGGTTTTGTTGAGGGGTACCGCGAATCGCAATCGCACTGTAAAATAAGGAAAGCTTTGCAGGTAGCTGAAAGCTGAAAGCATTCTCCAGAAAAGAGTCCCCACCATGTCGAATAACAATGGTAGCTCCACCAGTCTCCGCCTCAAAACCGGCCTCGCCGAGATGCTCAAAGGCGGTGTCGTAATGGATGTGACCAATGCTGAGCAGGCTTCGATTGCGGAAAAGGCGGGAGCTGTGGCGGTCATGGCGCTTGAGCGGGTGCCGGCGCAGATCCGCGCGGAGGGCGGGGTTGCGCGCATGGCTTCTCCGAAAAAGATTCGCGAGATCATGGCCACTGTTTCTATTCCTGTGATGGCGAAGTGCCGCATTGGACATTTTGCGGAAGCGCAAATCTTGCAGGAACTCGGCGTCGACTACATCGACGAGTCCGAAGTGTTGACGCCTGCCGACGAGGCTCATCATGTCGACAAGCATGCGTTCAATGTTCCATTCGTGTGCGGGGCGCGCAATCT
>DATNMU010000024.1:0-12964 GCA_035602195.1 Candidatus Acidiferrum sp.
AATCTCAATCCCGCTGCCGCGGCCGACGCTCACCTGAACCAGGTCATGCAATCCGATCGTCTGGTAGACAGTGAGCAGATCGTGAAAGCCGTCATCGCGCCGCGCACCGATGTACAGTCCGAGATTGATTTTTGCGAAGGATCGAACCGCGACAGTCATGGGAGAATGATTGTAAAGCGCAAGCCTGGATTTCGGCGTTAGTTCTTGAACAGCCACGTCGGAAGCAGCCCCATCGAAAGACTCTATCGCGGCCTCTATCCTTTTCATTTTCATTACCTCGGTAATCTCGACCCTTACCGAAAATAAGAGCACTTTAATAGTGGTGATTCCGGTCACATGAGCCGGTGACGGCCCTCCCTGGCGGAATCAAGAACGACCGCAAAACACGAGTGCTGCCCGCTTCGGCGGAACCCTGTGCAGCACGATCCCGCAAGCTGGGTACAAGCCGTGGCGCGCGGAACTAGACCGGATCGACCCAAATTCTAAGCCCGCGTTGCAGCGCGACTCGCAAGCCGTGAACAACGGGCGGTGGGCTATCAGAGGTGTTGGCATGCGGACCATAATTACTCGTTACTTTTTGCTGATCTCACTGCTGGCGTGTGCGACGGTTGGCGCCGCGCAGACTAGCTACAACGTCATTTCCGTCACCGACGGTGGAACTATATCCGGCACGGTGAAGTGGACCGGGGCTGCGCCTCACGCCCTGGATTTCCCCATCACCAAAGACGCGCAGATCTGCGACCCGCAGGGCAAGAAAACCGCCAGCCTGGAGCGCCTGATTATCGGTGCCGATGGCGGCGTCGCAAATACGATTGTCTACCTGAAGAACATCTCGGCCGGCAAAGCGCTGGAACTCCCCGAGCAGCGCCGCCACCTCGACCAGCGGCATTGCCGTTATATTCCTCATATTCTGCTGGTTCCGCAGAAAGCCGACCTGCAGATGCAAAGCTCCGACGCAACTTTGCACACGATCCACATGGACGGCGCCGCCAGCTTCAATCTCCCGTTCCCTTTCACCAATCAGATTACGTCGCGCAACATGTCGACGCCCGGCCTGGTCAACCTGCGTTGCAACGGCGGTCACGTATGGATGAATGCCGAGATGATGGTCGTGCCTCATCCTTACTACGCTGTTACCGATGAGAGCGGCCGCTTCGAATTCACCAACGTTCCGCCGGGCACCTATCAGATCATGGCCTGGCATGAAGGCTGGGGACTGGCCGGCAAGGAACAGGCCTTCGATGTTCTTACCGAGCGTGCCGTGCAGCGCCCTGTTTTCACCGAACCAAAGACCTGGGAGAAGTCGGTGACGGTGAATGCCAATCAGCCCAGCACGGTGAACTTCGTGATTGGCAACAAGCAATAAGTAGAGGCGGGGTCTGGAACGTGTGGGTCGAACACTCTTGTCCGACAAACTGCTGGAAGTTGCTCAGAAGGTTGAGATCGCGGGGCTTCTTGAAGTGGAAAGGATTGCTCGTGGTTAGATTTCGCGGGCAGAAGCGCCCGCACCACACCTAGGCCCGCCGCTTGTACAACACCGCAAACTCAAACCCCGCATTCGCGGGAAACAACTCCGCCACTTTTCTCAGCCGCTCGGCCAGCGCCGAAGGAGCCAGCAACGGATAGTCCCGCTCACGCAGATCGTAATAATCCACGTCTAAAAACAGCGACAGCAAATAAATTGAGATGGTGTCGGAAAATGTCGCCTCAAAATATTCGTTTTTGAACCGCTCGGCGTCGGGACCGCCGGCCAGAGCCAGCTTTCGCGCTTCCCACGCATCCAGCGAAGTTTCGCCGCGCATTCCCGCTTCCACTTGTTTCCAGGCCAACTCGCTGAATTCGTGCGAAACTCCGGCGATCTCTACCAGCGCGTGGCCCACGTTGATATAGAACTCGAAGGCCACGGAAAACTTGTCGTCCATCAGCCGAGTGGAGATGAATACACATTGCGAATCGCCCAGATTCAGATTGCGGTGGCAAACCGCATTGTCGCTGAGCGCCACATCGTAGCGGTCGGCAATCAGAATCTCTTCTCCATGGCTCACCGTGAGCGGGACAAAATAATAAGCCTTGCGCTTGAGGGCGGACGCAATCTTGGTGGGCACCGCCGCGATCATCCGCGCCAGGTCGAATGAGCTGACCGAGTTTTCCCCGGCCACGGCATAGCACACGCCGTTTGGCGCCTGAGCAACGGGCGTTGCCCTAACCACATCCGCGGGACTCCGCGTAATAGCTGATGCTGCCTGCGACATTCTTGCTCTTTTATACACTACCGGGCTAGCTTAGAAGCATGAACACGCAGTCACGCACCCCGCGACCGCCGCGTTGGTACGCCATTCCGGTGCGCGTTCTGCTGGTGACGTTTATCGGCACGCTGATCTCGTTCGCTATCAGCCTGCTGCTTGGCATATTCGTTACGGTAGTGGTTTCCTCGCTGCGTCACGCCCATCCCAATATGACGGAGGCCTACCGCCACATCGCCCTACCTTCAGCCTTGGTCGCAGGAGGCATCATATTCGTCCTGGCCCTGATGATGGAGATCCGGCATTACCGGCAGTCCAAAGCTCTGGCTGCAATCGCGAGGATGAGCTGATTGTCCGCCAATGCCAAGCCCCGCATCGCGATCCCCATGCCGCACTCGCTTGATCGCGAATATGCTGAGCGGGCTATTCCACAATACGAGCGGGCCGTCGAACAGGCGGGAGGCCAGCCAGTTCGCATCGCGCTCGAGCAAACGCCAGCCGCATTGCTGAAAATCATCGAAGGCTGCGACGGAGTGCTCTTGCCGGGCAGCAAGGCTGACGTCAATCCTGCGAGATTTGGGGCCCCACGCTCGCCGCACGCCGCAGCCGCTGACCCTGGCCGCGACGCCGTCGACAATCTTCTGCTGCAGGATGCATACACCCTGCGCAAGCCCGTTCTTGGCATTTGTTATGGTCTGCAGAGCCTCAATGTTTGCCGCGGCGGATCGCTGATTCAGCACATTCCGGATTTTCTGCCGGAGGAGTTACGCGTGCTCGTCAATCACGAAGCCGGCAAGAAAGCCGCGGTTGCCCATGCAGTCGAGATTGAAAGGATTTCGAAATTGGCGGACATTCTGGCTACTGAAAAGAGACCTGTTATACCCGTGAACTCTTCGCATCATCAGTCGGCCGACGCCATCGGCAACGGGTTGCGTATCTCGGCTCGTTGCCCCGACGATGGCATCATTGAAGCGCTCGAAGGAACTGACGCGGATCACTTCGTTCTCGCAGTGCAATGGCACCCGGAGCGATCGGTCGATCTGGACGAGCCCTCCCGCGCCATTTTTCGAGCGCTCATAGAAGCCGCGGCGAGATGACAATTTGGTCTTATAACGTAAAGCGTAGCAAGCCGGGTCTCTAGGCTTTCTTTTTCTTTTTCTTCTTCTTCGGCGTCGCTTCTTTTTCCAGCAAGATGGCTACGTGCGCGATGGCGGCGTTCTCCAGATTGAGACCTTCCGGAGTCTTCGCCTTCAGACCGACGCAATCGCCCGGCACGCCTAACAACTTCGCTACGCGGGCGCGAATCGCGGCCGCGTGCGGACCAATTTTCGGAGCCGCGAGTATCAGACTCGCGTCCATATTTGCCACGCTATATCCAGCGTCGCGCACGCGTTTCAGCGCCTCGCGGAGGAAAACCGCCGAGTCAGATCCCTTCCACTTTGGATCCGATGGCGGAAAGAGCGTTCCGATGTCCGGAGCAGCAATAGCTCCCAGTAGCGCGTCGGTAATGGCGTGCAGCAGCACATCGCCATCGGAGTGGCCACCAAGGCCTTTATCATGCGGCAATGTGATACCGCCCATTTTCAGCGGGATGCCGTGGCGAAACTCGTGGGAATCGAAGCCGTAGCCAATTCTCATGCGGAAACCCTAGCCACGGATTCGCACGGATTTTCAAGGATCTTTTTTCTTTCATTGTCGAATAAGAGTCGGCGGAATTGAGGGCGCAGGCCGAAGTTGAGTAGCAAACCGACTTCGACTTCGGTCGCCCGCAGATAGTGCAGCAGTTGGGCTTCGTGGGCCGAGTCGAGGGTTCGCGCGGCCTTTAGTTCGAGAAGAACCACTCCTTCAACGATCAAATCAGCGTAGTATTGCCCAACTTTTTTTCGACGAAACCACACGGGCACGGGCACCTCTTGGGCTACACTCAGGGCCGATTCCTCCAAGCCTACAACGAGGGCCGTGGCGTAAGTCGACTCAAGAAATCCATATCCGAGTTCGTTGTAAACATCGTAGAAAATGCCGATGATCTTGCTGGTGAGATCGGAATGCTTCAAGCCTGCCGCTGTAGTGTTCATCGCCAGTAAGTTTATGCCGAGCTGGTGATCTCGATCCGTGGAAATCCGTGAAAATCCGTGGCTCATTTCCTTAAATAGAACTCCGCCAACTCCATGTCTGCCGGGGTGGTGATCTTGATATTACGCGGAGAGCCCATCACTACAGCGACTTCGTGACCTGATCTTTCCACAAGAGAGGCTTCGTCGGTGCCGAGGAAGCCGTCGGCTGAGGCCTCGTCGAAAGCTTTCTTGATCACGTCATAACGAAAGCCCTGCGGCGTCTGCGCCAGCACGATCCCCGCACGCGGAATAGTCGCTTTGATCACCGCGCCTTCAGCCGTGCGTTCGACTTGCTTCACCGTATCGACTGCAGGGAGGCCGGCGATTGCCGCGCCGTATTTTTGTGCAGCTTCAATCACCGCCTGGACGATTTCTCCGCTCACAAACGGACGTACCGCATCGTGCACCAGAACAATGTCATCTGCCGCCGCTGAAACCACGCTCAGCGCGTTTTCTACCGATTGCTGGCGGTGCTCACCGCCGATTACTAGCTCGACCTTTTTTTTTAAAATTTCTTTGGCCTCTTTCTTCAGCCGATCGCGAAAGCCTGCGATCTCATTTTCCCGCAGCGGAATCCAAATTTCATTGACCGCATCCGCCGCCGCAAACCGTCTAAGTGTATGGATGAGAATTGGCGTGCCGCCCAATTCGGTGAACTGTTTGGAAGGAGCCTTCTTTTGGTCGACGTGGGAACCGACTGTGACCGGCGCCATGCGGGTCCCAAGTCCCGCCGCCGGAATTATGACGATTACCTTCATCGCGGGCTGTAAGTATACGGTTGTGTGACAGGGAGTTCAAATGCAGGGACCGTTCGCCGCCGAGGACGCAGAGGCCGCTGAAACAGCAATGCCCGAAACGAGTCGAACTCTCCTTACGATTTTGGCTTTGGGATCTCTGCGTACTCGGCGGTGAGATTGCCGGCACCTAAGGCTGAGGCTTGGTCTCAACCAACGTACCCGGAACCGCAGCCGATGGCACCGCTGTGCCCGTGACCGCCGGCGGCGCGAGCGGAACAGCCACGCTGGTTCGCGTGAAGGCGCGTTCATCCCATTTGCCGAAGATCATTT
Organism: Candidatus Acidiferrum sp.; assembly: GCA_035602195.1. GTDB lineage: Bacteria > Acidobacteriota > Terriglobia > Terriglobales > Acidobacteriaceae > Sulfotelmatobacter. The sequence goes on from DATNMU010000024.1 coordinate 5,425, forward strand.
TTCCTGCAGTCGTCTGCAGCACCGAAGTGACCGAGACATCGATGGTCTTGCCGATCATCTTGCGCGCGTTGTCGACCACGACCATGGTACCGTCATCGAGATAAGCGACGCCCTGGTTGTATTCCTTTCCTTCTTTCAGGATGAACACCTTCATGATCTCGCCCGGCAGCACGATAGGTTTGAGCGAGTTCGCAAGCTCATTGATGTTTAATACTTCGACGCCCTGGAGCTGCGCTACTTTATTCAGGTTGAAGTCGTTGGTGATGATCTTGCCTTCATACACTTTCGCCAGCTCGATCAGCTTAAGGTCGACTTCGCGGACGGCGGGAAAGTCGTCCTCAACGATCTGAATCGAGAGGGTAGCCATCTTCTGCAGGCGCTGCAGAACGTCTAGGCCGCGGCGGCCGCGGTTGCGCTTCAACGAATCGGCAGAGTCGGCTACCAACTGCAACTCGCGCAGGACGAACTGAGGAGTGACGATGATCCCATCGAGAAAACCCGTTTCCGCGATGTCGGCGATGCGGCCGTCGATAATGACGCTGGTGTCGAGAATTTTATAGCTCTTCTTGCCCTGCTTCTCGCCGCCGAAAATTCCACCCAGGGCCGATAGATTCAGCAGGTCGCCCTTACTCGCGCCCACGATCAGGCCGACGTAGGCCATGAGCAGCATGACCAGAATTTGCAGGAAGCTCTGAGTGTTGCCGGCAGGCACACTACTGCGAATGACCAGAGCGAACAGATAGGCGCCGCAGATGCCAAGGATGCTGCCGATGGCGGCGCCGATCAGTCGCTTCAGGCTGACCGTTCGCAACTTCCATTCAAACAGAACAATCCCCGCACCCACCAGGGCGCCAACTCCGGCATCCTGTGGCTGCGACAACCGGAACGGTTCTATGAAGTAACAGGCAAGTGAAACTACGATGATAAAAAGAAGACGTACAAGAATTAAATCCACAATATGACCTCCTCCGGTGCGGTTTCGACAAACGTTCGGCGAATGCACCGGCGCCTTTTCCGCGCCGCCTCGGGCGGGAATCGGCAAATCAGCATGCGGGGCACGCAAGAATTAGGGGAATGAATGTGCGCCCCGTTCCGGCCTCTGGGGAGGCGTGGCCGGAGGACCTCAGTAAACCAACGCCCAAAGTATATACCGGAAGGTAAATAACCGGCGAAGAAAGTGGAGCCGCAGTCTCCCTGTGGTTCGCTTAAGAATGCAGGTTCCTTCCTACAGTTTTTCCCGTTGCACCTTTACAGTTTCTTCCCCCCGGCACGACTTCCGATCTACGGCATCTCAATCTAGCAATCCGGCGAGCTGCTGAATGAACATGCAGACCGCCTGCACGCCATCAAAGATGGCCTCGGAGGATGCTCATGCGAGCTTTAAGACTTTTGAATCTGACGGTTCTCTCGGTGCTGATCGGAAGCTCAGCCCTTGTTTATGCGCAAGACGAGAAGCCACAAGAAGAAAAACCTGCGCGGCAGGAAGAAGCCAAGCCCCAACCCAAGCAGGAAGAAGCCAAGCCCTCGCGCCCAGAGGAAGCCAAGCCTTCAAAGCAAGACAACAAGCAGATGGACAAGCAGGACCAGAAGCGCGGTCAGGAAACTTCCCGCGAAGAGGCCAAGCCACAAGGGCAGGAACATCCTGAAATGCAGGGTGACCGCAACCGGCAACAGGGCCAGGAACATCCGGAGATGCAGAATGAACATGCTCAACCCGCGCAACGTCCAGAAATGCAGAACGACCGCGGCGACCATAACAAGCAGGCTAGCCGGGGCGGGCGCATCCCCGACGACAAATTCCGGGCGCAGTTCGGACGGGAGCATCACTTCAACGCGAGAAGCATCATCGTACAGGGCCGTCCGGAATTTCAGTACGGTGGCTACAACTTTCAACTCGTCGACTCCTGGCCTTCGGATTGGGCCTACACCGACGACTGCTACATCGACTACAGCGATGGTCAGTATTATCTGATCGATTTGCTTCACCCTGGAATTCGTCTGGCCGTTTTCGTTGTGATGTAAACGGCGCGACCGAGGATTTTTGTACCCAAGGTGGACCTTTTAAGCCGGGATTCAGTTCTGCTGGATTCTCTCTTCAGATGGTCCACCTTCATTTTCTGCTGCGGAACGATCGCTTGACAGACGCGGCGGAAAGAGTATGTGACTCCCGGCCGCGAATCATCCTGCTAAACTCTGTGGCATGAAAGCGTTAATGATCACAAGTCTATCCGGGCCGGACTCTCTTTCCGTACAAGATGTCCTAGACCCGGTTTTAAAGCCGGGACAAACTCTGGTTCGCGTTACCGCGGGCGGCATCAACTTCGCTGACTTTATGACTACGCAGGGCGGCTACCCCGGAACTCCGCCGCCTCCGCTGATCGCGGGGCGCGAATTTGCCGGAATCGAAGAAGGCACCAAGCGCCGCGTGATGGGTTATATCCAGTGGGGGGCGTTCGCAGATAAAGTTGCCGCGAACCCGAACATGCTGTGGCCAACTCCGGACAATTGGACTGATGAACAGGCGGCTGCTTTCCCCGTCAACTATTTCACGGCGTACCTCGGCTACTGGCAGGCGGGGATGACACGCCCAGCGACCGCGGGCAAAGGCCATCGCGTTCTGATTCACGCCGTCGCCGGAGGCGTTGGGACCGCCGCGGTTCAGATCGGACGGATTCTCGGGGTCGAGATGTACGGAACTTCTTCATCGGACGAAAAGCTGGCGCGGGTCAAGGAACTTGGATTGCAAAACGGGATCAATTACAAACGGAACGATTACGAAGAAGTCGTTAAAAATCTCACTCGCGGCGAAGGGGTCGATGCGGTTTTCGAAATGCTGGGCGGCGAGCACACAGCGAAAAGCCTGCGCTGCCTCCGCGATTTTGGACGGGTGATCCAGTACGGCACAGCAACGGGGAAGGCTCCGCAACTGGATGTAAGGGCGCTTTATGCAAAGTCGGCCAGCGTCCAGGGACTGTGGCTGACCTATCTTTCGCAGAAGCGCGAGATCATGGAACCGGCCTGGAAGCAGCTCTCAGAATGGATCGCGCAACACAAGCTGACGCCGGTGATTGGCAAAGTTTTTCCGCTAGAACAAGCCGTAGAGGCCTACAAACTGCTGCAGGAGGGGAAGAATTACAGCAAGGTTGTGCTGAAGATCTCGGGATAGATTTCAAAGTCACTGCTGTCCTAAATATCGGATGCGGCCGGCGAATGCGTGCCCATTGGCGTCGATGAAAGTAGGGGACGGGTGAGTCGGATCGATCACGCCATTCGCCAGCGCGGCATTGGCATGGTTGGTGATGTTATCGAAGCCGCCACCGCGACTCCATTTTCGTCGGCTACGCTGATCACAACTTTCTGCCCGGCGGGCGACCCGAGCAACAATTAAGAGCCACACCTTCTACGTCCGTGCATGGTTCGAGTATGGGATGATTCTTCCAGTCCCGCAAGCATGCGCCGAACCTGGTTGCTCAACATTTTTCACGCTTCGAACACCCACTGATCGCTGACCATGAAGTTCGCCAGCGAACACAAACAGATGGCGGCAACGTTCGCGGCCACGTAGTTCATGTGGCCGAAACCAACCAGCAGTTTCATCAGCGCCAGATTGCCAGCGATGGAAATCGCGCCGCTGCTGAAATTGAAACGCAGCAGGCGTGGCAACGATTTTCTTTCCGATATCTGCACCCGATCCGCCCAGGTGTAGCGCTCGTGCCAGAGAAAGTTGTGTAGAACCGCCCCTTCGACGGCGAGAGCGGTCGCCAGCATATAGCTGAGGTGGAAGCCGCTCTTCAGGCAGAACAATGCCGCCAGCTGCACGATGATTCCGAGCGCACCTACTGCATTGAACTTCAACCAGCGAAGTCCTGGATGGCGCCGGTTGCCGCGCACCTCAGGCCTCACCTGGCGATCCGTTCTTCGCGATAAAGGCGCAGGGTATTTTGGGCGGTGAAGAAAATCAGCACGACTGCCATGCCCGTGAGCCCAATCGATCCTCCCACGTCGAATAATTTGTAGTACTGCCCGAAGCAATGAACTCGCGGCTTCCAGAAGAGTGCGACGTTGCCCACGGCAAGGAGGATTCGCAACTCGGTTGGCCCGAAACGCCAGAAGGACAGGCGAAACTCGCCCAGGGCATAGGTCGCAAGGTAGGACTGAATCGAAAGCAGGAGGAAGGCAATCAAGAGGGCGATTGCGATGAAGGGATGCATGTAGCTCGACAAGGCCAGGCCGCCCATCAGGGCGAGGGCACCAACGCTATCGACCATGTGGTCCACATAAAAGCCGTAACGCGGACGTTGTTGCTGCCGCACACGAGCCAGCGTGCCGTCGAGAGAATCGCCTAGCCAGTTCAGCGCCAGACACACAATCACTCCGAGCAGCGCAAATCTGCTACGCGATGCCAATGCATAACAGGCCCCTGCTCCGATCTGCGCCATCAGCCCCAGAGCTGTCAGGTGGTCCGGACCAATGCAATGCGGCGTGCGCACGGCCAGCCAGAGCAGGGCTCGTTTTTCCTCAGCCGCAACCCAACTTTCCTGAACGCGGCGCATGTCAGGCTGCGGTTGAATTCGCTTCGACTCTAATAGGACGCGCGGGTTTAGCTGTTCACAGAATTCCACCATAGATTCGGGATCGGTGACAGAACGGCTCGCCATACCAGCCTCCGTGCGCTGCGCCGAATATCAGCGTCAACTCGGCTCAGATTGGCGTGAGATCCGTCCGGCGGCAATGCACTACACATCGAATGCCACTCAATTGCACCTCATCCCATAAGTCTTTGACCCACACGTAATTGGGGCTCAAGATCATCTGGGTGACCGCGAGTCAGCCGCTCACTAAGAGCAGTATCAATACCAGTATCAATAAAGGGACCGTTTCACCGGACTGACGCGATAAGCTCCGTGACGGGTCGAATGCTCTGGTAGGCTTTGAAGGAATTCGCATCTCGCGCGATCAGAAAGCTCGAGCTTGCGGGTTCGAACCCGCGGCTCATGAACAAACTTCTGCAGTTCTTTCGACCCTCGCACCAGCACACGGCTTTTTCGGCCACAGTCCTGCTGATGGGGGCGGTGATGTTGTCGCGGGTGATTGGCTACGTTCGCGAGGCTTACATTGCGTATGCCTTCGGCGCGGGAGCGCAGACCGACGCCTACGTTGCCGCGTTCACCCTGCCCGACTGGCTCAATTACATCGTTGCCGGGGGCGCGGCTTCGATCACCTTCATCTCGATCTATACGCGGTTTCTCGCGGAGAAGCGTGACGCCGACGCGCAGAAGACGTTTTCCGTAGTCATCACGGTGATGAGCGCGGTGATGATTGTTGGAACCATCATCGCGGAAGTTCTGACGCCACAGTTCGTCCGCTGGATGTTCCATGGTTTCTCGCCTGCGCAGGTGGAGTTGACGGTTCATCTGACCCGCATCCTACTGCCGGCACAAATCTTCTTTTATGTCGGTGGAGTGGTTTCGGCGGTGCTTCTATCACATCGCCTGTTTCTTTTTCCGGCGTTTGGACCTCTGATCTACAACTTGTTCATCATTCTTGGCGGGGTCATCGCGGGCCGTCACTTTGGGATTGCATCACTGGCTTATGGCGCCCTCTTAGGAAGCATTGCAGGACCGTTTCTGGCCAGCGTGATTGGAGCGGCACGCATCGGCACCGGATACCGTCCGTCCTTCGACGTTACCCACCCTGCTTTTCGAGAATGGGTGAAGCTTTCCATCCCGCTGATGCTCGGAGTCTCGCTGGTCACCGCCGATGACTGGATCCTGCGCCATTATGCCTCCAGCGGCATCGGTGACATCGCCCGCCTCAACTATGCGAAGCGGCTATTTGCAGTGCCCATCGCGGTTCTTGGACAAGCCACTGGGCAAGCTTCTTTGCCGTTTTTTGCCCGCTTGTTCAACGAAAAGCGCCTGCAGGAATTCGCCACGACGGTGAATGATTCGGTTTACCGCGTGGCCGCCGCGTCATTTCTCGCCACGGGATGGATGATGGCAGCCGCCTTCCCGCTGATCGATCTGGTGTATCGTCGCGGGCGCTTTCTGGTGTCTGATACGCAAACCACCGCGGTTTACTTCTTCTGGTTCTCGCTCTCTCTGGCGCTGTGGTCAGCACAGGGCCTCTACGCCCGGGCCTTCTACGCGGCGGGCGACACGCTCACGCCCATGGCCGCGGTCACCGTAATCACGACCGCTTCACTGCCGGTCTATTCGCTGCTGTTTCACAAGTACGGAGTGATCGGTCTGGCCTTCGCCTCCGATATCGGCATCGGCGCGAATCTGTTTGCGCTGGCTTGGCTGCTGCATTACCGAAAAATGGTTCCGCTGAGGACCTTGCGCTGGGACGAGTTAGGAAAGTCTGCGCTGACGGGAGTACTGGCGGGCGGAATCAGCCTGGCAGTGGCAAAAAGCGTTACGCCCTTTATCTCCGGACACGGTAGCCGCATCGCGGACCTGCTGCAGTTGGGATTAATTACGGTTACCTGGGGCGCAGCTACCGCGTTGGGATTAGTTATTCTGAAGTCGCAGCTTCCCAACGACCTCCGCCGCCGCAAGCAACCGCCATTTCCCGCAGTCGCTCACGGAGAGACCAAGGAAATTCTGGGAGCCGGCACGCAACCGTAATCAGGCATATAGATTATTTCGGTATCTGGTCGCCCCAAAATACTCCTACGGCCGAATGATCACGTTAGGATCAAGCTTTTGACCGTCGATGTGCACGCTGTATTTGTAAGGATGATTGTGCTTTACGTCTGACCGGGGCTTGCCCGACTCATTATTGCCGGGGTAAAAATACCAGGACTTGAATGGAGTCTCTGTCTCGAAGACGACGACAAAATCTCCTGGGTAATCCCATTTCACACTCTCGTCGATGGTGATGTCGATATCGCCCGGATCGGCGTGTGGCTTCTCGTGAGGCGCGTGACTGAGCTTCACAGGTTTTGGCATGGTTAGTGGCTTTCTGACGGCCATGTTGTTTCTCCGTTATTGAGATGTTGGTCCATTGTCGACCAGCTTGCGAAAGCGCGGATCGGTTTTCAAATTTCCAAAGATCGGATGATCGCGCGTAAAGAATCTGGAATACCCCTGCTTGATGGAATCTTGCAGGGCGGCGACTGCCGGCTCGGTCATGCCGAACTGGTTGTAGATTTCGGCCGCCTTGAATAGAAAGTCTGAGTTGCCCGGGGCGAGCACCAGCGCTCTTCGTAGAGAACTGATCGCGGGATTCTGCTCGTGCAACATGGCGTGGTAAAGGGCTAGATCGCACAAAACTGCGGCGTCTCTCGGGTTCACTCGCAAGGCCGCATTGGCCAAAGAGATCGCTTTCCGGTAAGACTGGGGAGCCTGCGATTGTTGTTTGGAACTCCAGTTGTATGCATCGCCCAGATTGCCCCACATTTCATAGTCTTCGGGGTTCAGCTTTACCGCCTGCTCGTAGGTGTGCGCCGCCTCGTCAAATCGTTGTTGGAAGAAGTAGGCGGTCGCAAGGTTGGAATAGGCGTCCGCAGTGGGACGAATGGCAACGGAACGCTGAA
>DATNMU010000025.1:0-3586 GCA_035602195.1 Candidatus Acidiferrum sp.
TTTGGGCTAAGAGTAAAATAAAGCCATGGAAATTCGCCTTCGACCAGAGATCGAGGAATTAGTTAAGCAGGATGTCCAGCGCGGTTCCTACAAAGACGTCGATGAATTCGTGGAGCGTGCAGTTTCGATGCTGCACGAGCAGGAGGTTTGGCTGGCCAACCATCAAGGGGAAATTAAAACCAGAATCTCCGAAGGCTACGCCGCTGCTCAGCGCGGAGAATTAATCGATCCCGATGCTGTCCGTTCGAGACTTAAAGAGTTGAAGCAGGCGCGTTCCCACGAAACGCCGCGGTTCGCCGCGCCCTGGGCTTGACCCAAGAGGAATTTGCCGCCCACTACCACATCCCTCTAGGCACTCTCCGGGATTGGGAGCAAGGCCGCGCTGAGCCGGACCAACCAACCCAAGCCTATCTAAAGGTCATTGCACGCGAGCCCCAGCGCGTCGAGCGCCTATTGAATCCAAGGCCGCACTAGCAAAGGCGGGAGGCAAATCGGCGGCACAGCGGGAACGTCCTGTCTGTCCCGAGTTTGATTTAAATCCGCATCCCGTCCCGGCCGAGCATTAACCGTACGTGAGGTCGGTGCTCTGTCCGACTTCGATGATATAGCCGTCAGGATCGCGGATGTAGCAGCGTATCTCGCCGTACTTGGGTATCGGCTCCGTGATGAACTCGGCTCCCCGACTTTTCCATAGTTCATAGCACGCTTGAATGTCCGCAACGCGGAAATTCATAAAGCTGTTGATGTGATTAGGGTCGGGGACGCTGAGCGTTACCGTCGGCTTATCCGGGGTCGGGCCGCCTCCAACGTTCAGAATCATCCAGACATTCGCAAGCTGAAGGTACGCAGGCGCGTTGCCGTCACCCAGGCTCAGAATGCGAGCGCCGAAGACCTTTTCGTAGTAGTGAGCCGATCGCTTGATGTCGGCGACGGTGAGAAAATGCGCGATGCTGATCCCCTCTCGCGGGGGCATCTCATAGCTCTTTTGTTCGATTTGTACGCTGCTCATTGACAACTCCTTTCAATACAGTGCTCATCCACTGATTCTGGGGTTCTTTCGTGTTCATACCTGCTGCCGATTAAAGCTTCGGCAGCCTCGAGATTATGTGCCCATCCGTTCGACCCATTGAGCGCGCGATGCGGGAGCCGCGAATGGATCCGCAAAGTACTGTGTTTCCCGCGCAACCTTGTCGCCCCTGAATTCCATGATGCTAACGGTGTAGGACGGCTTACCGTCATAGGTCAGGGTGAATTCTGTGACCCAAAGATCCCCGCCGCCAATGATTCGTTGGACAGTAAACCGCTTTTTGCTTGGCTGACTAGCGCGTTGGCCCTGTATGTTGCTTCGACCGCGGGTTCGCTCGCCTGACTGCGGGTAGTCCAGCACCGCGTCCTCGCGATAGATCTGGTGCTCCGTTTCAAAGTCGTTGGCATCGGATGCCGCCCAATGCTGATCCAGTGCCGCACGGATCTCTTGATCTCGCGCTCCAGAATACTGCTCCTTCTCTTGTTGATGGTTCTTTTGTTGATCGTTCATCTTGAGCCCTCAATTTGAGAAGAAGCTAAATGCCTTAGCGGAATCGGAGTGCGAGACTCGTCGCTTGGGGCCGACTAAGGTTGGAACCCGTCCGCCATCCACTTGGCGAATAGTTCAATCCGAGATTGCTGCCAAGGACCTTCTCCTTTTGGTGGCGGGGGCGGCATTACGGCGCCGCCAATCCCACGAATGCGATCGTAGATGGCGCCAGCGTGCTTTTTGACGTCATCGTAACTTCCCAGGTTGAACGCCTTGCTCATGCCTTGAATGTCTCGCTCCGTAAAGAGCGGGCGAATGTCCATTTGAAAGCTCGTTGTTTTCGTCATTGCGCCTCACAGGTACTGGATTATACGGATGTCGCGGTCTCCTCGTGAATCCAAAACTTCCTTTCTCTTGGCGTCAGGGTATACGCTGTTTATTTCAAGTTTGAACCAAAGAACTTAAGGGAACGCCGACCTGCCCAACGCTGGGCAGACGCCTTGCAATCAAAGAACCTCAAAGATGCTAAAGCGAATGCACACATGGCCGACGACAATCTCAAGAACTTAGAACTTCGATCCGAAATCGTCGCTCGGGTGACACAAACCACCCGGCGGCATAAAGCTGTCACCATTCAGCCAGAACAAAATGGGTCGCGCAATTGGACGATGGTATTGCCCATACTTTCGTATCGACTGCAGTGTCTTCATGCCTGAGGCATACGCCTTTTCTCCATCCCACTAGTCCTGACCCCCACACTTGATACGAAGGTATCGTCGATACCATTGTCCAATTGTTTTACTCCCCTCACTTCTGGCTTAATCGCAATCGTCCGAGCGGCACGTTGATCGGGCTTCGAAAACTTTTTTTGTGAAGGAGAACACACCATGTCTGAACTTGTGACGAAATCTGTGGCGCAAGAACAACAAGAACAGAAGGTAGAAACACGCACCGGCGTGGAACGTATCGCCGGCTTTACCATCGTAGCGACAGCCGTCGCAGTGCTCGCCGTCCTCGGTGCCGCGCCCCTTTTCGCGCAAGGCCAGGACAAAGACAAGTACTCGCTGAAATCGCCCAGCGGAATCGCGTTCTCCGACTTCAGGGGATACGAGGACTGGGCTGTCGTCTCTTCCGCCCGGACTGACGAAGTGCTCAAGGTGATCGTCGCCAATCCGGCGATGATCAAGGCGTATAAGGCCGGCGTTCCGGGCAACGGCCAGCCTTTCCCGGATGGCTCCATGATCGTGAAGCTCCAGTGGAAGCCGAAGAAGAGCACTGAGGCGCCTTTTGTCGTGGATGTACCAGACGTCTTTACCCAGGCTTTCGTCATCGAAAAGGACAGCAAGAGATTTCCAAAAAGCGGCGGGTGGGGATACGCGGTATTTAACTACGAAGCTGCATCGGACCAGTTCACGGCAGATCCCAAAAGCCTCTCAGACTGCGGGCACGCGTGCCATACAGCCGTGAAGGCGAAGGACTACATCTTCCACCCGTACGAGAAACGTTGAACCGCGCCTGCCCCGACATTAAGTACACCGCGCATAAGGCGCAAACGACGTCTGCGTCGGGTAGAATTTATCCAAAGCGTTCGCGCCCCGCGCCAGCATTAAGTTTTTCCGCCTGCCATGCGGCTCGTTGAAGAGCGCCCCCTTCATCGATTTTGCGCTCTAACCGTAACCACCTTAATAAATAATGATGTATGCAATGCGCGTGCAGTTGTCGATTCGAGGGCGCGAACGCAATCAGAACGAACCCAGGCGTTGAGCGAACTCGTTACCGTTGCTATAATCAAGAACGTTCCGCACGCGTTGACAACGAGCCGTATCATTTCGGTTGGCAATCCCGCAACAATCGGCGTGATGTGAATGATCCTCGCAGCCCGCGTTGGAGCGGGTTCGACTGTGGCCAGGTAGCTCAGGTGGTAGAGCGCAGCCCTGAAAAGGCTGGCGTCGGCGGTTCAACTCCGTCCCTGGCCACCATCATTTCAAAGAACTTAGTGGCGAAGAGCGGAAATTTCCAACCCACGATCCAACCCATGATTCTCACTGAACTCCCTCTGTGAGCAGGTGA
>DATNMU010000026.1:0-19442 GCA_035602195.1 Candidatus Acidiferrum sp.
AGATCATTGCCCAGTTGCAGCACCAGCCGGTTGCACTGGTATTGACCCGGCAACCCCTGCCGACATTTGACCGCACAAAATATGGCGCAGCCTCCGGTGTTGCCAGAGGCGCGTACGTTCTGGCGGACGCGCCCGGCGGAACGCCTGATGTGATTCTGATGGGCACGGGCAGCGAGGTTTCGCTGTGCGTTGAAGCATACGAAAAGCTTAATAGCGTAGGGATCAACGCCCGGGTGGTGAGCATGCCGTCGTGGGATATTTTTGAACATCAGGATGCGGCTTATAAAGAGAGCGTTCTGCCATCGACAGTTACGGCGCGAGTGTCGGTGGAAATGGCTTCCACCTTTGGCTGGGAGCGTTATGTCGGGCTAAAGGGACGCAAGATCGGCATGCATCGTTTCGGAGCCTCGGCTCCGCTGAAGGATTTGCTGAAATTTTTCGGATTCACGGTTGACGCGGTCGTGGCCGAAGCGCGCAAGGCGATCGCGGAAAAGTAATCGATTTAACCGATTAGTACGAAGCACGACGTCCGCCATCGATTCATCAGGAGAAATCATTATGCAGCCTACTGGAGTTCTGGAAACCTCGAAAGCTACGAATCCGCTGAAAGAATTGCTCAAGTACGGACAGTCGATGTGGCTGGATTACATTCGCCGCGATCTGATCACAACCGGAAAATTGAAGTCGATGATCGGGGAAGATGGCCTTCGCGGAATGACGTCGAATCCGGCGATTTTCGAGAAAGCAATCGCAGAGAGTTCACTCTACGACGACATGCTGAAGTCACTGGCTTCGCGGCGCGATCTGGACGCAACCGGACGTTATGAGCAGATCGCGATCCGCGACATTCAAGATGTCGCCGACGTGCTGCGGCCGGTTTACGAAGAATCAAAGTTCCGCGATGGCTACGTCAGCCTGGAAGTTTCTCCGCTGCTCGCCCTGAAGACGCAGGAGACGATTGATGAGGCGCGGCGCCTGTGGAAGACCGTGAATCGTGAGAACGTGATGATTAAGGTTCCGGGCACGACCGAAGGCATCCCGGCCATTCGGCAACTGATTGGCGAGGGCATCAACATTAACGTGACGTTGCTGTTCGCGCAGGAAGTGTACGAGAAGGTTGCGGAAGCCTACATAGCGGGGGTCGAAGACTTGGCAAAGCGGGGCGGCAACTTGAAGAAGATGGCCGGAGTGGCCAGCTTTTTCATCAGCCGAATCGACTCGCTGGTGGATTCGATGATCGACGATAAGTTGAAGAGTACGACCGATGCGCAGCAACAGACGCTGCTGAAGAATTTGAAGGGCAAAGTTGCGATTGCCAATGGCAAGCTTACTTACCAGCGTTATCAGCGAATCTTCAGCGGTCCGCGCTGGGAGGGGTTGGCCAAGCAGGGAGCTCAGACTCAGCGCGTGTTGTGGGCGAGCACCAGTACGAAAAATCCCGCATATCGCGACGTGATGTACGTAGAAGAACTGATCGGAGCCGATACGGTCGACACCATGCCCCCGGCCACGATCGATGCGTTTCGTGACCACGGACGAGTACGCAACAGCCTGACCGAGAACGTGCCCGCCGCGCAGAAGGTGATGGACGACCTTGCGAAGGCCGGCATCTCCATCCATGAAGTAACGACAAAACTGACCACCGACGGCGTGAAGCTGTTTGCCGATGCCTTCCACAAGCTGCTGAGTGCAGTGGAGAAAAGCACGCAACAAAAAGGACAGAACGCGTGACCCGTTTCAAATCTTCCCTTGCCAGAGACTCTGGCTACGGCAGTAAAAGCGGGCGTTGCAGAGTGGCAGTCCGGTGAACAAATTGCGGCGCCTCTGGGAGCGCGACTGCGGTGCAAATGGCGCTTGAATAGCCGGCGAGACGCCGGCGCTACTCCGCGGCGCTCTGGTTCCGAATACCGGGAGTTTGGTCTTAAAGGGAGCAACCGATGCAATTAGGGATGGTGGGTCTGGGCCGCATGGGCGCGAACATGACGCGGCGCCTGATGCGCGGCGGACATCAGCTTGTGGTTTCGGATCTAAGCGCGGATGCGGTGAAAGAACTCTCTGGCGAGGGAGCCGGCGCATCATCGTCACTGAAAGACCTGATTAGCGAGCTGAAAGCCCCGCGAGCCGTGTGGGTGATGGTTCCTGCCGGCGATCCCACCGAGCAGACGGTGCAGAAGCTTGCGCAAGAAATGGAAGCCGGCGACGCCATCATCGATGGTGGAAATTCCTATTTCAAGGACGATGTTCGGCGTGCCGAGCAGCTGAAGAGTAAAGGCATCCACTACCTAGACGTGGGAACCAGCGGCGGCGTGTGGGGGATCGATCGTGGTTATTGCATGATGATTGGCGGGCCGGCCGAAGCGGTTCGCCGGCTCGATCCTATATTTAAGACGCTGGCTCCGGGGATCGGCGATATTCCTCGCACGCCGGGCCGGGAAAAACTTGGTGGCACAGCGGAGCAAGGCTACATCCATTGCGGCCCTTCCGGCGCCGGGCATTTTGTGAAGATGGTGCATAACGGAATTGAATACGGCCTTATGCAGGCGTATGCCGAAGGCTTCGACATTTTCAAGAACGCGACCAGCAAAGAATTGCCGGAAAATATTCGCTACGATCTGAATTTGCCGGACATCGCCGAAGTCTGGCGGCGCGGAAGCGTGGTCAGTTCGTGGCTGCTGGATTTGACGGCGATGGCATTGACCGAGAATCCGACGCTCTCGGAATACGAAGGCTTCGTCCAGGATTCCGGCGAAGGTCGCTGGACGATTCAGGCTGCACTGGAAGAAGCGGTGCCCGCGGATGTGTTGACCGCGGCTTTGTATGTGCGCTTCCGTTCACGCCAACAACATACTTTTGCCGAGAAGATGCTTTCCGCCATGCGACAGAAATTTGGCGGGCACGTCGAATCCGGAACTGGAAAACAAAAGAGCGCATAGCATGTTTCATCGACATTTCTTAAGGATTTGAATCATGGCTCAGCTAGCAGAAAAACCCGCTCCGACCGTACCCCGCGTGGGCAAGCAAGGCGATCCTTGCGTAATGGTGATCTTCGGCGCCGCCGGGGATCTAACGGCGCGCATGTTGCTACCGGCGCTTTACAACCTAGCTCGTGCCGATTTGCTTTCGAAGGAGTTCGCCGTGCTGGGCGTGGCTCGCAAGCAGATGACGGACGAAGATTTTCGAAAGAAGATTCTGGAAGACGTCAGACAATACTGCGGCGATTGCGTCGAAGATGCGACGTGGGACAGCTTTTCGCGGCGCTTCTATTATTTTGCCGGGGATTTCAACGAGGACAAGCTCTTCCCCCAGATCAAAGAACGGCTCGCCCAGATCGACCGCGATCATTCCACCCATCAAAATGTCTTCTATTACCTGGCAACCGCTCCGAGTTATTTCGGCAAGATCGTGGAGAAGCTCGCCGCCAACGGGTTGATGGAGCAGAGTAACGACCACTGGCGGCGGGTGATCATCGAAAAACCCTTCGGTCACGATCTCGAATCGGCAAAAATCCTCAACCAGCAATTGCTCAAGGTTGCCGACGAAAAACAGATTTACCGCATCGATCATTACCTGGGCAAGGAAACCGTCCAGAACATCATGGCATTTCGTTTTGCCAACGGGATCTTCGAGCCCATCTGGAATCGCCGTTATATCGACCACGTACAAATTTCGGTGGCCGAAACCGTGGGGGTGGAGGGCCGCGGCAGTTATTTCGACCATGCCGGTTCGCTGAGAGACATGGTGCCCAACCACATCATGCAACTCATCAGCCTGACCGCGATGGAGCCCCCGATTTCGTTTGACGCGAATGCGGTGCGCGATGAGCAGGCCAAGATTTTGCATGCCATCCAGCCCATCGACGATGAAGAAGTCCTGGTGCGCTCGGTGCGGGGGCAATACGGTGAAGGGATCATCGGGGGGCAGAGAGTTCCGGCCTACCGTGCCGAACCGGATGTTCCACCCGATTCCCGCACCGAAACTTTCGTTGCCATGAAGCTGCTCATCGATAATTGGCGCTGGGCAGATGTTCCCTTCTATTTGCGCACGGGAAAAAGAATGCCGGGGCGCAATACCCACATTGTGATCCAGTTCCGGCGCGCTCCCTTCGTGCTGTTCCGCGATACTTCGGTGGAACACATGATGCCGAACCAACTGGTGCTGCACATTCAGCCGGAAGAAGGTATCTCGCTGCAATTCGCGGCCAAGGTTCCCGGCCCGGTGATGCGTCTAGGAACTGTGGACATGAATTTCGAGTATCAGGAATACTTTGGCAAGCAGCCCAGCACTGGGTACGAGCGGCTGTTGCACGATTGCATGATCGGTGACCAGACGCTGTTTCAACGGGCGGACATGGTGGAAGCGGGATGGAGCGTGGTAAATCCCGTGCTCGATCTTTGGAAAGCGCTGCCGCCGCGGAATTTTCCGAATTACGCTTCGGGCACGTGGGGACCTAAAGAGGCCGACGAACTGCTGGAGCGTGATGGCCGGCGCTGGAGGAATTTCGAGAAATGATTCTGGCCGGCGATATTGGGGGAACTAACGCGCGGCTGGCATATTTTCAGCCCCACAATGGGACCCTCCAGCTCGTTTCAGAGCGCGTCTTCCCCAGCCGCGACTACAGCGAACTGGGAGAGATCGTCTCCAAGTTTCTGCAAGATGCCGTGCCTCGGCCCGATGTGGCCTGCTTTGGGATTGCCGGCCCGGTTCACAACGGACGCGTTGAGACTTCGAATCTTCCCTGGATTATCGAACAGTCCAAGCTGGCCAAACAGATTCAACTTCCCGCCACTCTTTTGATTAACGATCTGGAAGCCAACGCCTGGGGCGTTGGCGGACTCATGCCGCAGGACCTGATTTCTCTGAACCAGGTAGGGCCCGCGGCGGGCAATCAGGCGGTGATCGCTCCGGGAACTGGGTTGGGTGAAGCGGGACTATTCTGGGATGGCAGCCGGCATCAAGTTTATGCCTGCGAGGGGGGACACGCGGACTTCGCGCCGCGCGGGGAGTTGCAGATTGAATTGTTGCAGTTCCTTGAGAGCCGCTTCGGACATGTCAGCTACGAGCGCGTTCTGTCGGGACCGGGCCTGGTGAATGTGTACGAATTTCTTTGCCGAAACGGCCAGGATGACGAATCGAAGGGACTTTCCACGCTGTTGCAACAAGGCGATGCTGCCGCAGCCATTTCCTGTGCGGCTTTGGAGGGGAGCAATCGACTAGCGGAGCAGGCGCTCGATCTCTGGGTCTCGGTGTATGGCGCGGAGGCCGGCAACCTGGCACTGAAGGCAATGGCAACCGGGGGAATCTTTTTGAGCGGCGGAATCTCGCCGAAGATTCTTCCCAAACTGACTGGCCCGCTTTTCATGCGGGCTTTTTTGGACAAAGGCAGATTGCGATCGCTTTTGGAAACGATTTCCGTGCAAGTGATTACCAACGACAAAGCCGGTCTGCTGGGGGCGGCGCGATGTGCGGCAGCGAGATCCAGCAATGGGAAAGCGGGGATGTTGTGAGCGCATCGGTCGAAGTGCGGCGTCTCACCACTCCGCAGGATCTTTTTCAGGCGGCTGCCGAGGAAGTCATACGCGTCGCCACCGGGGCGATTGCGCAACGCGGCCGCTTTACGATTGCGCTATCGGGAGGATCGACGCCCAGGAATATGTTCACCCTGATCGCGGCCAATGCCAGCGCCAGCCTGCCTTGGGAAAAAGTATTTTTCTTCTGGGGCGATGAGCGCCACGTTCCGCTGGATGATCCTGACAGTAATTACCGGATGGCCAAAGAGTCGCTGTTATCGAAAATCCCTGTCCCACCGACAAATGTTTTCCCGGTTCCTGCCGACAATCCGGATGCCGCGGCCGCTGCCGAGGCCTACGAACAAACTCTCAAGAAGTTTTTCGCGTTGGGTCCGGGGGAATTTCCCCGCTTCGATCTCATTCTGCTGGGCATGGGGCCAGACGGGCATACCGCGTCCCTGTTCCCCGAAACCGCGGCGTTGCAGGAGAAATCACGGCTGGTGGTTGCCAACTGGGTGGAAAAGCTAAAAGCCAGCCGGATCACTTTCACCTTGCCGGTCTTGAACGCAGCTCGCTGTATTGCGTTCCTGGTGAGCGGGGGCGACAAGGCAGCCGCACTGCGAGAAGTTCTGGAAGCGGAAGCTCCCGGCGAAAAATATCCTTCCAAATTGGTTCGACCTGTCGATGGCAAGCTGATCTGGTTTGTCGACCGGGCGGCAGCCAGCCTGCTGTCGACGGCTGCGTAACCTTGTGCGCAGCGGCAAAGCCTCAGCCGCGCCAGCCGGCAATTTCCTTTAAGCCCTTGCCTCGGGCGTGCTCGAAAAGGCGGACCCTATGGCGGGAATGCTCGAACTCGTGGATATCCGCCCAAACTTCCGCCTTCCATGTGCTTTCGTGCGTGGAAGATTCCCCACAGGTAGCGCAACGAGTGTGGAGGCTGACTGGTGAAGCCTCTGCGGAGATCGTGCCCTGCAGCTCCAGAAAGATACACCGCACTTCCTGGATTTCTTCGTTCTCATCGAGCAAATGCTCGTACCGCAGCAGGTAGGCGAAGCCCAGTTTGCGGGCCTCCGCTTCGGCTTCGACGCGGGTATGAAACGGGCCGTACTCCGCCCTTAACTGCTCAGTCGAGTCGCAAGCCATCCAGAACGTTTCTTTGTAGTCCATGCCACCCGCCCAGGGAGTTCGAGCTGGCCAGACTCTCTGCAGGGGCCCGCTCGATGGGGTCAAACTTCTGAAGCAATTTCCATGCCGACTTTCTAAATCCTAGAAGCCTTTTCAATTGTGCAGCTTACCGCAATATCGCAAGATCGCGAAAGCGCGATAGTGGAAAGCTTTTGCAGCAGTTCTCCCTAGATAGCGATTCGGTCTGAAGAGGCTGCGCCAGTCCGAAAAGTGAAAGCGTGCCGCGCTAGCTTGCCCAGTCCCTGGCATCGGGAAAATTAGGCCGCCCCGTTTCTCCCAGCCAGGTCTTCCCCCCGTGGCCGGCCACATACATCGCCAGTTCCAGCCGGCTCCATACCCCTAGTTTGTCGAAGGTGCTGCGCAGGTGATTCTTGATGACCTGCTCGGTGGTCCCTAAGAGCTTGCCAATCTCACGATTGGTAAGCCCCTCCCAGACCAAGGTGGCCACTTGAGCTTCCTTGGAGGTCAGGCGCTCGCGCGGCATCATGACTTCACCTCCGCCTTCTGGAATGCGGCGGTAGCCAGCCTCACCCGCTTGCGCCCCTCCCGGATTCCGGCACGCAGAAAAAGCGTGCGCAGGTGCTGCTTCACAGTGCGCGGGCTGATGCTGAGCTGCCCGGCGATTTCCTTGTTGCTGCAACCCTGGACCAGCAAGTCGAGCACTTCCCGATCCCGCGGCGTAACTTTGATGCGGTCGATTTCTAGCACAGTCGTTTCCTCCCGTGAGCCGCTTCTGCGTATTTACTTCGTTGCGGCTCACATTACGGGTTAAGCACATCCTTCGCCAAACTTTCTCTCCTGTTCTCTTAGTCTGTAATGCGCGTGTGGACTTGCACTTAGGGGCAAGACCCGGAGCTTTCAGAAAAAGTTCAGAAACACCGTGCTAGGCTGAACTGTCCCAAATCGGGCTGAGGACGGGAGAATGGATAGCTGGCAGGCTTGCGGAGAACGGTCCAGATGGCATCTTCATCGAGGTCGATTCGAGGCGGCTGCGCGCTTTTTTTGCACGAAGCGCTACAACGATAAGGCAGTTGCTTTCATAAATTTGAATCTCTCCCTAACCCAACGGATGATTTCGCGAGGTGTTCTGTGACATCCAAGGAAACTTTGACTGCCAGTAGGAAAACGGCGACGTCCCGCAACGGGAGTTTCGGCGTCGCAGGTGTTTTCGTTTTGGTCTTCGCGATGACGAGCCCCGTGCTTTTTGCACAGACTCCGGCCACGGCATTAGAACTATCTCACTCGTCGCAGGATACGAATCCTGCGGCCAACAATGACACCCCTTTAACCATCACATTGCAAGATGCTCTGGACCGGGCGCGCGTCAATGATCCGCAATATCATGCGGCGCTCACGGATCTGGGAGTGGCGCACGAGGACCGCGTACAAGCCAGGGCGGGAATGCTTCCCAGTGTGACTTACAACAATTCCTACATCTACACCGAAGGCACGGGCCAGCCGGCGGTGTGCGCGATCGGCGCCACGTGCCCGGCCAGCCGGTTCGTCGCCAATAACGGGGTGCATGAATATATCAGCCAGGGGAACGCGCACGAATCCGTCTCACTCACGAATTTCGCGGACTACCGCCGTTCTTCCGCCGCGCTCGCGCAGGCTCGCGCCAAGGCGGAGATTGCATCCCGCGGCCTGGTGGTTGCGGTAACGCAGGCTTATTACGGGCTGGTCACGGCACAGCGCAAGTATGCGACTTCGCAACGGGCGGCGACGGAGGCGCAGCGCTTTTTGAAAATCACCCAAGAATTGCAGAATGGTGGCGAAGTGGCGCGCGCCGATGTGGTGAAGGCCAGCATTCAGGCGCAACAGCAGCAGCGCGATTTGCAGGAGGCTCAACTGGCCATGGAGCGCACCCGACTGGATCTTGCGGTCATGATCTTCCACGATTGGAACCAGAACTTCAGCGTGGTCGACGATCTGCAAACGCCCGAGTCCCTGCCTTCCTTTACCGAAGTGGAAGCTGCGGGCAAGAAAAATAACCCGGACTTGCGCGCTGCGCTTGCGGCCCTGGCGATTGCGAATCATGAGGTCACGGCGGCTTTGGGCGGGTTGCTGCCATCGTTGAGCGTGGACTACTTCTACGGTATCGACTCCAACAGATTTGCCATCCGCACGGACGGAGTGCGCAATCTGGGTTATTCGACGGTCGCGAGCCTGCAGATTCCGATTTTCAACTGGGGCGCGGATCGCAGCAAGCTGAAGCAGGCCGAATTGCGCCGCGATCAAGCCCGCGTGGAGTTGAGCCACGAACAGCGCCAGCTTCTCAGCCACCTGCAGCAGTTTTATGAAGAGGCGAGCACGGCGAGGTCAGAACTGGAATCGCTGGCCAGTTCGGCGGAAATGGCCGCGGAAAGCCTTCGTCTGACCAACCTGCGCTACCAGGCCGGCGAATCGACCGTCCTTGAAATTGTGGACGCACAGAATACTCTGACCCAGGCACGCAACGCCTACGACGATGGACAAGTCCGGTACCGGGTCGCGATCGCCAATCTGCAAACTCTGACGGGGAGCTTCTAGCCAGATGAGCCAACACCATCTTACCGACGTTTGCCTGCGACTGCGGTTTCCGCAAGGCCGAGGATCGGGAGCTTTGCTCAGCTCCGCCCTTGCCTTAAGTTTGCTGCTGGCCGCCTGCTCCAAGGATAAAGGCGATACGGCGCCAACCGTGAGCGTGCAGGTGGCGCCGGTAGAAAAGACGACGATTCAGCACGTCATCAAGACCGAGGCGATTCTTTTTCCCCGGCAGCAGGCGGCAATTGTTTCGAAGATCAGCGCTCCGGTGCAGCAATTTCTGATCAAGCGCGGCAGTCCCGTGCACAAGGGACAATTGCTGGCGGTTCTCGAAAATCGGGATCTGAGCGCGGCCGCGCAAGAAAACCAGGGAGCCCTTAACCAGGCCCAGGCCACTTACGCAACTACAACCGCCGCTGGACTGCCGGAAGAAATGCAGAAGGCGGAAGCGGATGCACAACAGGCGAAACAAGCGCTCGACGCGCAAGAGAAGGTGTACCAAAGCCGCCAGCAACTTTATGAAGAAGGAGCTCTGCCGCGAAAGGAACTGGACCAGTCCGGCGTCGAAATCGTGCAGGCTCGCAATCAGTACGCCATGGCTAAGCGGCACCTCGACACGCTTCAGGCAATTGGAAAACAACAGGAACTGAAAGCCGCGGCGGGACAATTGGAGTCCGCGAAGGGCAAGTATTTAGGCGCGGCAGCGCAACTCAGCTATTCGGAAATTCGCAGTCCCATCGACGGCGTGGTCACCGATCGTCCGCTTTATCCGGGCGAAATGGCGGCGGCAGGATCGGCGATTGTCACGGTCATGGATGTTTCGGCGGTGATCGCCAAGGCGCACATTCCGCAGGCCGATGCCGCACTCTTGAAAATTGGCGACAAGGGAACGATGACGGTGCCGGGATTGGACGCCCCCGTCGAGGGAAAAGTCACCGTGGTCAGTCCGGCTCTCGATCCCAACAGCACGACAGTTGAAGTCTGGCTGGAGGCGAAGAATCCGAAACAGCAATTGAAGCCTGGAACCAGCGTGCAACTTTCTCTGACAGCAAAAACGGTGAAGGATGCGCTGGTGGTCCCCGCCGCTGCGGTGGTCACCGCGGCGGATGGCAGTCCCGCTGTCATGATCGCCGGAGCGGATGGGAAGGCACATCAGAAAACGGTGAAGCTTGGCATTCGGCAGGATGATGACGTACAAATTCTTGAAGGCGTAAGCGAGAACGACAAGGTGGTATCGACAGGAGCCTACGGCTTGCCCGACAACACCAAGATCATCGCGCAAGCGCCCGCCGAAAACTCGAAAGACGCGCCCAAGGAGTCCTCCAGTGAGAAATGACCGCCGCGGAGTGACTGCGTGAATCACAAAAAATCCGAGCACTGGGTCGCACGGCATTCCCGGCCGATGATTTTTCTGATTCTCACCCTGGCATTGCTGGGTGGGTACCTGGCCTTCACCATTCCGGTCTCGGTTTTCCCTAACACGAATTTTCCACGCGTGCTGATCGCGGTAGATAACGGCGTGATGCCCATCGACCAGATGATGGTCACGGTGACCCGGCCCATCGAAGAGGCGGTCAACAGCGTGCCGGGACTGCTGACGGTGCGATCGATCACCAGTCGCGGCTCGGCCGAAGTGGATCTCTACTTTCGCTGGGACCTGGACATGTTCCAGACCCTGCAGTATGTGAATGCGGCGTTGTCACGCGTGCAGCCGGAACTTCCTTCCACTGCGAAGATCGAAGCACATCGCATGACGTTCGCGAGTTTCCCTATTGTCGGTTACAGCGTGACCTCCGCAACCGTGCCGCAGACGAGGCTCTGGGAGATGGCGACCTACGAGATGAAGCCGCGCTTGAACCGGCTGGATGGGGTGGCGACGGTCATCATTCAGGGAGGACAGGAACCTGAGTTTCAAATCACTCCCGACCCCGCCAAGCTGCTCACCGCCAGCGTAACGGTCACCGACATTCTCGACGCCGTCCGCCGCACCAATCTGGTGGATTCGCCCGGGTTGCTGGAACGCAATCATCAACTATTCCTTGGCCTGGTCAACGGCCAAGTGCAAACGCCGGAAGAAATCGCCAATACAGTGATAAAAAACACGGTCGCCGGCATCCCGGTGCGGATCGGGGACGTAGCCAAGGTTGAGCCCAATGTGAAGCCGGTGTATACGGTGGTCACCGCCAACGGAAAGCCGGCTGTGCTGATCAACATCAACCGCCAGCCTGACGGCAACACGGTGCAGGTCGCGGATGAAGTACACGCCGAGATCGAAAGGATTCGGAAGACGCTACCCCCGGGCGTCGATATTCAGCCGTTCTACGACCAGTCCATTATCGTGGGCGAATCGATCAAGAGCGTAAGAGATGCGATTCTGCTGGGCCTGTTGCTGGCGTCGATCATTCTGGTTGTATTCCTGCGAGATTGGGGGACTTCTCTCGTAGCGGGATTGGTGATACCGGTCACGGTGATGGTCACTTTCATTGCGCTGAAGGTGATGGGGCAGACCTTCGACCTGATGACTCTGGGCGGATTGGCTGCGGCAGTGGGCTTGGTGATCGACGATGCAATCGTGGTCGTCGAGAATATTGTGCTGCATCGTGACGCAGGGCAGGGGCGAATGGAAGCAATCGAGAACGCGCTGCGCGAAATCACAGTTCCGCTGATCGGCTCAACCATCACGCCAGTGGTAGTTTTTATTCCTCTTATCGCTATCACAGGGGTCACCGGCGTGTTTTTCCGCGCTCTGGCGGTGACCATGAGCGTCGCGCTGCTGACCTCTCTCGCGCTCGCTCTCACTTGGACGCCGAACCTTAGCCAGTACTTTATTCGCGGACGGCGTGAACAGAAGGACGGTCTTCCCGCCGCCGAAGTAGGAACTTCGAATCTTGATACGACAGCTACAACTTCGGAAAATGAATCCGAGGCGGAAAATGTGCGCCGCCTGATGGCCGCGGAGGAAGCCCATCTCAGTGGATTTTTCCTGCGGGTCATCAATTTTCACGAGCGCTGGCTGCGCCGGGCGCTGCAGAGGCCTCTCATGCTTGTTCTTTTCAGCTTGGGGCTCGTCGTGGTCTCGTATGTTTGCTACCACTTTTCCGGCTCCGACCTGTTGCCCGAGATGGATGAAGGTGGCTTTGTGCTCGATTACCTGATGCCAGCCGGCAGTTCGCTGACGGAAACCAACCGAGTGGTCAGCCATGTGGAAGAGATTCTGCGGAAAACTCCGGAAGTGGAGAGCACTTCCCGCCGGACGGGTTTGCAGTTGGGACTGGCCGCGGTTACGGAGGCGAACTACGGCGACATTCTGGTGAAACTGAAAGGCAAGCGCCATCGCGGCATCGAGGAAGTGATTGCCGAAGTACGCAGCAAAGTCACCCAAAAGGAACCCGCGCTGGACGTGGAGTTCACGCAAGTATTGCAGGACATGATCGGCGACCTCACTTCCGCTCCGGAGCCGATACAGATCAAATTATTTTCGGAAGATCCTAAACAGCTTGCGGAGTGGGCTCCGAAAGTGGCGGACTCGATTCAAAAAATCAAAGGGGTCGTGGATATTCTGAATGGCATCGACAACACCATCAGCGGCCCGGCCGTCACTTTTCAAGTAGATCCAAGCGTGGCCGCGCGCGCCGGATTTACCGCAGAAGAAATCGCGGTAGACGCTTCCGCCATTCTCGAGGGCGAACCCGCACCTACTCCGGTTGTAACCAATAGCCGCGCCTACACGTTGCGGGTGCGCTTTCCGGCGGCGAACCGGGCTTCGCTCGAAGCCATGCGGGACACTCTTCTTATCAGCAGCAGCGGACATACTGCGACACTGGGCGCTCTGGCTACGGTCGTAGAAACACCGGGACAGACTGAGATCCGGCGGGAAAATCTGCAGCGCATGGTTGCCGTCACCGCTCGCTTGGAGGGCACGAACCTCGGCAGCGGAATCGCCGCGGTGCAAAAAGCTGTGGCCGACCTGCACTTGCCGGCAAACATTCGCGTCGAATACGGTGGAACTTACGAAGAACAGCAGCGTTCATTCCATGATCTGGTAATCGTTTTGATTCTGGCCATCTTGCTTCTATTCATCGTGCTCTTGTTCGAGTTCGGCACGTTTGCCGCGCCGGTCGCAATTCTTTCCTCCGCCCTGCTCTCGACATCGGGAGTTTTTATCGCGCTGTTGATCACGCGAACGACTTTCAACATATCGTCGTTCATGGGCATGATCATGGTGATCGGCATCGTGGCTAAGAACGGAATTCTGCTGCTCGATGCGGATCAGCGTATGCGCACGACCGGCATGAATGCGGAAGACGCCATCCTGCAAGCGGGACGCCGGCGGCTGCGGCCTATCGTGATGACGGCGCTGGCCACCGTTGCCGGAATGCTGCCGCTGGCCTTCGCTCTCGGAGCAGGGTCGCAAATGCTGCAACCGCTGGCCATCGCCGTGATTGGGGGAGTGCTAATCTCGATGGTCTTATCGCTGATCATAACCCCGGCGGTGCATTTCTATCTGGGCGGCGAACGGTAAATGGCGCTACGCAGCCATCTCGCCCCGCCAGACCGCCGAGTCCAAAATGGACTTCTTTGCTAGGGCAATTCACACTAGAATCGTGGTAACGTTTGGGGTATTCGCATGCCGGAACTTCGGCGGCGACTGACGAGCAGCAACCAATCCGTGAGCGATCAAAAAAAGAAACCAGTTCTCGACGAGCAGACGTTTGAAAAGCTGCTGGAAGCTGCTTACGTCATCCAGGAACATAACCGCAAAAGAGGAGAGCTGGAACAAAATCTGAAAGCGCAGGCCGAGCAGCCGCGTGAGCATCAACCGTTTCCAGGCAATGTGGTCCAGAAAACAGAAACTGTAGTTGGAGCGGCTTCTCGTTCAGGCGCTGACTATGCCCCCACTCTGGCGGCTATTGTTGAAGCACAACACCAGATTCAGATTCGCCATCTTGAACTGGATAAAGCCATGTGTTTGGTCGTCGAAGGTGTTTCCCGCATTACGAACGCGAGCGGAGCGGCCATTGTAATGCTCGAGGGAAAAAACATACGTTATCGCGCTGGAACTGGTTCTTCAGCATTGCCGGTGGGCAGCGAGGTGCCGCTGGAGTCGGCGATCTGCCAGGCCACTGTGCTTACCGGGCAAGTAACGCTCACGGAGGATGTGAAGGCGGAGAAGTTATTCGACTCGGGACCTTGCCTTGAGCGCGGCATTCTGTCGCTAATCGCGGTACCGATTTACCAGGACGGCGTCGTCGGAGCCCTGGAACTTTATTTCGACCGGGCCTCTGGATTCGCCGAACACGACATCCACACTTGTCACTTGATGGCCGGACTGGTGACGGAAGCACTGAGTCGCGATGCCCAGTCCAATTTGAAAAAATCCGTGGCGACCGAACGATCCACCATGATAGCAGCCATCGAACGCCTCAAACCAGATCTTGCCGGAATGGCAAAGGTTCGACCGGCGGCTGGGAACTCGCGAGATACTCCCACCTCAACCCCGTCGGGAACCTTCCCTTGCTGGAAATGCGGAAACGGTCTGTTAGTGGAAGAACAATTTTGCGGCAAGTGTGGCGTAGCGCGGGCCGAAGAAGACGCACTTTCCAGCATGCAGAGCAAGTTTGCATCGGCGTGGCACCGCCAGCAAATGAATTCGGCGACCACAGCGGATGTGGACGAGATCGCTTCCGCAGAAAAACCAATCAACCGGATTGCGCCCGAAACTTTCGAGGACGACGGCCACATAGAATTTCCCCAAGTCGAAGATCCTGTTATCCCGCCTGTCCGATTTTCGTTTGAGGAACGCGACGAAGAAATCTCTTCTTCAGAATCATTTGAAGCAATACAGCAGGGAGGAAAAGAAGAACCATCCGTTTCGGTCGAAGCGGTCCCAAATAACAGCGCGCAGGTCAGTTCTACTGCCCTTGTCACGCAACATCCGCAGGAGATGATTTGGACTTCGGCGGCGAAAGCACGGGCGTTTCTGGAGTCGGTGGCAGTCACGCACAAGGCAAGCGCAGTCGTTCGCCTCTGGCGGGCGCATCGAGGATATCTCTATCTGGCGGTCGCACTTGTATTAGTAATCGTCGTGGCGCGGGGTATGTGGTCCGACGGTTCAGTAACGGCGACGGGTCAGGGCGCAGCCGCGAATAGCGCCACCAATCGACGAAAGCGGGTTTCCCCAGACGTGGACCTTTCGGCCTTCGATAAGCTGTTGATCAGCCTGGGGTTAGCCGAGCCTCCGGATGCGCCCGAATACAAGGGTAATCCTGATACACAAGTCTGGGTTGATCCCCACACGGCGCTGTACTACTGCCCTGGCTCAGACCTCTATGGCAAGACCGCGAAGGGCAGAATTTCCACGCAGCGCAACGCCCAGTTGGACCAGTTCGAGCCCGCAGATCGCAAGGCATGCGACTGATTTCGCTAGATTTGCTTCCATCCTTCGGAATCACCGATGGGCCTGATTGACAACCTTCTGACGCGGTAGTGCAATCATATGTGGTCCGCCTTGAGGAGAGTGCCCGTGTCGCAACCAACTGAGAAGACCGAGGCAGATATCTTGCCGGACGCTGAGTTGAATCCTCTACTAAATCCGCTTCTGGCGGGTAACATGGGGCGCTGGGCCGAGGTCTATTTCACCACTCCGCCGGAGAAACGGGGACAGGCTATTTCCGATTTAGTGCGGGAACTCCAGAGCAAACCTTCGACAGAATCATCCTCTGCCGGGGGGCGCCCACCGGAGCAAAAACCGGCGACCGAGGAAATGCTGGGGAAACACGATGGGCCTGCAAAACAGGTACGCCAGCCATGGTCCACGATTGAAGAACCGCAACGAACCTGCCCGGCCTGTTCGGCCAAGAATCCAATGAGACAGAGATTTTGCGGGATGTGCGGAGCAGCGTTGCAATCTCTGCCTGAGTCCAACGAATCGAGTTTTCGTTCCAACCCAGCGGTCTCGGAAGAACCGGAGGCCAATGAGGATGAGAGTTGGGGGGAATCGGAATCTTCCTGCGGCGACCAGTCCCCTGAATATCACGCCGACGCGAACCCAAATCGCGGCGACCATGCGCGCGCCGCGTCCTTTGAGCCAGAATGGCGAGTTTCGGAAAGTGATCTTCCGCATTTCGCGCAAGAATCTGAGTCTGCGCCCTATCGGTTGCGGCTCTATATTGGGATCGCGGTAGCTCTAATTCTGGCCGGATTGGTTTATATGAAGTGGCACGGAACTCCTGGATCGGGGGACATCTCGCAATCCGCTCCCTCGCGGGTAATCCCCGACGCACCACCGTCGGCGCCACCGCCAGTGACTCCTGAACCTGCAAGCTCGCGAAATGTTTTGCCGACAGAGCGCTCGACCACGGCAGCTGCTTCCAACCCGGCAACGGCGCCGCGTGCCTCCGAGGCCGGTGTGACGGAACGCCAAAATCAGATGGAAAGTACTGCTCACCAAGCCCAACCAGCGAAGGCGCGGCCAGCGCCTCCGGCGATTCCCGCTGGGGCGGGCTCGTCCACCATTGCGAACGGACAAGGCGGCGCTGAAGAGCTGGCCACCGCAGAGCAATACCTGAATCGAAACCACCCGGCCGCAGCTGGCGACAATCGAGAGGCTGCGCAGTGGTTGTGGAAGGCTGTGGGCAAAGGAAACGCGACGGCAACGCTGGTTCTCTCCGATTTGTATCTGCGGGGAGACGGGATTCCGAAAAACTGCGATCAGGCGCGTTTGCTGCTGGATCTGGCGGCGCGAAAGGGAAAAACTTCGGCCGCCGAACGACTTCGCAATCTGCAAGCCTTTGGTTGTCAGTGAAGCAAAAATGAAAAGAGCCGCGGATAATGCCGCGGCCCCAGATGGTGCCCTGATGATCCGAGCTTCCTCAATTAAGCAGGAAGCTGTGGTTCCCTGCGCGACTCGTACCACAGAGCGAGCTCTACGCGATTCCACAGACCGAGCTTGTCGTAGATAACCCGCAGATAGTTCTTCACGACGTGCTCGGTGGTGCCAATTTCTTCGGCAACGTCCCGGTTCTTCAAGCCCTGTGCGACAAGCTCGATGACTCGGTTTTCCCGTTGACTGGGGACACGGGTACCGTATCGTTCGTTTGCAAACATGATTGCCTCCTATATAAAAGGGTTGCGAGTTTTACTCGCTTGATTCCGCCGGTAATGCCAAAGCGGAGAAACAGCCGGTTGAAATGAGCTTTTACGGTCCTGCGGGCCATTTTCAGCTGGCTGGCGATTTCGGCGTTGTCACATCCTTGTAAAAGCAATTCGACGATTTGCTGTTCGCGCGGTCCAAGCCGAACGGACTGCTCCATCATCACAAGCCCCCTGGGTTAGATTTTCGCCCTACAAAGTACTCTCAACTGGGATGTTTCCAATTGCCTAGCATCCACAATGCCACTTTGAGCCAAAAATGGCTGTGACCGAAGAACATCCATTTCCACAGGCACTTGCGGGCGAGAAAAAGGGGGCTTTCAGAATCACGAGCCTAGGCTCGCGTCCACATGAAAGCGGGGAAGCTGGGGGCGCGAGAAGCCACTTGGAGCACAAAAGGGCCGTAAACTGAGGCCGTTCGGCACTCGCATATGGTAGGACGGTATGACGACCGTCCCCTGCCCGAGTTCACAAAGCGGCGAGGGTGCGCTTTTGAGTTCACGCAGCTGAAGATATTTGTGCACAGATGGATGGGAAACCTTTACGGCTCCCTCAGGTAAACACCCTAGGTCAAATTTGCTATGGCTACAGGAAAGGCTTGAACAATTTACATAACAGGCCCATGCGGAGAGGGACTTTGAAACTATAGATGCACGTCTCAAACCACTTTTCAAGCAAATGATCCAACTATTAATCCTCAATCGATCGAGGGCGGGGCAGCCTAGCAAAACCGGGAAGTGCTCTACACTGCTTTCCGGCAACTTTCTTCACGGAAAGCAGCGCATCCGTTCCCGACTCCGCCGCTTTGGGATGGTAAAGCCGCCCCGGGGATTGTGGGGATACTGCGCGAACATCTACAGAGGCGTTGATCTTCATTTTTTTCGCGCAGTCCGGCAAACACGAACGGTGGTGAAACGGCTTATCCCAAGTTGCAACTTTTTGCAGTCAACCGGTGCCGCGGCTTCTGAAGCTCTCCAACAATCCTCGAAGGCCAGCGATGTCAGATACTTAGCTGGATCGGTTGCTGGGCTGAGGGACCCACAATTGCTGCTCCAGTATTTAGCCCGCAAAAAAGTACGTGAATTTTGAGTGTCCCAGAAAGTGTTAATCTGGTAAGTATCTTTTCGGGATTTTCTCTCCCACAAGAATTTGTGCATTGGCGACGCCTCACAGGCGGAAGAACGCCGGAGAGCAATCTAGGTAAAGGCAATAAACGTAGTAGACATAATAACCGTACACACTCAGGAGGCTCAGCGCTTGACCGCTTCGACCAGCCATCTCGTTCCGCCCCACGGCGGAGAACTTATTGAGCTCATTGCTCAACGCGACAGAACCGCCGAACTAAAAGCTCACTCC
This sequence comes from Candidatus Acidiferrum sp., assembly GCA_035602195.1. GTDB lineage: Bacteria > Acidobacteriota > Terriglobia > Terriglobales > Acidobacteriaceae > Sulfotelmatobacter. The sequence continues at coordinate 18,723 of DATNMU010000026.1, forward strand.
AAAGAATGGCCTTCGTGGGACCTGACCGGCCGCCAGCTTTGCGACCTCGAATTACTTCTTACTGGCGGCTTTTCTCCGCTGCGCGGATTCATGACGCGCGCCGATTACGAAGGTGTTTGCCACAACATGCGTTTGGCTGACGGAACCTTGTGGCCGATGCCGGTGACTCTCGATGTCAGCGAAGAATTTGCCAAGAAACTTACGCCCGGCACCAGCAGGATCGCGCTGCGCGATCCGGAAGGCGTGATGCTGGCCGTGCTGAATGTCGAAGAAATCTGGCAACCCGATCGCAAAGCAGAAGCCAAAGCGGTTTTCGGCAGTACCAGCAACGCTCATCCCGGTTCGGATTACGTAATGAACAAGGCGAATCCCTGGTACGCGGGAGGCAAGCTCGAAGGCCTGCAGATACCATCGCACTACGATTTTCGTAGTCTACGTTTTACTCCGGCTGAATTGCGTGCCGAATTTGCCCGTGTCGGCTGGCGCAAGGTAGTGGCCTTCCAGACGCGCAATCCCATGCACCGCGCCCATGTGGAACTGGCGTTTCGCGCGGCTAAACAAGTTGAAGCGAATCTGCTAATTCATCCCGTAGTCGGCATGACAAAACCTGGCGACGTGGATTACTACACGCGGGTGCGCTGCTATCAATTGCTGCTCAACAAATTCCCGCAATCGACGGCGAAACTTTCTTTACTACCCCTTGCGATGCGAATGGGCGGA
>DATNMU010000027.1:0-14079 GCA_035602195.1 Candidatus Acidiferrum sp.
CAGTCTGGAGTGGATTTCGATCGGAGGAGCGGCTTCTTCTCCAACCCTGGTGCGCGAGACGGAGGAAAAGCTGGGCTGCGTGTGTTTTGCCGGATACGGCCTAACGGAAACTGCGCCGGTTCTCTCCACCGCCAAACTGAAGCCGGGAGAACAATTCGATGATGGAGAGCTTCACGTGGCTCGGGCGATGACCGGGTACGCGATTCCGGGCGTGGAGCTTCGAGTCGTGGACTTCGAGGACAACGATGTTGCCCGCGACGGAAAAACCATGGGGGAGATTGTCGCTCGTTCCGACGGTGTGATGCAGGGCTACTGGCAACAGCCGGCGGCCACGGCGGAAGCGATGCGCGGTGGCTGGTTTCATACCGGAGACATGGCCACTATCAGCGAGGATGGACGCATCCTCATCGCTGATCGCAAGAAAGACATTATTGTCAGCGGCGGTGAGAACATTTCATCGCTCGAAGTGGAGAAGGCGCTCCTGGCGCATCCCGCGGTTTACGAGGCTGCCGTTATTCCAGTCCCCGACGAAAAATGGGGCGAAGTGCCCAAGGGGCTGGTTGTAGCGAAACCCGGATCAAAACCAACGGAAGCGGAACTGCTCGAATTCTGCCGCTCTCGTATTGCGCACTTCAAGTGCCCGCGCTCGATCGAGTTCCTGGAGAGCTTGCCCAAGACTGCTACCGGGAAAATTCTGAAAAAAGGATTGCGCAAAAAGTATTGGAGCGAACAGGAACACAACGCGCACGAATTTACGGCGCGCAAGTGAACCTTTGAAGATGCTGGAGAAGAGAGTTCATTGCCATGGACGATCTAGTTCAACTTACTAAAGATAAAGATGTCGCAATCATCACCATCAATAATCCTCCGGTGAATGCTTTAAGCCCCGCCGTCGCACAAGGGATTGCCCAGGCCATCGAGCAGGCGGGCAAGGACAATGGCACAAAGGCCGTGGTGCTCATTGGTGGCGGCCGCACGTTCATCGCTGGCGCGGACATAAAAGAATTCGGCAAAATCACGTCCGGCAAGACCCAGCGAGGCGCGGGCCTGCTTCCGCTCCTGCTTCAGATAGAAGATGTGCGAAAACCTGTGGTGGTGGCCATTCATGGCAGCGCGTTCGGCGGTGGCCTGGAACTGGCGATGGCCGCCCACTATCGTGTGGCGGCTCCGAATGCACAACTGGGTCAGCCAGAAGTAAAGCTGGGCATTATTCCCGGCGCAGGTGGCACCCAGCGGCTGCCTCGGCTGGTGGGCGTCGCCAAGGCGGTCGAGATGTGCGCAGAAGGCAATCCGATTACCGCTCAGGAGGCGCTGAAACTCGGTCTCGTCGATCATCTGATCGAAGGCGATCTATTGCCGGGCGCCATAGCTTTCTCGCGCAACATCGCCGGGAAGCCAGCACTCAAAACTCGTGAGCGAAACGACAAACTCGGCGTTCCCGAGCAGAACGCATCGGTCTTCGCTGCCGCGCGCGAAAAGGCTCACACCAAACAGCGTGGCATGATGGCACCGCTTGTGGCCATCGATGCGGTTGAAGCCGCCTCCAGGCTCTCTTTTGAAGAAGGATGCCAGGTGGAACGACAGCTATTCGATAAGTGTCTTTTCTCGGATCAATCGAAAGCGCTCATCCATGCTTTCTTCGGCGAGCGCGAAGTCGCCAAGATTCCAGACATACCAAAAGGAACCCCGACTCTCCCGGTAAATTCCGTGGCGGTCGTCGGTGCCGGAACGATGGGCGGTGGAATCGCCATGGTGTTTGCGAATGCCGGCATTTCGGTGTTGCTCAAAGAAGCTGACCGGCCGGCTCTTGATCGTGGGTTGGCGGCCATTCAGAAGAACTATCAGAGTGCGGTTAAACGCGGCCGGCTTACGCAGCAATTCGTGGATGAACGGCGGCAACTCATCAAGCCGACGCTCAGCTACGACGATTTCGGCAAGGTTGATATGGTTGTCGAGGCGGTGTTCGAGGGCATGGCGCTCAAGAAAGAAGTCTTCGGCCAGTTGGATCGCGTGTGCCGGCCAGGCGCGATCCTGGCGAGTAACACATCAACGCTCGACATAGATGAAATAGCCTCAGCCACTTCGCGCCCCGGTGCGGTCATCGGTACGCATTTTTTCAGCCCGGCGAATATTATGCGCCTGCTCGAGATCGTGCGCGGCAAGTTGAGCAGCAAAGAAGTGATCGCGACCTGCATGCAACTCTCTAAGAAACTGGGAAAAGTTGGGGTGCTCGTCGGCAACTGCCGGGGCTTTGTGGGAAACCGCATGTTCGGCCCTTACCGCCGTGAAGCACAGTTCCTTGTGGAAGAAGGTGCGAGTATTGAAGCCGTCGACAACGCGCTGCGCGATTTCGGCATGGCGATGGGGCCACTCGCGACTGGCGATCTGGCGGGTCTTGACGTTGGATGGCGTATCCGCAAAGAATATCGGCACCTTGAAAAACCTGGCGTACGCCAGCCGTTCGCCGAGGACCGCCTCTGCGAACTCGGGCGCTACGGCCAGAAAACCGGTGCGGGCTGGTACGAGTATGACGAGAACCGGCGTGCGATCTCCGAGCCCGGATTGAGCGACCTGGTGCGCAAGTGGGCTGCGGAAGCCGGCATCACGCAACACAAGATCTCTTCCGAAGAGATCGTAGACCGCTGCATTTACGCGCTGGTGAACGAGGGCGCCCGCATTCTTGGGGAAGGCATCGCCCTGCGCGCGGTGGACATCGATATCATCTACTTGAACGGCTATGGATTCCCGGCTTACCGGGGCGGCCCGATGTGGTATGCGGATACAGTGGGCTTGGATAGGGTCTACAGCTGTATCTTGGGATTCCAGCGTCAGTACGGCGAACTCTGGGAACCTGCCCCTCTGCTGAAGCGTCTAGCCCAAGAGAGCAAGACCTTCGCCGAATTCAATAAGGAACAGGGTGTAATGGCGTAGGGTACCGCTTCGCTGGAAGGCAAGGTTCATCTCTATTGCACTCTGATACCACTCCAGTTCGTAGTGGCTGGCATTTTTGCTGGCATCTCGATGGCGGAGCGTCAGTACACACCTTTCGGCACTGGAGCGCGAGGGTTTGGCAAATACTACGGAGGAGCATTCGCAGATCAAGCGATTGGCAACATTATGACGGAGGGCCTATTTCCAGTTGCTCTCCATCAGGACCCTCGTTATTTCGTGAAAGGCACGGGCGGGTTTTGGAAGCGAACTGGATACGCCATCAGCCGGGAGGTTGTCACTCGGGGCGATGACGGCGGCAACCAGTTCAACACATCGGAACTAGCTGGAAACGCTGTAGCGGCAGGAATTTCCAATTTCTACTACCCGGCTTCGGATCGATCATTTTCAAATACAGTAGACAAGTGGGGACAACAAATTGCCCTGGATGCCTTTTTCAACGTGACCAAAGAATTCTGGCCGGACGTGCGCAAAAAGTTGTTTAAGCACTGAGCGCCTGGAACTGACATGAGGAAACAAAGGCCCATGCGACGAACAAGTCCGATCTCTACTGACACATCACGAGCGTACGCGACAAGCACTGAGTTCTGTCGAGCGTTTACTGAAACATATGGATAGCATGCATTTACTTTCATTCCTGCTGATGGCTGATCTGATGAAGGCTGAGGAATGTTTTGTCTCTGGTTTGGCGACTGCCTCACAGGTAGCTACGTGTTTCGAGACTGGGCCCGGCGGGCGATTATTCAGAACTCAATTCACATGTTGGCACCCCGCAAGGACCGCTCGGCAGTCGCAGACGTAATTGAATTCTCAACAATGGCAGTACCCTGCGGTTACGCAGCTTGGAGGATACTCACAGGCAGCGATAAAGTTACAACCGCGCCTCCCCCCGGGCGTTCTGAGACTCGCGTGCCACCGCCGTGTGCCTGGGCCACTGCATCGACAAACGCAAGTCCGAGGCCATGACCTGGAGAATGTTGTCCTTTTACAAATCGTTTGAAAACTCGGCCATCGATATCAGCAGGGAATCCCGGACCGTTGTCTTCAACCACCAGTAGTGCTGATCCTTGATGCGAATAGAGCCGGATATTCACTCGGCATCGCTCCGGCAAATGAGTTAATTCATTTTCAAGCAAATTACTTACGAGGCGATTCAGCAGGGTTACGTCTGCGTCCACAACAACGTGCTCTTCCAGATCAGTCGTTACCTCATGATGGCGCTCGGCCATCGCCGGCTGGTAAATATCAATGAGTTGTCTCACGACATCCGAGAAGTCGACAGGACTGCGGTCGATGTGAAGAGCACCCGCTTCTGCCTCCGCCAGGTCCAGCGTTGTGTTCAACAACTGCAAGAGCCGATCTAGGTCTTCGATCGCCTCACCCACCGAGTCACGCCACTTGGCATCTCCTTCATTGCATAATGCGGATTCGAGCGTTCCGCGAATCAAAGTCACGGGGCTTTTGAGGTCGTGCGCGATACCGCCAGTAACCGTGCGAAGTTGATTCACCGAAGCCTGCAGGCGATCCAGCATATGATTAAAAGTCTTCGCCAATCGCGAAATTTCATCTGAGTTCACCGGTTCAGGCAAACGTTCCTCTAATCCCTCGGTGCCGATTCGCGCCACGGTTTCCGTGATTCTTTCAACACGATGCAACGTTCGACGCGAGCTCCAATAGGAGATGACAAAACCGAGAAGGAACATGCCGCCCCAGACCATCAGAAGGCGGCCACCTAATGTGTGCAGTACATGCCTGGCGCCATGATCCGATAGTCCGAGATAAACAGTTCTTCCGTTTTGTGCCTTCTCGACCACTCGAAAGGTCTGTCGATATCCTTCCACCGTGATGGACTTCGGAGGTCCTGGAACCAAGTTCGACCGGCGAATCGCTATGACAAAAGCGTCTTTGGAACCCGGCCCTACCCATAAGGGAGCTTCACTGTTATTCGGGTCCGAGGCCAGGAAGAATACAGAATTCAGTCTCTCCCCGCGAGCGTTGTGCTCATTCGGTACTTCCTGAGTTGCAAGCTCAGCCACCTCTCTCACGATCCTGTTGTAGAGATGATCGCTCGGAGTATCCGCCGAAACCTGAGCGAGGACGTCAGCTTCGCCGCTAAGCCAAGTGTCGCTCCGCTCCCTAAGACCCTGGGCGACAAGCAAATAAACTATGGAAAACGCCCCGGCGGTTCCCAGCGCAAATGCCAGAGTTGTCCAGATCGAAATCCGCCAAGCGGCGGTGCTGCGTAGATTCCTAGGCATGTTTGAGAACGTAGCCCACACCGCGAATCGTGTGAATCAGAGGCTGCGGCGTGTCGTGATCTACTTTGCTGCGTAGACGATAAATGTGAACGTCAACCACGTTGGTTGCGGGGTCAATCCTCATTTTCCAGACATGGTCCAGAATCATGGTCCGCGTCACCACGCGACCTTGGTTGCGGCAAAGATATTCCAGCAAGGAAAACTCCTGTGGAGTCAATTGCAGCAAGTGATCGCCCCGCCGCGCCTCACGACGTACCAAGTCGAGCTGCAAATCGGCTGACCGCAGACGCACAGATTCAGTCTGCGGAACGGCGGACCTACGTAGGAGATTTCTCAATCGTGCCAGCAATTCGGGGAGAGCAAATGGCTTCGTGAGGTAGTCGTCTCCGCCCTGCTCCAGTCCTCGAACACGTTCGTCTACGGAGCGCCGGGCGGACAAGATCAGAACCGGCGCCGCATTACCTTGAGCTCGGCAACGGGCAATTAAGTCCAATCCATCCAGATCGGGAAGGCCAAGATCGATGATGAAGGCATCGTGAATACCTTCCAATGCCATGGCTTCCCCAGCTTTTGCTGTACTAGCCGCATCCACCTGATATCCGGCCTCCGTCAGCGCCCGCTTGAGGAATAGCTGGATAGAAATGTCGTCTTCTACCACCAACAATCGCATGGGAGATTCCCGCCCGTCCAAACTCTACACCTCCTGATGGGATGCAGGAAACTGCCCCGCGTTAGAGGACCCTTAATGTAAGGATCCATTTCGCCTCCCTACCCGGAGCAATCGAACAATACAGACGTTGCGAGCCGATTTGTTTTACCCGCAAGATCAATGCTGCCAACGATCTTTCTGCATCCGAGCCGGTAGACCCTTGCCGGGACGGCCCATTCGCACAGATCGATTGGCTAAAGATATTCTTCGCAAGGCCGATCTGACTCATATGGTCAACCCAATTAGCAGCACCAATGCCAATTCCACCAACGAAGTCAAGCAACAGGCTGCTCGCCAGCCTCAACCTGCAGCACAAGCTCAGACAAGCAGCGCGGCTCCACAAGACAAAGTTACGCTGAAAGGCGCCGGCGATCTAGCTGCTGGAGATCCAGATCACGACGGCAAATAACGTTGCCACCACGAATTGGCACAGCAGTTGAGGAGGCCGGCAGATTATGCCGAGCCTCCTTTTTCACCCGACGCTCCTGCCACTTGAGGGCTGACTGGCATGCGTGTTTTTCCAAGTCCCTCTCCCGGCGAACTTACTGGAGAAGGCATCCTTCCGAGTTCAAACTCTGATATTTCGAACTATACAACTACCGACACCTGTCTATTGCGAACGCCAAGTCATATCCACACGCACTGGAATTTCGTTCTTGACCGGCATCGTCAGGAGCGATGGCGGGTCGATCTTGAAGTCGGCGAGCGTGGCTGGAATTGTCCCCGTGATATGGATCTGGTTCCCTTGCTTATCTAGTTTTAAAGGAACCTGTTTATACTGGGCCGTGTGGCCCGCAAACTGGATCTCTAGATCAGCGTTAATGGTCGACGCCGTGGCATCCGATTCAGGCAAGCGAGTGCGCACCGTGACCAGCGGAAACTCGGCACCGCGCGTCACCTGAATCGTGTGGAGGTCGCGGTTGCTGTCTCCGGAATCAAACGATTTAACCGGTACAGCGATCAGGAACTCACATTGCCCGGCATGGCAGACGCCCTTGCCCTTAGCCGCATGACTCACGCCCTCCGATTGATGGAGTGGATGCGATACGTGATATGTGAGAGTGCTTTCTTGAAGGAGCCATTGGCTGTCGGCTCCAAACGTGGGGATGGCTACGAACAAGAACGCAATCAGTATTTTCTTATTCATAAACCCTTTTTAGAACTTCACCGAAACCGAGAGCAGAGCAGCGCCAAACGCCCCAGCCGTGACAATGGCCACTGGGTTGTGCGCCGACGCGATGCCATGAACCTTTTCGCCGTTGTTTTTTTGATCGAAAGCCATAATGCCCAAGATAGGCGTCAATATCATTCCGGGGCCGTGTATCCAAGCCATCGCCTCGTGAAATTTTATCGGACCGCGCTTTTTGGTTCCGGGGACCTTGGGCGCACGGATTGCATACCAGGCTGTGATGCCGTACAAATCTCCCGTTAGCCCACCCAGAGCGGCATGCAGGTCACGGGAGGCCGAGCTCGTGCTCTTGCCCCCGGCATTGAAGGATATAGCGACCGTGGCAATTAACGGAATGGTTGTGATCAAACCCATGCGTTGATGGATCTTCAGCATGTGTGTCCGTTTATCCAGCAGCGCCTGCTCACGGACGTTTCCCTGAGTTTGTTCCGGTGAAAGGCCTAGATCTGAAAGAGAAGGTGCAGTGGTGCTACTCGACGGCGCATTCGGTAAGTTTTCCTGTTCCGTTGGCGTTGGTTTGCCATTGAATTGCTCGCCTTTCTCCAGTTTGCCATCCAGAACTTCTGGCACGGTCCCGCTAACCGTTGCTGAAGAAATCTCCAAACTCTTGAACCCTGCGGCTTCAAAGGTCAGCCGGTAGTTGCCCGCAGGCAACTCCAGTTTGTATGTGCCATCCGACTCCGCGTTCGCGGTTTGTTTCTGCCCGGAATCTATGCTTGTTGCCGTCACGGAAGCATTTGCAACCGCGCCACCAGACGCGTCAGTGACCCTACCTGTCAATCCACCTTTTCCAGCGGTCTGAGCGATTAGAGACGGAACCACTATCCCGAAGAGAGAGACGACGAGGAGGCCAGAGAGAGAACTCCGCCAAAGATTACTCAACATCCTTCACCTCATTCTTCTTCTGAACCCGCAATGATCTGGTAACGCGAAAACGCACCCTAGACTAAGATTATGTCCACAACATTACCGGAGCCTTTCTGAAAGATGACAATTTGTTCATCCAAGGGCATTTTCGAGCATTCTTCTCCGACGCGCGAGCGGCAACAACCGAGCCGGTCTCGGCAAGGTTGAGCGAAGGATAATCAGAAATCTGGGTACGACAAGCGGACAATAAGAAATGCCGTACGGTACTATTTCGCACCAAACGATGTCCACCGACACGGTTTGATATCAATAAGGTGCATCTCGTTGTTGCCTTGTCACGTAGGAGGCCGCGGGTTCGAGTGCGTATTTAGCGTGCCGCTCTCGAAGCAATTCGGATGGAGCATTTCGGAAGTCACGCTGACCTTTACGATCTGCGTCTTTGTTTTGGGCTTCGCCTCGTTTCGGTGGACTGTGGCTGACTCGCCGAGGTCCAAGGGTTGTAACGGCGACGGCACGGCCTGAAGCGGCGATCTCGGTCTGTTTCTGACGACGGAAGGCAGCCAGAGGGGAACTCGCCGTGCACCGGCACCGGTCGAGTTGGTCGAGAGGATTTAGCGAAAGCTCCGATCAATGTAAAATGTCCGTCGACAGCGTCCGAGGACGAGACCCAATGGCATCAAATCTAATAGACGCGCAAGAACATCCAAACGAGATGCGCAGAGTTGCGCAAATGGTAGCCGCTCAACTCACTCGCGCCGCGATCTTTCTCGTCGTCACGATAAAACAGGGCCCCGAACATGCCGCGGCTATCAGGTCGTTCTGCGGCGATCTCGCTGCCTTGTTGCGGGCGGTTGAGTTTCGAGACATCGAAGGGCAGCTCTCTTGCGTCATGGGATTTGGATCCACAGCCTGGGATGACCTCTTCGGGGCGCCACAGCCGGCAGAACTCCACGCCTTTCGAGAGATTCGTGCCGGGGTACGTCATGCCGTTTCCACGCCCGGGGACTTACTTTTTCACATTCGTGCAAAACGGATGGATTTGTGTTTCGAGCTTGCGACACAGATCATGGCGCGGATCGCGGCCGCAACCACGCCACAAGATGAGGTGCATGGTTTCCGTTACTTCGACGACCGCGATCTGATCGGTTTTGTCGACGGAACAGAGAATCCGCGGGGCGAAGAGGCAAGCGCTGCCGTGCTTATTGGAGAGGAAGATGCGGCCTTCGCCGGCGGCAGCTACGTCATCGTGCAGAAATATCTTCACGATCTTGACGGATGGAACGCGCTGTCTACAGAAGAACAGGAAAAAATCATCGGCCGCAAGAAATTGTCGGACATCGAACTGGACGATTCGATCAAGCCAAGCTCTGCCCACAATGCTCTGACCACAATTGTCGAGGACGGGAAAGAAGTCAAGATATTGCGCGACAACATGCCTTTCGGAAGCGTCGCCCTTGGTGAGTTTGGAACTTATTTTATCGGATACAGCCGTTCCCCCCGCACCATTGAGACGATGCTTGAAAACATGTTTATCGGCCGGCCACCCGGCAACTATGATCGACTGCTCGACTTCAGCCGCGCCGTCACTGGAAGCCTGTTTTTTGTGCCCTCCGCGACGTTCCTGGAGAACGTGACCGCAGACCAAGATAGCGAAGACCAGCCTGCGGTCGCGGAATCTCCTGCCTCGCCAGCGGGCAGCGAACATTCGCCATCCACCCCGCCAGGGCGCGAGGGTTCGCTCCGCATCGGTTCCCTCAAAGGAGAGATACGACATGAATAACCTTCATCGCGAACTTGCTCCGATTTCCGATTCAGCTTGGGCTCAGATCGAGGAGGAAACCTCGCGCACGCTCAAGCGCTACCTTGCTGGACGACGCGTCGTTGACGTGAAGGGTCCGGGCGGCTCCGGCCTTTCTGCCGTCGGCACCGGCCACCTGCGGACGATCGCAGCTCCAGCGAAGGGTATCGAAGCGCGGCAGCGCGAGGTGAAGGCGCTGGTCGAACTGCGGATTCCGTTCGAGTTGGGTCGCCAGGCGATCGACGACGTCGATCGGGGCGCGAACGACTCGGACTGGCAACCGGCAAAGGAAGCCGCGCGACAGATCGCTTTTGCCGAGGACAGAACCATATTTGACAGCTATGCCGCCGCCGGCATTGGAGGCATCCGTCAAGGAAGCAGCAATCCCATCATGACTCTTCCGGCCGACGTTCGCGAGTATCCGAAAGCCATCGCCGAAGGCCTAAGCCGGTTACGTCTCGTTGGTGTCAACGGGCCTTACTCGGTGCTGCTTGGAGCCGACGCGTACACCGCGCTCGCCGAGACCAGCGACCACGGGTATCCGGTTCTGGAGCACGTCAAGCGGCTGGTCAACGATCAAATCATGTGGGCGCCCGCCATTGCGGGAGCTTTCGTGCTAACCACTCGCGGCGGTGATTTCGAACTGCACATCGGCCAGGATGTTTCCATCGGTTATCTCAGCCACACCGACTCCGCAGTCCGCTTGTATCTGCAGGAGACGTTCACTTTCCTCCTGCTCACCGCCGAGGCCGCCGTCGCCCTGGATCCTCCGGCGAAAGTGAAGAAGACTTAACCCGAGACCGGGAGTGGTCTCGAGGGCGTTTCAGAAATTCAGGAGCCAACTTCCAGATTGATTGTCCCAAGATAGTCGCGATAGTAGCGATCGATAGCCCGTTCTATTGATTCGAGCGGTGGAGTCTTCATTCGTTCCAAGGTGTTTTCGAGGAGGAATGTAAATGGACGTATCGCCCGAGCCGCAAGCGGATACCACTGATTGATCCATCCCTGAATCGTGTCCGTGTTGCGCAAATTATCTTCGATTGCCATTCGAACCAAGCACTCGCTCCACTGGCGGTGCCAGTGGCAGTCTTCGTTCAACGAATAAAAGATCTGCCCGAGCAAGTAGTCGTCCTCACCAAGAGCTACCTCGCTCAAGTACTTCATAAACAATTCGTCCACCAGGGGCTTGAGCACCAGATTGAGTCCGACAAAAGATTCCGCCCAATCGTACGCAATGAGCAACTTTTCAACAACTTCACGCAGGGGTTGCCATAGCGAGTCCGTCTCCCACAAAGTTTTGCTGTCCGCCGCAAACCCAGGGTAGATTAGCTGAAGTTGCCGGATGCGATAAGCGATTCGCTGGATGCGACGCATCTCGTCGGCTGACTGAAGTGACGCGGCGATTGTAATGCGCCCGCTGGGAGCCATTTGACCGATGTAGGATGCGATCATTTGAAACCCATGGCCCGGGTACCGGAACGGGGCAACCACTCTTGGGAAAATGTGCAGCCATGCAGGGCGAAGATGAGCATCGTATCCGGTAAGTTCGATTTCATCCAGAATCCCATCCACGAAGATTTCCTTGTCTCGCTGCAAAGCTGTGTACTTCGTGTAGGTTGTTTCTCGCGGGTCCTGGAACTTTTCCCACGAGCTGCACACCAGAGGTGACTCTTGCTGATATTGGCGGTACCAGTCTTTGAGGGGAACATCGAGTTCGAAGCGCTTTCCTGTGAAGCCCTCGCCGGTGTAGCAGAGGAGTTTTGAAGTCACAATTTCGTATTCAGTCGGCATCCGGTTTTGCTGCAAAAGATGCCAATACGTTTTCTGTTGAGACATATGTCCTCCTCGGGGAGCGAAACGCTTGGTTCGTTCAACCGGAATCGCGGGTCCGCGCGGCAAATCGCCAGGCCGCATCGTCCTGGTTCAGCTGAAGCGAACCTTTGAAGGCGGACATTACCATCTCCAACTCGCCTGGGAAACGAAACGGGCGTCCCAAGTGCTTTTCGATTGCCGACCGCGTCACAACACAGCATTGCGGAACCAGCACTCTCACATATGCGCCGCGGTCCACGACCACAACGTCCTGGTTCAGATCTTTAATCGCTGCAATAATGGCATTGGCCACGCTTCCTGCTTGAAGAACAGGACCGACTCGGTCATAGACTCCCGCTACCTCTTCGGTCATCGTTCTTTCTCTCCGTCCACACCGGCTGCCAAGCTCTTAACGTCATCTATATCGACAAGAATGTCCTCTCCCTCGACCCTAATCGGAAACCGCTTCAGGCAGGCGTTCCGAGGGTTTATGCCAGATCCGCTGCAAACATCGAACTCCCAATGATGCCTCCCACAACGGAGAATCTTATCCGTCAGAGTGCCTTCACTGAGACGACTCTTCTGGTGAGGACAGATATCGGAGTAGGCGTAAATTTGATTATCAAAATTGACCAGCAGAATATGCTGCCCGTCCACCTCCAGGCCCATCATCTCACCACTCCACAGGTCTTCTAGTTTGGCCACCTTCTGCAAGCCCATCACTGCTACCCTGGAATGACATCGAACCGATCCAATGCTTGTAATCCAGCCTGCGCGACTGTCATTGTCGGTTCCATTGTTTTGTCGTTGAAAACCACCTGAACATGGTCTCTGCCTGCGACCCGAAGGCTGGCTGCATCCTGAAGTTTTCGCGCGAGTGCTTGGAGTGTTTCGGCTTCTTCGGCAAGGATCAGAAGTCCGACTGTGTCACCTTGCAGGAAACCATAGAGAGGAATGGGCATAAACTTTCTTCCCAGGAAGCTAAGCGGCAGAGTCTTTTCGGGCTCGGAGCCACTCGTAATCACCATGGTGAACATCTTTGCCCCAAGTTTCAGGAGTGAGATTGAAATACTCCGTTAGTAAGTTGGGCAGCTGAGCCGGCGCCTCTCCCGAGAGCACGCGCTTCACAATGTCCACGTGGCTGGCATATCTTTCAGGCTCATGTAAAAAAATCCACTGGCAGGGCTCCGAGCAGAAAATGTATTTGCGCCCGTCGTGGACTAGGACCCTCGCAGTGTTCTTACGCGGCGTACCCGCGCTTAGCGGCAACTGACACAAATCGCAAAAGGTTGGCATGGCAGTCCCGTGCACGGCCAATTCGTTTGCCGCTCCGGGACCCATGGTTCTCCAACGTTCGCTGATTTGTTCCCACACCGCGTCCATGTCATTCCAATATTTTGGATATTTCTGCCGCAGCCATTTCCTCTCTGCCGGACCCGGGATGACGAAGTTGAACCATAATGTCGCACGGTAACTGTAGGCGCTCGCATAGATCATGTGATGGTAGATCTCGAGTTCGTCCAGCAGAAGATCCCAATACCACGGCTTCTCGAGTCCGAATTCGTCCAAGGTGCGGAGAAACTGATCGATAATCCACTCTTCCATGAATTCTTTGAATGAGTAAGGACGTTGATCCGGCGCGGTCAAATAATCGATCGAAAGTCCCGTCAAAATCGAGAATAAGCGCCAGTTTCGCCAGAACCATTTGTCGACCAGATACTGCGCGTACTTGGGGTCGTGCTTCATGACGGTAGCCAGAACGGGGTGCCCAATCTGTGCATGCCGGGCTTCGTCTGTCTGAATGCTGGTGACCATCCTCTCGAACATGTGATCGCTCGATTCGCGAGCGAGCGAGGCCAGTCCCACAAATTGTAAATTCGTGAACCCGGTTTCGAGCACGACGTTGGTGGCAATGTGGAACTCGATTGCGTTTTGCCCGAGCGTTAATTCGTCGAAGAAGTGCCGCGAAGCAACCGCGAACCAATTGTTGGTGTGGTAAAACTTGTGTGCCCAATCGAACTGGGCGTCTAAGCGCAGTAACGGATGAAACAGGAGCAGTGGAATTTGAGTATGGCGATATTCGTCGAGGGCTCCAAAAGTCGCCATGGTTCGCCAGGCGCTGTCGCGGCCAAACCTTGCACCCCGCAGATTGCCGATCACGCCGGTGAACTCCGCAAGTGGCAATGCCGCTGCATGAACCTTCAGGCTGTTCAACCAAGGCAGGGCCAATTTCTGAACATTTTCTATGCGCCCTACCGCGTCGTGCACAGCTTGCACAGCCATATCTTTTTCGTATTGGTTGTCGACGTATTCGCGATAGGAAGTCTTGAATGACTCTTCCCAGTCTTTCCATTCTGAATGAGGTAGCCAGGGCCTCCCGCTGATCACCTCTGGAAAGACTTCATCTTCTCGCACATAGGAGTAGTCCCAATCCAGCTTATGCGCGAGGGGCAACCATTCCTCCCGGCCCAGCATGTCTCCTCCTGACCGCACGACG
>DATNMU010000028.1:0-14291 GCA_035602195.1 Candidatus Acidiferrum sp.
AAAAGTAATGAAGAAATAATAGCCGGACAGGCAATCACAAGTTGATAAGGCATCATAACCTTACCTCGGGACTGCCTGCCCGGAATCAGAAGATTTTTTTGATCTCGCCACGAAAGCTTAGTCGGGACCAATCGTGTATCCGATCGAGGCTCCAACGCGAAACAGATTGTTCGAGGTGAAATCGTTCGTGTTATTCACGACGTAGTAGTAATGAACCTCAGGGCGGACGAAGACGTGGTTCCACACGTAGTAGCGGATGCCTCCGCCAACATCCATCAGAAAATGGTGGCTGCTCACGAAGTTGTTGCAGCTGAAACTGCCGGTGCAAAACGGCAAATAAAAGCGAGTGCTCTGCAAGCCGATGCCGGCCATCAGGTCGAGCCCAACTTTCTTGCTCAGCTTCGGCTGATACATTCCGTTAAAGTCGGTCAGAATGGGACGAAAGGGCTGTCCCCCAGGCCCCCCATACGATCCCTGGCTGGCTTTCCAGGCAGTTTCAAAATTGAAGCCGACTCGTTTGTGGAAGATGACGTCGGCGCTCACGCTGGGATAAACGCCGCCCTTTTCAGGACAGAGCAGAAGGCCGCTGGTGGAGTTTACGTTGCACGACCCTGAAGACATTATGGTGCCAAGGCCGAACATCGCGTCGCCTTGCTGGGCCGAGGCGAACTGAACCAAGAATAAGAAACCAAGCACCGCCGCGAACAGTACTAACTTTCTCAAGAGGAACCTCCTATCAATTCATTTGCAAGCACTAGGATGCGGACGTTAAATCTCTAAGATGCCGCGAAGGATCGAAAGTTATCATAATTTCAGCGTGTATGCAGTTTCAACCGAGCGGATGTAAAGAAATGTTACGAACGAACTTCTACCGCTGAACTCGCCATTCTCGAAAATTGCGCGCAACGGGGCCAGTCTCTCAAGATGGCGCGATTACTTCTTCCGATGTGCCATTTGAACCCTGGCTGCGGCATTAAGTTGCGCGAGAAGAAGTTTACTATTGGGATACTTCTTGCAAAATGAGGGAAGGGCCGCCGGCTACTTGGATTTCCAGCCGCCACCGCCGGGGGCGCGAATGTGGTCAAAGGCGATGGCACCACCGCCGAAAAAGACCAGAGCAAATGCCAGTGTGGCCAGAGCCAGTGGAAATTCATACCCACCCTTGCCCGTCAGCCCATTGTGCAAATGAACCTTGGCGATGGCGACCAATAGATCAATGCAGACGGCCAACGCGGCCACTCGTGTGAACAGGCCGATCAGAATAAGCAGACCGCCGAAGAATTCGGCGAAGGCTGAGAGATACGCGCTCCATCCGGGAAGGCCAAGACTGGTCACGAACTGCACGTGCTGATGAAGGCCGCCGAAAACCTTGTGATATCCATGAGCGACCATAATGGCGCCCAGTGTGAGACGCATGGCAAAAAGCGCGAGGGGCTGCAGACGATCAAGGAAGCGCAAGTCATTCCTCCAAAGCGAACAAGAAAGATAGAGTACAGCAGTGGGAGTTGGCAAGAAAGGTTGCTCTTAGGGCAGCAAGCCGACAGGCAACAAAGCTTTTTTCGGAAATGCAAGAGTGCTAGACAGACGACGCATTTGACTTGCGGCAGCGCACCGTCAGAGAAAGATTGCGCTGGTGACCGACTTCTGTTAACGTTTTGTCGCCTCAGGTTGCGGTTCACCGGTAGTGTTCAGTGCGATGAATTTTGCCTCCTGCGGATCTCCCCCCCAGTCCTGAAAGAAGTTTGATTACTTGTGCGGCAATTCTTCATGCACAGGTAAGGGCCCCTTTACAAGCTCCGTCCAAACGCGGAGGCTGAAGTTTTTCTTGGTCTGTCAAGTCGATCACAGTTCAAGCGCTCAGGAGGCCGTGATGAATCGAATCCCAAAAAGCACAAGTGTTTTCCCTGGAGTGGGGACAGTTTTGCTGTGCGTGGTCATGTCCGCACTCACATGGGCTCAGCAGCATAAGCAAACGAGCGCACCCGCTCCCAAGGCACCCGCACAACACTCCAGTGCACCGGCTCAGCACTCATCCGCACCCTCGCATAGCCAGGCGCCATCGCATGGCGCGGCGCCGTCGCACTCTACTGCGTCGACGCACACAAATTCGACTGGCCATACGAATACTATGGGAGGCCACAGCAACACGACGGCCGGTCACAGCAACACGTCAGCCGGTCACACGAACACATCCGCTGGCCATGGGACCACCGCGGCGGGCCGCGGCAACACGGCAGCGGGCCACGGCAACACGGCAGCGGGCCACAGTAACGCGGCGGCGGGGCGCGGCAATACGACGGCAGCTCGAGGGAACACGAGCCATGCCAGTGCGGCCCATACTCCCCCCGGGAAATCGGTATCCCTTAAGGGAGGTGGTTCGGCGCATGTTCGCCCGAACGGACAAATCCGCTCGGTGAACAAGAACGGAATGCATATCGAGCACGGCATGCACGGCGGGCGGACCGTCGTGAGCAATCGTAACGGCGTGCGCGTGGTAAGCCATGGGAGAGGACGCGGTGGCTACACTCAGCGTGCCTATCTGAACCGTGGCGGCCATTCCTATTATTCGCGCACGTACTATTACCACGGCGGGTACCGGGCAGGCGTCTACCGTGGCTACTACTATGGCGGACATCCCTACTACGGCTACAATCCTGGCTACTACTACGGTCCGGCTTATTACGGATGGGCCTATAACCCGTGGCCGGCACCGGTGGCTTATGGCTGGGGATGGGGCGGAGCGCCTTGGTATGGCTACTACGGCGCTTACTACCAGCCGTATCCCGTGTATCCATCGGCGGCTTTCTGGCTGACGGATTACCTGCTGGCGTCCAGCCTGCAAGCCGCTTACGCGGCGCAACAGGAAGGGACTGAAGGCTGGATGTTGCAACCGGATGCCAGCGAAGGAACGCTGGTGGCCAGCTTGCTCGCCATACCAGCCCCGGCAGATGCGCCGAAGCTCAGCGCCGAAGTTAAGAAAGACTTGGCGGAGGAAGTGAAAATAGCGCTGGCAGCGGAACAAGCGGACGCTGGAAAAGCCAAGAGTTCCTCGGCAGGGGCGGTTCCGGCCAGCAAGGACGAAGCGCCACCCGCGCTGGATCCGAAATTCAAAACGTTCGTGGTTTCCGACGACCTGTCTTTAGTCGCGGACGGCGACGAGTGCCCGCTCAGTAACGGGGACGTCATCGTACGCACGTCGGATACTCCGGATGACGACCAGAACGTCAACGTAAAAGTAGTGGCCAGTACCAAGTCGGATTGCGCCGTCGGCAAGGAAGGTCCGCTTGCGGTGGACGATCTGCAGGAGATGTACAACAGCTTCCGCGAGGGACTGAAAGACGGCATGGGCGACCTGGCCAAGAAGCAAGGCACGGGCGGCCTGCCGAAGGCCCCGGACACGACTACCACGGCGGGGGATGTACCTCCTCCCGAACCGGATAAGAGCGCGGAGAAGGCTCTGAAAGATCAGCAATCTGCCGCCGATCAGACTGAGTCTGAGGTTAAGCAGGAGGCTGCCGCTAATTCCGGTGGCACACAGTAAAAAGGGAACCAACAGGGGCGGGGGCATCCGGTGTTCGGGTGCTCCCCTCCTCAACTACGCCGCGTTATTGGAGGCGCGGCCTAAGAATTTGCAGGAGGCTCAATGATGGGACAGCAGACATTGAAAGCGGCTATTTCAGCAATAACGTTCACCCTCGCAGCGTTCGTTCCTTGCCTGGTGGCCCAGGCGCCCACGCTGCAAGAGCAGCTAACCGCGCAATACAAGATAGTGAAGATGGGGTCGGACACCAGCGGCTATTCGGTAGTCGAACCGGGCACTCTGTTGGCCATTCAAAAGGGCGGAATCCTCGCCGTCCCTTATTCCGACCAGAGCATTCTTACCACGAAGTATGAGGGCGGTTCGGTGAAGTCTCCCAATGCTTTGCTGACCAAGGGTCTCGGCTTCGGTATGAAGAAATTCGGCAAGGAACAGACGACCCACCTTTTCCAGGTGGGAGACAAAGTTTATCCCTCAAAAATTGACGTGAATGTTGCCGGCGATAAGGTTTCAATGCTGATTATTGCATGCGACACCTGTAACAAAACTGATCCACCGACTTATAACAAGGCGCAAGTGGTCTTCCAGTTTCCGAAGGGATCTTTAGCCAAGGCCGGTGCGGGTGAAGTAGAAGATACCATCGGGCAGTTGCTCTCCATCAGTGACGATGCGCAGCAGGCGGGCGGGGATCAAGGCGGCGGGCAACAAGGTGAAGGCCAGCAAGGCGGAGGCCAGCAAGGCGGGCAGGGTCAGCAAGCGGAACAGAACCAGCAGCCACAGCCGCAGGCCGAACCCCAGAGCATTGAGAAGGGAATGACTACGGAGCAAGTCGAAGGAGCAATGGGTAAGCCGGAGAAGATCGTCAACCTCGGGCCCAAAAAGATTTATGTCTACAAAGATTTGAAAGTGACTTTCTTGAACGGCAAAGTTTTCGACGTGCAGTGATTTCGGGGAATTAACAGCGAGATTGTCAGCTGAAGTTGTTGGCCATGGTCCCAAGCGGTTCGCCGGGTGACGTCTGCCGCGAAGTTAAAGTCCGCGCCAGCAGCAACTTGAGTGCACGATATAGTACTTCCGTACCGTCTCTAGTACTTCAGTTACCGCCTCCCGCGTGACTGGAGACGCCTGTAGCAGTGCCTACTTCTAATTGCGCTTCTCTTCGTCCATACCACAATATATAGATTTCTTCGCTCAAGCCTCTTCCGGCTCATTCCAGAAAACAGGCAAAAAACCCAGCAAAACGCGGAGATTCGCTTCGACCTGTGGTTTTTCAGGGCTGATATATGCTCTGGACACCGAGAGCCCCCGGACACTCATGGAGGGCCGGGTCGCACGGGCTGAATAAACCAGTGCAACAGCGGTTCTGAGACAGGGCGAAAGAGAACATGGCCGACTCGCGAGAAGTGATGAACATTCGTCAGGCGTCGCAGTATCTGGGAGTGAGTCCGGACACGCTCTACAAGTACGTAGGCGAGCAGAAGATTCCCGCATTCAAATTGGGCAATCGCTGGCGCTTCAAAAAATCGAAGCTCGACCAGTGGATGGAAGACAAATCGAGCCTGATAGAGACGGGAACAAAACACAAACCGAAGGCGGCGACGAAAGCTGCCGGGTCACAGTAGAAAAGGCGGGCACACATGTTTGGAATGGGAGCGAAGACGATAGTAGGTCTGGACGTGGGCTCTTCCAGCATCAAGGCGGTGGAGTTGAAGAAAAAGGGTGGGCAGATTGAAGTGGCGCACCTGGGGCTGGAACCGCTGTCTTCTGACATTGTGGTCGATTCCATGATCGTGGACTCGGGAACGGTATCGAGTGCGATCTCCAAGTTGTTCACCGACTGCCTGATCAAGACCAAGCAGGTGGCAACCGCGGTAAGCGGCCACTCGGTGATCGTGAAAAAGATTTCCTTACCCTCGATGAGCGATCAGGAACTGTCCGAGACCATCGAGAAGGAGGCGGCCCAGCATATTCCCTTCGACCTGTCGGACGTCAGCCTCGACTACCAGATCCTCTCCGAGGAAGCTGGCAGCTCGCAGATGGACGTGCTTCTGGTGGCGGTGAAGAAGGACAAGATATTGAACTACACCAACGTACTCTCGATGGCGGGACGTACCCCGGCTATTGTGGACATCGATGCGTTGGCGCTGCAGAACTGCTACGAGTACAACTACCAGCCAGCCCCCGGCCAGGTGGTGGCGCTCTTGAACCTGGGCGCCAGCGTAATGAACATCAACATCGTGAAAGGCACGACGCCCTTGTTTCCTCGCGACGTCAGCGTGGGCGGGCACCAGTACACAGACTCTTTGCAGAAAGAACTTGACCTGAACTTTGAGGATGCCGAGAAGCTGAAGCTGGGGCAGAAGGTTGGCACGGTGAGCGAAGATGCCAAGGCGCCGATCCTGCAGCAGGTGACGGAAATCATCGTGCTGGAAATCCAGAAGACGTTCGACTTCTTCCGGGCCAGCGCAGCAGGCGAGCACATCGAGAAGATTTATCTGGCCGGCGGATCAGCGAAAGTGCCGGGTCTGGTGGAAGCATTACGGCAGGAATTTTCCATGCCGGTCGAACTGTTGAATCCATTCCAGCGAGTGGTACCCCCAACGGAGGGCCACGGAGCCGAACTGGTGGAGCAGAATTCGGGCCAACTGGCAGTAGCGGTGGGTTTGGCTTTGAGGAGCTTTGAATCCCTATGATCAGAATCAATCTGCTCGAAACAGCGAAGGGAAAAAACAAGCGCGCCGGCGGCAGCAGTGCCCCCGCGCTGCCCACCATGGAAATGGGCGATATGGGTTCGCCCAAGCTGAAGATCTTGGTGGTGGTGGTCCTAGTGGGCTTGTTGAATTTTGGTTACTGGTACCGGCTGGACAAGCAGGCACAAAGCATCGCCCAGCAAATGCAGGCCGCGGAAGTGAAGAACCGCGAACTGAACGACGTAAAAGTGCGCTACATGGAGCGGCAGACTCAGGCCAACAACTACAAGCGGCGCGTGGACGTGATCGATCAGTTGCGTGCGGCGCAGTCCGGCGGCCCGGTCACTCTGCTGGCTATGCTGGGCGAGACCGTGAACGGAACCGAGGCTGTCTGGCTGAAGAGGATGGACGACACCGGCGCGACCGTGAGCCTGGAAGGAACCGCGCTCAGCGCAGACGCCGTCGCCAACCTGATTGCGAACTTGCAGAAGACCGGCGTCTTCAAGTCCGTCGAAATGAAAGAAACGATTCAGGACGAAACCATCAAAGATATGCAGGCATTCCAGTTCACGCTGACCTGCGAGAAGGGGAAGTCGTAAAGGCGGACCTATGGCAATGAATTTTAGCGAGCTGTCGGGCCTGAAGCAGTGGGCAACGGTGATCCTTGGAGGCGCGTTGGTCACAGGGGCCTTGTACTTCACTGCATTCAAGAGCCAGAGCGATAAGAATGCGGCGGCCGAAAAGGCCGTACAAGACAAGGTCAAGGAGAACAACGAACTCGAGTCCTACCGTCCCAAGCTGAAAGACATGGAACGGCAGCTGGCCAACTTGAAGCAGCAGCTGGAAATCGAGCGCCGCATCGTTCCCGATGAAAAGCAGGTGGATACCTTTATCGAGATGATGGAGGACGTAGCTCAGAAAGAGGGCGTCTGGTTGCGACGCTATTCCGCCAAGCCCGTATCTTCGAAGGAATATTACACGGAAGTTCCCTTTGACATCGACTTGGATGGACCGTACTACTCCATGCTGCATTTCTTCGATCATGTTGCGAGGCTGGAGCGCATCGTGAACATTAGCGGGCTGATGGTGGCGAACACCAAGAACGCTTCAGATGCGAAGGTTAAACATACGTACCAGTACGCGGCGAACGAGAGCGTGGCAGCTTCGTTTACCGCGACCACATTTTTCAGTCACGACCTGGAGGTTCCAGTCTCCACTCCGGGATCCAAGCCGGGAAGCGTGCGTAAATAGGAATCGCTTATGAAGCTGACAACAGGCATTTTGGCAGTGGCGATGATGACGGGGGCAAGCTGGGCACAAAGTCCGGCCGCCAATAACCAGACCAATGCAGCCACAGCAACATCGGCGCAGGGGACACAACAAGCTAAGCCCACACCGGGAGCTCCGGCGCCAGCGGTGAAGCTGGTCGTGATACCCGGCGCGCAGCCGGTTGTGGCGACCAAACCAGCCATCTCCGTGGCCGCGAAACCGGCGGCAGCTCCGGCCAAGGCAACCATGAAGGCGGTTTCCTCTTCGGGGGCGAGCCAGAACAACCGGCTGGAAGCGGTGCACGTTGTCCGCAACGCGGATGATGTTCAGATCAAGATCAACTCCCGCGAGGCGGTCACGCCGAAGGTCAGCAAGCTAAGTTCGCCGGCGCGCGTCGTGGTGGAGCTGCCAGCGACGGTTATCGCAACTTCACAAAACAAGATTCCCGTCGGCAGCGCAGGTGTTAAGGGAGTCCGCATCGGCATGGACGGCAAGACTCCTCCGACTACGAGCGTAGTCGTGGACCTGGAGCAAGCGGTCGGCTACGAATTGATGCCTGGTCCCGGCAACGAATTTGTATTGACGCTGCATACTTCGGCAGGGGTGGCGAAAGGTGCCCCGGTGAAGATTTCCAGGCCAGCTGTCAATCCGCAGACAGCGACATCCAAGCCGGTTGCGGTTCCAACAGAAGCTCCAAAAGTTGCTGCCGCTGCGAAGATCACACCCGGAAAAACTTCCGCCCCGGCGCCCAGACAGGAAACAGCTGTGGCTAAGCCGGTCGTAGCGGTTCCAGCAACCACCAGCAAAATTAAAGTTGCTGCAGTTCCCGCTACAACCAAGCCAGCGGTCGCGGCAGTGTCGGCGTCAACGGCAAAGCCCACGGCTGGGGCGACGGTGGCACCTTCGAAAGCCGCGACCACCGTTGTTGCCGCTCCCAAAGAAGTTGTCAAGGCAGCCACTTCAGCCGGCAAGACTACGGCTCAGCCAAGTTCGGCTGGCGTCGCAAAAGTAGAAGCCCCGAAGCCTCCGAAGGAGGAGAAAAAGTGGGCTATGACCGGGAAACGCGATCCGTTCTTCAGCCCCGTCGTGCAACAGGCTGGGGGATCGGGTTGCTCGACCGGCAAGAAATGCCTGGAAATCGGACAAATCAACGTCCGTGGTGTGGTGAAGTCGGAAGGCGGCTTCATCGCGGTGGTTACCAACAGCATGAACAAGGCTTATTTCCTGCATGAGAATGATCCCGTGTTCAACGGCTACGTGGTGCGAATTACCGGAGACTCGGTGGTGTTCCAGGAAACCATGCAGGACAAACTGGGGAAGCCGTTTACCCGGGAAGTGGTTAAGAGAATCACAACGCCGGCGGTTTAACGGCACGATTGTGCAATCGGTAAGAGCGAGCGCGGAAAAAATCGAGTTTAAGAAGGACACGCGGGAAAGACCTGCGGGTTGGGGAGAAGCGAAATGCGAAAGCAATTGCTGAGTGTAATCCTACCGTTGCTGGTGATGGGGCTGAGTGCTTCAGCCGCCGAAACTCCAGCAACACCGGCGAGCCCACGTAACGAACTGCAACGAGTGAATGTGGTTCGCGGCGCGGAACAGATACGGGTCGAAATCAGCGCTCGAGGCTCGGTATCGCCCAAGCTAACCACGGCGGATTCGCCGGCGCGGTTGATCTTGGAATTGCCCGGCACAGTGATGGCCACAGGGCAGAGCCGCATTTCGGTAGGCAGCGATGGCGTGAAAGACGTGCGCATCGGCATGGACGGGCTGAAGCCTCCAACCACTCGCGTGGTAGTTGATCTGGAACATGCCGTCCGCTACGACCTCAATCCGTCCGCTGATGGCAAGCTGGTATTGACGCTTTATACTCAGCCAGCGACCGCTGCGGTCAATGCCAACGCTCCCCAGATTGCGCCGACCAAGATTGCGCCGACAGAGAACGTTGCCCCGGCGGCAGCGACCGTGACCAGCGATTTTGTATTCGTCGAACCTACTTACGAAGCCAAGAAGACTGCTCCAGAAGCGGCGTCGGAACCTGCCCAGCGTAGTCAGGAAGCGGCGGCAAAGTTTGCTGACAAGACCGCTGCGGAACTTCTGCCTGCCGCGGTAAACGCGACGCAGGTTTCGCAAAGCACTTCTTCGGCCTCCGCGATTCAACCTGCGGTAAATCTTGCCGCCGAGCAAAAAGCCCAGGCTGGACAGCAACCCGCTAACGTCGGTCCGAAATATACTGGGGAGCCCATCTCCGTCAATTTGAAAGATGTCGATTTGAAAGACTTCTTCCGGCTGATCCACGAAATCAGCGGCTTGAATGTGGTGCTCGATCCGAATGTGCACGGTACTCTGACCATCGTTCTCGACGACGTGCCGTGGGACCAGGCGCTCGACATCGTACTCAAGAACAATGACCTCGCCCGGGAACTCGAAGGCAACGTCCTGCGCGTGGCCACGGTGGACACACTGAAAAAGGAAGCGGATAACCGCCGCGCTCAAGTGGAAGCGGAAGCTTTGGCCGTGGATAAAGTTTCGGTCACACGATTCCTTAGCTATGCCCATGCCAAAGACGTGATTGTAACGGTAAAGAAATTCCTCTCAGTGCGCGGCGATGTGGTCGCGGACGAGCGCACCAACGCTGTGATCGTCAACGATATTCCAAAGACTCTTCCCGTGATCGATCGTCTGCTCTCGCAGCTTGATCGCAAAACGCAGGAGGTTGAGATTGAAGCGCGCGTAGTGGCGGCGACCCGTCAGTTTGCCCGCGACATTGGTACGCAATTTGGCTTTGGCTGGGGTAATGGCCACAGTGCCATCGGCGGCGCCTCCGCGGCCGGTAGCTCGCCTACCACGGTGAACACCTTGACACCGGGTTACATTACGGTGCCAGGTACCGGATCCAGCTCGGGAAGCTCCATTCCGTTGTTCTCTAATCTGGGCTCGACCGCGCCCACCAGCGGGTTGACCTTGCTGAATGCCAGCAACACGGTGCGCATCGATGCCGTTCTCACGATGGCTGAGTCGCGCGGACTCTTAAAAGTTCTATCCCGGCCGCGGGTGGTAACGCAGAATAATATTCAAGCCCTGGTGAGACAGGGCGTGCGCGTTCCCATCGTGACCCAGGCGCAGTTGGGCGGTCCTCCAACCGTGACCTACATAGATGCCTTCCTGCGGTTGACGGTTACTCCGCAGATCACTTCGGAGAACACCATCTTCCTGAACGTGGACGTGGAAAACACGACGCCAAACTTCGGCCAGGAAATTCAGGGCAACCCGGAACTGATTACGCAGCAGGCGACCACGCAAGTCTTGGTCACCGACGGTGGCACGGTGGTGATCGGCGGCGTCATCCAAACCCAGAACTCGATCAACATCAACCAGGTGCCCGTACTCGGCAACCTTCCAATCCTGGGCAACTTGTTCAAGCACACTCAGGTGAACACGTCGAACCAGGAACTGATCTTCTTCATCACGCCGCGAATCATTCAGACATAACGTCAGAGAGAGCAGCGTAGTTGAAGATTTAAATCCGCCGGCGCCTGAAGAACCTGTCAGGGCCGGCGGTTTTGCTTTTGGAGTCGTAGAGAGTTTGCTTGCACCGTTGTCCCTTTCTCTCGGCCTGTTAAACTCGTGAGGAATGGACTTTCTGGCACGTCAGCAACAGCTTCGGAACCAGCTCCCTGCTAACCGCGTCGATGCGCTGCTGATCAGCCATCTCCCCAACATCCGCTATCTCTGCGGTTTCACCGGTAGCGCAGGTCTCCTTCTGGTCGATGAAACACGGAGTTTCTTCTTCACAGACGTTCGCTACGATACGCAAAGTCGCGAAGAAGTGAAGGGCGCGAAAGTGGTTATCGCGCCCAAGGCGGTTTTGAGCGCGCTGGCCGAGTCGCTTGGCCGACGCAAAAAGCGACGTAAAGGATGGACAATCGCTATTGAATCCGAGCATCTGACCGTGGCAGAAAAAAAGAAGCTGGCGGAGGCGCTGCCGACCGGATTTCGTCTTCGGGATTCCATCTTTCTCGTTGAGAAGGCGCGCATGGCAAAGGACGACGACGAACTGGCGCTGATCCGCTCGGCAGTACAGTTGGGAGCCACGTTGTTCGACCGCGTCCTGGAAGTATTGAAACCAGGGATCAAGGAATCCGAAGTGGCGGCGGAGATGGAGTATGCCGCCCGCCGGGCGGGGGCGGAGGAAATGTCGTTCCCTACGATCATCGCCTCCGGGGCCAGATCCGCATTGCCTCATGGCCGGGCGACCGACCAAGTCATCGCGCCCGATGGATTCGTGGTCTGCGACTTCGGTGTTATACTCGCTGGTTATTGTTCGGATCAGACCCGCACTGTATGGGTGGGCAAGGGCGACAAAGAAGCCCGCTCTGCATACGATGCGGTCCGGGAAGCGCAGGAAGCGGCGATCGCCGCCGTCCGTCCGGGCGCTACCGTTGGAGACGTCGACGCGGCGGCCCGCAAGGTATTGCGCAAGGCTGGATTGGCGCGTTATTTTACCCATTCCACTGGCCACGGCGTAGGCCTTGAGATCCACGAGGCGCCCAGGGTTGCGGCAGCTCAAACGGAAGTGCTCACGCCCGGCATGGTCATTACCATTGAGCCCGGAGTATACTTCCCCGGGAAATGGGGCATCAGGATCGAAGATATGGTCGCCGTCAATGAGGGCGGCTGTGAAGTTTTGACTCCAACCCGTAAGGATTTTCTAGCGGTGTAGTTCGTGGATCTTAGGTGTTAGGTCCTGGGCCTAAGGCCACCGATAGTACGAAGCGCATGCGGTCGGATAACACCTAGAATTAAAGGGCCTGACACCTAACACCTGATACTAAGACCTGACTCGCAGTCCCACCATACGCGAATGAATCATAAAGAGCTGAAGGAACTCATAGAGTTCTTAATCGAAAAGGATATTGCCGAGTTCGAATTGGAGCGCGGCGATGTCAAGGTGAAGATCAAGCGGGCCGGGGAGCGCACGGTTGTGCAAACGCACCCTGAGATGCCATACGTGGCAGTAACTGTGCCCCAGTCGGCGTCGCCTGCGGTGACACCTGCTGCCGCGGCGCCGCCAGCGCCAGTTGCCCCTGCGCCGGAAAACCTGCACATAGTGAAGTCTCCCATCGTTGGTACGCTGTACGAGGCGCCTTCTCCGGGAGCTCCGCCATTCGTCAAGCTAGGAGACATGGTTGAGGTGGGCCAGGTGTTGTGCATTGTTGAGGCCATGAAGCTACTGAACGAGATTGAATCGGACGTGGCCGGCGAGATCGTGAAAAAGATGGGCACGAACGGCCAGCCGATCGAATACGGCCAGGAGCTGTTCGCCATAAGGCCAAAGAAGTGAAGCCGAGGTTTGCGTGGAGATGGAGCGGGCCCCGGTGTTCATTCGGCTTCTTTCAAGTCAATCCAGTTTTCAACCCGACTATTCCAGTTGAACATTCAGGAGCTGAAAGCTGACGGCTAAGGGCTGAAAGCTGATTCATGTTTAAGAAAATTCTCATTGCGAATCGCGGAGAAATTGCCTTGCGCGTCATTTGTGCCTGCAAGGAGCTGGGCATCCGCACCGTAGCAATCTACAGCGAGGCTGATCGGCATTCGTTGCCGGTTCGCTTTGCAGACGAAGCCATCTGCATCGGGCCGCCGCAACTGGCCCTGAGCTACTTGAATATTCCAGCGGTAATCAGCGCAGCGGAAATCGCCAACGTGGACGCGGTGCATCCCGGTTATGGATTGCTGGCGGAAAACGCCAACTTCGCCGAGGTATGCGAGACCAGCGGGATCAAGTTCATCGGTCCACTGCCTGACGTAATGCGGCTGATGGGAGAAAAAGAAAAAGCGCGTGCCGCCATGAAACGGGCGGGCGTGCCCATCCTGCCCGGCTCGGATGGAATTATCGCCTCGGAAGGCGAAGCTATCGAGTGGGCGCGGCAGGTGGGTTTTCCGGTAATTATGAAGGCTTCCGCGGGTGGCGGCGGCCGCGGTATGCGCATTGTCCGCAACGAAGAAGAATTGCCCGGACTATTCAAGACGGCGCAGGCGGAGGCCGCGGGCGCCTTTGGCAACGGCGATCTCTACATGGAAAAGTATGTCGAACATCCGCGGCATATCGAGTTTCAGGTTTTGGCGGATGAACACGGCAATGTGGTGAGTCTGGGCGAACGCGAGTGCTCCATTCAGCGGCGTCACCAGAAATTGCTGGAAGAGTCGCCCTCGACCCAGGTGACACCGGAATTGCGTGATCAGATCGGTGGAGTGTTGTGCAAGTCGCTGGCCCAGATCGGATACACCAATGCCGGCACCATCGAGTTCCTGATGGACCAGAACCGCCAGCTGCACTTCATCGAGATGAATACGCGTATTCAGGTCGAGCATCCGGTAACAGAAATGGTGACGGATGTGGACCTGGTAAAGGGACAGATCATGATCGCGGCGGGCGCTAAAATGTCGGAAGTTCTGCAGGGTCCGATCGTTCATCGCGGACACGCCATTGAGTGCCGTATCAATGCCGAGCATCCGGAGAAGTTCACGCCATCGGCGGGAAAAATTACAGCCTTTCACCCGCCCGGAGGTACTGGCGTGCGCGTAGATACGGCCGCCTACACCGAAGGTGTGATTCCACCTTATTATGATTCGCTGATCGCCAAATTGATTGTTCACGGCAAGGACCGGGGCGAGGCCATTTCGCGAATGACT
This sequence comes from Candidatus Acidiferrum sp., assembly GCA_035602195.1. Lineage (GTDB taxonomy): Bacteria > Acidobacteriota > Terriglobia > Terriglobales > Acidobacteriaceae > Sulfotelmatobacter. Next base: position 14,188 of record DATNMU010000028.1, read on the forward strand.
CGGGCTTTGGAGATGTTCATCATCGAGGGCGTATACACGACGATACCGCTGCACCGGAAGATTCTTGCCGATCCGGATTTCCGTGCTGGCAACTTCGATACCGG
>DATNMU010000029.1:0-5910 GCA_035602195.1 Candidatus Acidiferrum sp.
AAAACTTATATTTCTTTTCGGTGAAATCGAAAATGTGGATCCCGTCCGCACCAGGATCAGTCACGATCACGCGTCCGCGCGAATCAGTCGTAATGCTGTAGGGATTTACCAGGAAATGAAAATCAGGCTCGCCCGCAATCACGTCAACCACGCGAGTCCAAAAGCTGCGCTTCGGCTTGACTTCGCGCTCCAGGCTGAAGCTTCGCTCGAAAGTCAGCTTGCGGCCGCCATCGAGCAACAACTCTGGTGGCATCGACTGGCGAGGCGTCTTCGGCTTACCGGCGGCCAAGACTGGCGTTGCCAATAAAACGACGAGCGCGGCAACCGCTCCAATCCAGCGCATGCGCCCCCCGCAGCCGCTTAGAAGAAGTCGAACCATCTCGATACCCCAATGAAATATGAGTTGGCGGTTCCCGGCGGAACGCCGCTGGCGCTAATACCCTGAGTGAACCTGGTAAACCCGGCCAACACTCCAATTCTTCTGAAATGGTACTGCAGTTGAGCGTTGAAGAGTTCCGTATTATTCCGGGAGCTGGTCACATTGCTGAGCGTATCGCTAATCGCGCGACTGAAACTCGCGGAAACCGTTAGGTGTCGAAGCGGCGTCGCGGAAAGGCCGCCGCCATAACTGTCTCCGTTGAACAGAATCAGATTGCTTGCCAGCACACCCGGCGTTGGCGGAAGTGATACCAATCCCGCGCTGGTTAGAATCGACTGTCCGGTCGCCTTCGTGTAGTTCCCAGTGACGGTGAAGCGCCGTGAACTGATGGATGAAGAGAATCCGTCGCTGTGATTGTCCGTGCCTTGCTGGTCCGTCAGGCCGCTGCGGCTTCCGTTATAAGTCGCCATCCACGACAAGCCGGGCCCGAACCGCCGATGTACCCGCGCGGTGTAGTTGTAATAAGACGTCGTATACGTCACCAGCACCGACTGCACGTTCTGCGCGTAGCTGAATGATCCCGAAGTCTCCCAGCCTTTGATCTTGTGAAAGTAATTCGCATTGCCCACGAAACCTACCGAGTTGCTGCCCTGTCCGTTCGACTCCTCCACCACCCCAGCGGAAAACGTGAACATGTCGAGGATTCTTTTGTTGTAATTCACCGTGCCGGTGATAAAAGTTCCGCTATAGCTCTTGCCGAAATAAAATTGGTCGTAATACGTAGCCTGCGCTTGCGAGGAAAGAAAATTCGTAAACTGATACGAAGCGCCTCCGCCCAGTTGTAAAGAACGCGAGCCTGTTCCAAGAGAAATCGGGGTCTGCACCGTTCCGCTGTTGATAAGCGTCTGGTTCAAATATCCCGAAAGATTGTCGGTATAGCTTTCGTTCGAAAAGACGGTAAGCTTTTGCGTGGGGCGAAAATTGACTCCGGAGGTCTCGGTGCTGGTGGTGTAGCTGGTGTTGGTGTCTTCCGCTCCCAGAAAATCGGTGGATGCGGTCGAGCGGTTGTAATTGGCGTAAAAGGATCCATTCACCGGCAGGTTGCGGTTCGCGCCAAAACCAAAATCGTGACCGGTGGTGTTCGATACTGATTCCTGCTCGCCTGCCAGAAATGCTGGATACTTTGCATCCAGCGTGTTGTGATCGAAGAAACCATTCAGGTGAAAACCCTCGATTGAGTAGGAAGACCTCACATTGAGCAGCTTCGTATCGCTGCCGGTCTCCTGATTCGTCCCATATACCGTGCCCGATCCGCTGCCCTGGGAGTAGGCGACGGAGAGGGTAGGCATGTCGGGAAGCAAAGCGCTCCATGCGATGCCGAAACCTTGTCCGCGCCCGTGAGTCGTGAAATTCGGCTGGCCAGTCAGTCCGAAATTGCCGGTGCTATTGTTGTCGTCACGATAGTTGATCGACCCCGGAAAGTGGCTGCCGCTAAATAGATTTGCGGTCGCGCTGACGCCGCTCGCTCCCGTTATCGATTGAAAGTTGGAGTTGGCCTGCGACTGATTCACATAAGGGACAATATTGAACGAAAGGAAGTTGGGATTGTAGTAAGAGCCGTTGATGTTGCCGTTGAGGCCAAAATCCAACCCGTGACTTGATTCGATCTGGCCACCCTCTCCGTAGATTCCCTGGTACCCCGCAGTGAACAGGCCTCCCACTTTCATCTTGAAGTCGTCCCCAATTTGCAGCTGAGCGGAGGCGAGCGGTGTTGCTAGCAGCATCAGCAATCCGGCGATGCCTGTTGCAATCCGCGTCACTGTGCCCGCTCTTTTCACCCTCGGAACCCCTCTTGTTCTCCGGCCAGATAGCATTACTGAAGGCACTATTTGTGCCATTCTCAGGAGGTCCTAATAAATCGCTGGGCGCTGACAATGAAGGGGTTATAGTGTTGCGGGATGCATCAGGAAGATTTCCGTTCTGGCGCCTGCGCGATATCGCCCGTTCGGCGAGTTGAATTCCACAACGGGCAAAAAGAGGACTCACCACAAAGTTGCCGAGACACAGAGAACACCGCATGAAAAAAGAATGATTAGAAGATTTTTCTCTGTGTCTCTGTGCCTCTGTGGTGAAAAGCACTTATTGTCTAAACGATCTCGATCTTCGCCTTCGCTCTCAACTGCTTCGCGAAACTCGAACGCAGCTTCTCGTACTTGTTCTTCTGCAATTCGATTCGCAGATCGGCCTTCACCTGGGCAAAGGGTTGCTTGGCCGGTGGATTGTGCGCGTTAAGCCGGAAGATGGTGAAAGCGTTGTCGATCTGGATCAGGCCGCTCACTTGCCCCGCCTGCATCGCCAGCGCGGCTTTCACAATCTGCGGCGGCAGCTGATCGCGGCCCACCGCTTTGTGGTCACCCATATTTACGCGGAAGTCGTCTTCCGAAAATTTTTCCGCCAGCAGGCCAAAATCCTGGTAGGTTTTCGTAGTCTTGGCTCGAGCCAGCGCATCTTCAGCGCGTTTGCGGTTTGCGGCAATCGCGTCTGGCGTGGCTTTTTGCGGCGGCAAAAATGAAATACTTTGGATGTTGAACGACTCCGCCCGCTGAAAGCGCGCCGGGGTCTTATCGTAATAGGCTCGAACCTCGGTCAGCGTCACGGCCGATTTATCTTCCACTTCCGCCTTCAGCACTTCTTCAATCAGCAGGGAGCGCTCGATCTGCTTGCGCAATACTTGCCGCGAGCCGCGCATCTCCATCTGCATGTATTGGTTGTACTCGTCAGGACTATGGAACTGCTTTTGAAACTCGGCCTCGGCAGTATTCACCTTCGCTGCGGAAACTACCAGCTTTCGCCGTCTGGCGTCCTGGTAAACCAATTCTTCAAAGATGATCATTTCCAGCGCACCCTGGCGAATGCTGGCTTCCTGCGCCTTGGGGAATCCGTTGTGCTGTTTGGCGTAGGGAAAGATCGTGAACATCTCGCGGACAAGGTCGCGGTCGGTCAGCACCGCGCCATTCACCCGCGCCACCAGCTTGTCGCTGATCTGCGGCGGCGCAACCTGCGCGGCGGCTGGCGACATTCCCATTCCGCTGGGGGCGTGGGAGGGCACTTGCGCTGCGGCGGCCAGCGCCGTCACCACCAGGATGCAGACTGAAAGTTTGTATTTCATAATTCCTCGCTCACTGTCAGAAAAAAGGGGGAGAGAAATTTCTCTCCCCCGGTATTCAAACATTCTTACTGGAACTGAGTCGTAATCGTGTTGGTGTTGTTGGCTTCGTTCGCTTCGCCAAAGTGGCACTGACGGCAGAACTGTGTCGTCGAGGGCGCCTTGTTGCTGGCGTAGGTCTGAAGGTTCGGATTGTAGGGGCCGTTCACGAAGAAGAAGGTGTTGTAGTACTTGCCGCCACCATCTCCCGCGATCGGGCTTGCCACGCTCGACGTGTAAATCGTCATCACGTGCTGGTTGTGGCAAGTGGTGCAAGCCACAAAAGGTTTACCAGCGGCGTTGACGCCGAATGGGTTGGAATACTTTCCAGGCGCCAGCGCCGGCCAGCCATAGTTGGCTACGAACTGGGCAAATTGGCTGCCAGCGGTAACGCTGAATGCTGTTCCGCTCCAAACCAATCCAGGCTGCGTGGTGCTGATGTTGGCATTCACACCCACCGGGTGATCGTTGGTGTAATTGCCAGCCGTGGTGCCGTCGTTGCCGAGCAGGGTTGGTATCGGAGCATTGCCGTAAGCGGTGTTGGTCAACAGGCCAATCGATTGCTCGTACGACTTGCCGGTCATCATGTTGGAAGACGTGACGTTGCCATCATGGCAGCTGAGGCAGAGCAAGATGCCGCCGACTTCAGTGGTGCCAGCCGTGATGCTGGTGGGCAGAACTTCTGTGTATTTCCCGCTGTCGCCGAATGCGATGGTCGCGCCATACAGTGGGCTGGCATCCTGGCCCCACAATGCATAGCTGCCTGCATCGGCCTTTCCGGCGCCTTTGTTGTTGCCAGAACCGAACGATCCGCTATGCGGAGCATGGCAACCCGCGCAGCCGCGGCCTTGATTGTTATGCGCGCCGAGTACGTCGACCGTTGACGACGCGTTCTGCGCGATCATCAGTCCCGATACGGCTAAGACGAATAGCATTAATACGATGACTTTCTTCATGATTAGTAAAACCTCCTGTATTTGTGCAGCTCCTTACAAACTCTGGAGGCTTTAGGCCCGGTCTGCGACTTTCTCGCAGCTGCCCCCGCCTTTGAATAAGCATTTGCTTAACCGAAGGTTGACAAACCTTCCCGCAACGGCCTGCTGGCTGTAACTCCAGTAATGTGAGGGGTTTAATGTGCAGTGACCCGCCCCGGCGGCTTCGAAATAGCAGTCTAAAGTGAGGGAAAAGAGCCATCGGGACAGGACCTGTTGGTGAAATCCCGCACTTTAGCAGGAAGGTAAGTATCTGTATTTGAAAGAGAAGCATTGTGAAGTGCAACATACCGCCCGGGGTTAGGCGGAAAAATTCATCGCGTAGCGGCTTTGAAAGGGCGCGGCTTCAGACGCGCCGCAAACAAGCACGAACACCTCAACCAAGGGCGGCTGAAAGCCGCTGCTGAATTTCTTGCGGGAGAGTGCGGCGCGGCTAAAGCCGCGCCCTTTCAAACCAACTGCAAAACTACTTGCTCGGCGGAACAGCCTGGGCAGCGGACGGCGAACCCGGATCCTTGCTGAACGCTCCACCCGCCTTCTTCTCCCGCGCCGCTTCCTTCTCCTCGCGCGCCTGCTCCGCCTCCGTATCGGTCACGTAGCGGAACTGCTGCACGCGTCCGGGAAAAATCTCCGAGGTAAACACGCGATTGTTCTTATCGATGGTGATGCCCGTGATGCCTTGAAACATTCCAGGAAGAAGCCCATGTCCGCCGAAGCTGATCAGTAGTTGCGACTCCTGATCGAAAACCTGCACCCGGTCCTGCATACCGTCGATCACCCAAATGTGGTTGTCGCTGTCGATAGCAATGCCTTTCGGACGCGCGAAATAGCCTGGCCCGTCGCCAGCTTTGCCGAAAGTGCGGATGAATTTGCCGTCGCCGTCGAAAATCTCGATGCGGTTGTTTAGCGTATCGGCGACATAAAGATTGCCGTCCCGGTCTACCGCCATGCCTGAAGGCCGGGCGAAATCTCCGGGCGCGGCGGAGGCATGTTTCGTATCCGGGGTACCGATCTTCCGCTTCAGCTTGAAGGAGTCAGCGTCGTAAACCAGAACCTGATCCAGTCCAACATCGGCAACGTAGAGCAGACGATTCTCAATATCGAGCGCCAGCCCACCAGGACTCACCAGGCCGTCAGTGATCACTTCTTCCGTCTTGTGCTGCGCATTGAAAACCAGCACATGGTTCAGCGCTGGGTCGGAGACAAACAGGCGATCGTTATCGTCCATGGCTAGGCCAATGATGCGCACGAAGTGGCCGTGAGTCTTGTTCTTGATCAGCTCGACGTCACGGGTTTCCGTGTTGAAGATAAAGATGGCGCCCACTTTCTGGTCG
>DATNMU010000030.1:0-2475 GCA_035602195.1 Candidatus Acidiferrum sp.
ATGCGGTCTATCGCGACGGCCGGCGCAAAGCAGAGGTGATCCTGGATCCGATTTCGCTTCCTCTCGCGTTCGACCCGACGTGGAACCAGTGGCGGCACCTGGTCAGCACAAAAGTGGGAGTGGAGGCGACATTCGTCAAGAGCGGGAAATACCGGCTTCGCGACGGCGAGTGGCATCTGGTCGATTGGGAGACGGCCCTGCCCAGTCGCCTCAAAATCACGCTCCCCCGTGATACGCAAGAAGTCCTGGCGAATGCCCGCAAGTTGCACCACCGCTTCGGCCAGTTCTTCGACGCCATCCAGCGGATCCGCCTCCGGCTGGAGCAAGAGCCGCTCGAGCGCCAGGAATTGGACCGTGTTTGCGACGAGTTGCGCATTCCCCCTGACTTCGACATCGCGCAGATCTCCTGGAAGCCTGACTATGATTGGTTCTACTATGGCCAGCTCCGCAAGCGCACCCGCAAAATGTTCCTGTTCCGGGATGAGTACATCTTCGAGCTCGAACGCGCGATTGTAGTCGAGGTTCCCCAGCAGGGTCATGCGACCTACGTATTCTCGCGCCCGGGGAATCTCGATCAATGGGTCCGCGACTATGCTCGAACTCTGAAGGACGATCTTCGGAAGAATCGGGCCAATGTGGCCGAGCGCCTTGGCTTTTTAGGTCGGGTCATGCACGGACGAAGCCCGAAGGCCTGGCTGAGGGATCTCCGCGCAAAGGTCGGTGAAGCAGTGGATTATTCGCTGGCAGTGGAGGCTCAGTAACGAACCGGCCATGCCGCGCGACGGTCACTTCATTGCCGCTTCCGAAATCGGCACCTGGTGCTACTGCAAGAAAGCGTGGCACCTGAGTCACAGCGGATATCCATGCTCCCTCACGGAAGAGCGCGCTGCTGGAATCCGATCTCACAAATGCGCTTGTCCCCTCGGCTGACACAAACAGTTAAGACACTATTCGCCGTTCGCTGAAAATTCCTCGACCGGCCATACTCTTTCATAGCAAACTGAACGCATCCGGCGAAACGGAGGCGGGCTCTGCTGGAGAGCAACCCGCCCAGGGATAGCCGGTGCGACTCATCGCGGACGATGAGCAGGGGCGCGATCTCGGTCGCGCCCTTGTGCCGATTCCCGGTGCCGACCAACGGGAGGCGGCACCCCGGTTCAGCTTGGCGCGAAGTTGAGACCAACATCGGACCGATAGATCGCGCATGCCTGAGAAAACTCATACAGAAGGCTGCCGCGCAGCGGCCTCCCTGTTTTTCTGGGTCGCGAGGTTGGCTTCGAACTCCACCGGTGGCAAGTAGCCCAGAGCTGAGTGCAGCCGTTTCTGGTTGTAGATCTTCTCCAGGAACTCACGGATCGAAGCGCGCACCTCGGCCAAGTCGCGATATTCGTTGCGGTAAACCTCTTCGTACTTCAACGTTTTCATGAACGATTCGCAGGCGGCGTTGTCCCAAGGGTTGCCCTTGCGAGACATGCTAATCGTGATGCCGTGATCCTTCAGCAGGTTGGTGTATTCGGTGCTGGCGTACTGCGTGCCCCGGTCAGAATGATGGACCAGCCCCGGCTCGACGATGCGCCGGGCCAGAGCCATGCGTAGGGCGCCAAGCGTCAGTTCATCTTCCAAAGTTCGGTCCAGCGCCCAGCCGATGACGCGGCGCGAGTAAGCGTCCAGGATGACGGCCAGGAACACAAACTCGTCACGCAGACGGATGTAAGTGATGTCAGCCACCCACAACTGATCGGTGCCAGTCAGGATCATTTTCCGCGCCAGGTTGGGGTAAATTTTGCGCCCGTGGTTGGAGTCGGTGGTGACCACGAACTTCCGTTTCCGCACGCACAGCAAGTTGTCCTCGCGCATGAGACGGCGAACCCGTTTGGGATTCACCACCCAGCCGCGCCGGCGTAGTTCCTTGGTGATCCGGGGACGACCATAGCTGGGCCATTCCACGGCGATCTTCTGAATCGCGTCGCGTAGCTCCATGTCCCGGTCCGGACCGGGTTCGGCGTCGTCGAAACGGTAGAAGCCGGACCGGGAAACCCGGCCCAGTTCCACCATGCGCTCAATCGTCAGTCCGCGATCGGCCTTCACTTCTTCTTGGACCTTCCGGTAGACCGCGGATTTCCAGTCACTGCCTGCAGCATCCGCTGTTCCTCGATGCGCTGCAAGCAGCCCTTCAAAAAATCGATCTCCAAAGCTTGCTGACCAATCTTGCGCTCCAGGTCGGCGATCCGGCCTTCCGACCAGCGCTGCTTCCCGTTGCCAGGAAACGCGTTGCCTGGCCCCTGGCGGATTTCACGCCGCCAGCGGTGCAGCACGCTCGGGTTCACTTCCAAAGCGCGAGCCACCTCGCCCAGCGATACCCCTTGTTCCAACCGCTGCACCGCCGCCAGCTTGAACTCCTTGGTGAACATCCTTCTCGACAATCCCATGACTCAATTCTCCTTTGAATGGATTTTGAGTCTTAACTGGTTGTGT
>DATNMU010000031.1:0-18404 GCA_035602195.1 Candidatus Acidiferrum sp.
GCCGGAATCGCCATAGCGGGCGCCAGCTTGCAGGCTCCAGAAGATTCCTCATGCCCGGAGCAGGGAGCCGTGCCCCTGCTAGTCGTCCAAGGAGGGAAAGACCCCATCCATCCGATTAACGGGGGAAAAGTCACACTCTTGTGGTTCCGCTACCGAGGTAGGGTGCTGTCAGCGTTCGATACCGCGCAGACGTTTGCGAAGCGACTCGGTGTGACTTCTGCTCCTCAACAGATTCACCTCGACCCGCAGAGGAGCGGAGACCCCACCTCAGCGGATGGATTCCTGTGGCCTGGCGCTCCTTCTCCGGTCGTTGCCCTTTACAATATTGAGGGCGGTGGGCATGTGGTTCCTCAGCCCGTGTTCAGATACCCGCGCATCCTGGGCCACACTACGACTGCCGTCGATATGCCGAAGCTGATGATTGAGATGTTTCACATCAGTAGCAAATGACTGTGTGCTGGCTGGTGGTGAATACCCTTTGGGAGTCGGCATGCAAGTAGTTGCCGAAGCGTCGCGCTAATTCAGAGGACATGACATAGGTCCACGACAGGGTCAGTCTTTCGACGGCATTGTTGTGTGCGGACGCTCGGGAAGGAGGCCCGTTGAACTCCGAAGACCGTCGATATGCAGACAGTGCATCAGCCGGCAGGACATCTGATCCGAGTTTCTCGAGGCGATTCCCAATTACTAGCCAAACTCATGCCGCTGAAATGTGAAGCTACCTTAACGGGCTGAAGTATACACAGAGAGATACAAAGTCAATTACTGTTGCTGTCATTCGAGGCGACTGGTTCCGCACTCCCGCTCTTTCCTGGCTCGATAAGCGGATCTTTGATCCCCTCCTTCAGCGCACGAATACCTGCACCGATGCCTTTCCCGAGCTCGGGAAGCTTTTTGGGGCCGAATACAAGTAGAGCAATTCCAAAGATCAACAACAGATGTGTGGGCTGAAAGATTCCTTCAAACATAGAACACCTCCTCGGTGTTAGAAGAGCTGCGTGCACGATCCATGCACGCAGCCTGATATTTTCAGTTCCATAAATGAACACCAAGCAAGTTCGCGGAGCACTCGAAGAGCTCTTTTTGCGATGAGCCGTGCTAAACGAGAAACAGCTTCTCCGCCGGGATCTTCGCGGCCGTTTGCTTATCGATATTCAAGTGTGCCTTCAGCATTTCGCTGGGTACGCGCCTGAGCCACTCGTTCAAGGAAACGTCCTGGAACTCGTCAGCTGCGAAAAGCTCCAGGATTACTAGGTCAGTATCACCCGTGTTTTCGATGTAGTGAGGTGCGTTGTTGGGAACATACCCGACATCGTTGGTGTGGAAGTCCATGGTGCGGGCATTATCGACCGGAAAGAATACGGTCATGCGACCCCTGCCGGAGATCCAGTACTGCCACTCGGAAGCGTTCGGGTGCCAGTGCATCTCACGCATGTGTCCAGGCTTGATGATGAGCAAGCCAGCGGCAATATGCTTGGAAACCGGAAAGTTGCGGGAATCGACGATGCGAGCTTCACCTGCTTCGCTGGCTTTCGTCGGCGTCATCGACCGGAGGCGGAAAGTGTACTGATGCTTCGCTGCTACTGATTCGCCGCCGATCTCCGCCTTGTCTTGTTCGAGAGAGTTAGGCAGGTTACCGGGGAAGATGTAGAGTGGCGCTCCGGGCGTTTGAGCGAAGACACTCTTATCCAGGCCTGTATTCTTGGCCAATACCTCGGGAGGCGTGTGCGCCACCCACTCCGAGACTAGCATGGTTCCATCCTCAGAAAAGTCCCCCTGATTGAAGACCAGAAGAAACTCGGTTCCGTCGGGACCAAGTCCTTGAATGGAATGCGGGTGGCCGGCGGGAAAGATCCAAAGATCGCCTTCACCCACGTCACCGATGAACATGTTGCCATCGGGCTGCATCACTGTGACACGTGCATTGCCATAGAGTACATAAGCCCATTCATCAGCAGTGTGCCAGTGCATTTCGCGATAGCTGCCTGCCGTAAGACGCATTTGGACGCCGGCAATATCCTTGGAAGAAGGAAGTACGCGCTGGGTCACCTCGTGAGTCCAGCCACCCTCTTCGACACGCTTTTTCACCAGATCGAAGGAGTACCAGATAGGCACCAGGTCACCGTGGTCGGTCGGCGGCGGAGTGTTGGAATTCGGGTTCAGGTCCAGAAGAGGCTTGTTCTCCGGCCCGGGGTCACTCGATGAATGGTCGTGCTCCGCTTTCTGCGTGCTCGCCCTCTCTTGAGCATTGGCAGTCAGGCCTGCAAAAGCAGCGGTCGCCAGAGCCACCGAACTCATGCCGAGGAAGCTTCTCCGCGAGGGGTGCTCACTCATGGGTCTTTCTTTTGAATGATCGGTCATCTTTATAACCTTTTTTATAACCTTTCGTTTTTCGACGCTGGATCGGTCGGTCGATGACCGAAATGATCAGACGCTTAAAGCTGTCCGACCTTTCTGAATGCAAGGCCCATGCCAAACACGAGAGGATCCGAAATGACAAACGTGTCGACACTTTTCTGAAATTGGCGATTCCTCTGGGTCCGACGATGTCAGTGCGTTGGACACACTGTCGAGACATTGCTCGTTTGCGCCGACTCACGACCCGACAACAACAGGGGGAACTTGTGGTGAGATAGCGTCAGCGGCTTCAGTCTTTGTTAACGCCCTAAGTAGTTCGAAGCGCCTTCCCCAGCTAAATGTTCGCGTGCCCAGACCTGATAACGCGCTGCTTCGGAAACTACAATCGCGCAATATCCACTGGCTTAAAATCCCACCGCCAGGAAAAAGTGGGCTCGTCGTGCTGTCATTAGATCTCGCATGCGTAGGGCATAACGTTGAATCCGTCGCAGAAAACCTCTGACGCCGCAAGGCGGGCGCCAGAGGAAGCAATTCGAAACTCAGAGTCACGCCCGCCTTCGCGCTGCCACACGGATGCTAGAACTTGGCACGGCACCTCTTGAATTTCGTTTACGCCGCGGCCCGCATTTAATGCTCAGGTCAGCCTGTTTCAACCGGCTAGCTCGTCCGATGTTGTGCTGGCACATGTTCTTGTGCTTCTGCGGCCGCTTCAGCGATCCTTTTTTCGTAGCCGGATTTGACCACAGCGCTGCCGTTTGGGTTGGATTCGTCGAACAATCGCGCAAGGAAATAGCGCTGCCCGTATTTATTGAAAATCAGCTCGCTTTTACCTGGTGTGGATTTGGCCTGTGCGTCGCGAACCTCGAAGAGAGCAGAAACAGAGCCGTCGGCGCTACTGATTTCCATGAGGGTCAGGTCCGAGTTGTCCACTACGCGGATCGTGTACTTACCCGCTGGAAGTCTGGTGCTTCCCACATGGAACTGAAATGGGATGTCGGCTTCCAGGCTTCCAATGATCTGCGCCTGTGCCTTGATGGGATTCAGCGTCAGGGTGATAACCAAGGCGATGAACAGCGATAACAATTGGTATCTTCTAGTCTCCTGCAATTTCATAGTTTCTCCTTTTTTAATTTTCTGAAAACTCCTCGCTCGTGTTAACCCTTTGCTGAGTCTGGAGGGAACTTCTTGAACATCTTCGCGACACCTTTATCCAGATTCTTTTCATTTTTCTCGGCCTTGCTGGACAAGGTGTCTTCGGCGCTGCTGCGCCAAATCAACTGCTTAGTTTTCGCATCGTACAAGTCAACAACGAGAGTTCCTTCTTTGTAGTCCTGTTCGGTCGTTTCAGATTCGCCGAAACCTCCTCCCCCGAACCTGCGCCAGCCCCAGCCCCCACCCATGCCGTCATAAAACGTCTGGAGTGATCTCTGAGTCTGGGTCGTCTTAATTGCTACGATGGCCACATCGCCGCCATTGTCCACTTGTGTCCAGCCCTTGGCTGCTAGTTGGGCATCTACCGCCCTCTTAATCCGGGCGTCCCAAAGAGAATTTGCAGGCTTGATTTCCTGCCATGAGTAGGTTTTGTATTGAGAGAAATTCGCCTGGTGATCAAAATCGGTTCGGACGTTCTGCGCAAGAACTGTTGAAAGCGCAACTAAGGAAAACGCAACGTAAACTGCCGCGAAACGTACGGACTTCATATGTGAATCTCCTTTACTTGCCTGCAAGAGCACTTGCGCTTCCAAAGTCTCTCCGTGCTCAAAAACCCCAAAGGTCTAGCGGGCTCGGAATTTCATATTGGTCCAGTTAAGGCTCGATCAGAGCACCGCGACCAAAAACGTCCAACATGCCGACAGAGGTCCGATTGATTGGACACTCCGACAAGCTCTGACTCCTGCACAACTCATCCAGACTGCGAACACAGGCTGTCCTGAGCACTCGCGGATTTGGAGACCCGCATGCAATAAGGGAGGTGCGTCCCAATTCAGTGATCAGAGTTCGCAAGTGATCTTGAGAGCAGACTTCAGGTGGTCAATCAGAAGACAACGAAATGTGCGCACATCCCACGTCTTTGCGATGTTCCCCCCGGCGAGAAGCACTTCGGAGATGTCTGTCGGGACGCGGGAAGTGAGGAAGTGGAAATCGTGTGTGAATGCGATCATCCCGCCTGTCCGCTTACGGCTTAGGCGCTCGCGCCTCGAAGTGCCACTGCCCATGCTGGATAACACCGGACAGTTTGAGGCGGCGTCCGTTACGCAACTGGTGTTCGCTCATGCGGTCCTGTAGAAGGAGAATCGATTGTGAAGTTCCTAAAACAGAGTTTGTCGCTTTTTCTTTCATGTTGTCTTGTATTAGTTACTGCGCCGGGAGGGCTCGCCGAGTCGGACGAGTCAGCGGCGCAAACTTCAGTTCAAACCGCTAAACAGTCACCAGAACAGCTCCAGCAACTCGTCGCGCCGATCGCATTGTATCCGGACGCGCTGGTGGCGCAGATCCTTGCGTCGGCTACTTATCCCGACCAGGTTGTAGAAGCGGACCGATGGATGGAGAAACATAAGCATCTCACGGGCGAGAAACTCGGGGAAGAAGTCGATAAGCAGCCTTGGGATCCCAGCGTGAAGGCCTTGGCCGAGTTTCCCTCGGTGCTCGCCAACACGGACAAGAATCTCGCCTGGGCTTCCTCGCTGGGCGATGCTTACGTCAATCAACAGAAGGACGTGATGAACGCTGTACAGGTACTGCGTCAGCGGGCGGAGAAATCGGGCAACCTAAAGAGCAACTCGCAGGAAAAGGTGAACACGCAGGGGCAAGAGATTGTGATCGAGCCCGCGGAACCTGACACTGTTTACGTACCTGAATATGATCCTTGGCTCGTCTATGGCGCGCCCATCGGCATCTGGCCGGGCTGGTATGCCGATCCAGGACTTTATCTTGGGGTTCCGGGAATTGAGTTTGGCCTCGGCTTCGGAATTGGTTTTTTTGGCGGGTTCGGCTGGGGCTGGGGACACTGGGGATACGATTGGCATAACCACGGGATCATGTTCAATCACGGCGCCTATTCCTCCCATAGCAGAGTTTTCGTCAATCGCAGCCACTTCAATCGCGCCGGTGGATTTCATGGCGGAGCCGGATCGCACGGCGGCAGCCCTGGTTTCCACGGCTCTGCGGCTTCGCATGCCCAGTCCGGTACTCACTCGGGTGCGTTCAGTGGCTTTAATCATGGAGGAGCGACCCGGGGCTTTTCCTCACGCGGGCAGTCCAGCTTCGGTGGAGGTTTCCATGGTGGCGGAGGGTTCCACGGAGGCGGGGGCGGTCGCCGCTAATTCGGTTCAACTACCACAAACGAGACTGATGAGATGGAGAAACCAGTCATGCGCACGAACAATATGAAGCTTGAAGCACTTGAAACATCTTTTGTGAGACTTGCCTTTGGGTTCGCTTCCACGGTCCTTCTTCTTCTGTTCCTGCTTGTCACAGGTTTCGCCATATCGAGCTTTGCCCAGGGGGCGCAACCAGGGCAACCAAGAACGTTCTCGTCTCCTGGCGAAGCTAGTCACGCTCTCTTTCAGGCTGTGCAGAACCGGGACGAGCCGGCTCTGGAAGCCATCCTCGGAGCAGGCAAAGAAGTTTCTTCCTCGAGCGACGAAGAGCAAGATAAGCTCGAACGCGAGCAGTTCAGCCAAAAATACCAGGAGATGCACCGCCTAGTCCGAGAACCAGACGGAAACACGGTCCTTTACATCGGCGCAGAAAACTGGCCCTTCCCCATCCCATTGGTCTCGAAGAATGGTGAATGGCATTTCGATTCTGATCGCGGCAAGCGGGAGATACGGTACCGCAGAGTCGGAGAAAACGAGACCACCGCAATTGAAGTATGTCAGGAATTCGCAATGGCAGCGAATGCGAGCGCCGCAAAGGCAGCTAGCGCAGATCCGATCACCCAATTCGCCGAAAACCTGGCCTCTGCCGGGGCAGCAAATGCCGACGACAAAGAGTCCAATCCTTTCAGCGGGTACTATTTTCGAATTGTAGGAAAGAGGCCCGCATCCATGGTGCGTGACCGCGGGAAGAAGAAGAGAGGCTTGACTTTGGTCGCGTATCCCAAAGAATACCAGTCCTCCGGGGTTATGACCTTCGTAGTCACTCTGGACGGGATCGTGTACGAGAGGAACCTCGGACCTGGCACGGCAAAACTGGCCAAGACCATAGCCGCTACGACTCTTTCGAGCTGGCACCCGGCGGAATAACACTTACGGCGCGTTCGCTGTAGCTGAGCTCTTTGCAGGTGCTAGCGCGAAGGCCAAAACAGCAGCGCTCAGAGCATGAAGCGCTCTAAACCTAAACAAGGAGAAACTCTATGAAGAAATCAAGTATGTACCTGATGAGCCTGTTGTTCGTAATTTTGCCCATTCTCTCCTCGTCAGCTTCTGCAGCTGACCCGGAAAAAGACGAAGATCGCTTAAGGAACAGCGGCAATGTGCTGAAGGAGGTTCTCGATGTTCCCGACGACATCCCACAGGACTTGCTCGACAAAGCCGATTGTGTGGTTGTTTTTCCATCCGTTTTGAAAGCTGCGTTTATTGTTGGCGGGAGCTATGGGCGAGGCGCAATGTCGTGTCGCAGAGGGGAAGACTTCAGAGGATCGTGGGGGGCGCCCACCATGATGGCTCTCGAGGGCGGAAGCTTTGGCTTCCAAATAGGTGGCGAGGCAACGGACTTTGTACTTCTGATAATGAACGAGCGCGGTGCGAGTGGAATTCTTACCAGTAAAGTCAAGCTTGGGGCAGATGCGTCGGTTGCGGCAGGCCCTGTTGGCCGCACTGCTTCGGCAGAAACGGACGCCACCCTGCGTGCGGACATCTTGAGCTATTCTCGCGCCCGCGGCGCGTTTGTAGGAGTCGCACTCGAAGGATCAACCATCCGTCCCGATAATGGCGCCAATAAGCAGATTTACGGACAGGATATTGCCGCAAGGGAGGTCGTGCTCTCTGGACATGTGGCCATCCCGTTAGCGGCTCAGAGAATGGTTTCGACACTGGATTCTAGGACTCCGAGGCATAAGTCCTGAGCCGCGGAGGGAAACTGGGTTGGCAGCGTCAGGGGGTCTACACCGGCTCCGTGTGCACTCCGGCCGCGGGCAACCAGACGACAATTGTTCTGGACCTGAAGCTACTTCAAACAGGCGCTGAACCGCCGGCGGAAACGCTTTCGGATGTCCGCACAAATCGATAACCGTTAGGCGTCAGAGGGGGACGAACTCTTCACTGTGAGGGCGCAAGAAACATCAGATGAAACGTCTTTCGATCAAGTTACGGATCTTCGCTTGTTACGTATTCCTAGTTGGATTGCTGTCGCCAGGCGTACTCTCGGCCGATAGTCAGATCCCCGAGTCCTATAGCTTGCCTTCGAAACAACAGCTGATCACTTTTTTGACGGAAACCATCGAGTGGTATCGCTATTTTTCGGTGGAACGACAGATTGCGGCCGAGCCATTCGATGTCTTGTTTTTCAACGACAATGAACCGGTTGGCACACAGGTCGTTCAGCTTTCGTTCGACTTTGCCAGAACGGACGCTTCGCTCGCAGCGACGCCCCAATCTTCACTGCAAGGTGCTGCGATTCCCAACGTTGTAACCTCGGACTCTCAACACATTGCTCAGATGGAAGTGAAGACTGATGCTGAAAGCGAGCAGGCAAGCAAAGAACTAGAATCCATCAAGACGAGACTCCTCAAAACTCGCGGCGCGGACCGCAGGAAATTGGAGGCTACTTTAGCGGATGCACAAAGCCGCCTGGGAGCCCTTCAGGAGCACGCCAAAAGTCTCCGGAACTTGGCCGAGATCCTCCAGGTCAATGGCGTGAGTAAGCCTCAGACCGCAGACTTGGGATCACTTGTCGAGGATCTCGCACGAACTGTTCCTGAGGTGTCCAGTTCCAGTCTTCCTGGGCCGCCGAGAATTATTTCAGATCCCAAACCACAGGGCGGTGGCATCCTCGGGCTCGCGTCAGAGGTGTCAACGCTGCAAGCGAAGCTTCGCACTCTTGATGAAGGAATGCAGCTGACCGACAAATTGGCCCACTCCTCAGAAAGCCTCAGGACGCCCCTCAGAAACTTCGTTAATCAAGCTGTACAAAACGATGATCTCGGAGACGGCCTGCAGTCAAACAACCTTGGACTATTGCGGCAACAGACGGCGCGCCTTGATGCCCTCACAAGTCGGATCACAAGCCTAGCTCCAGCGGTGTCTGCGTTGGACAAGCAGAGAGTGTTAATTACGATTTATAGATCGCGCTTGACCAATTGGCGTAAGGCGCTAATCAACGAGTACACGCGAGCGTGGAAGAATTTGATTCTGCATCTGGTCCTTCTGGGTCTAGTGATGGTCGCACTAACCGGAGTTTCGGTGGTATTGCGCAGAGCGAGCATTCATTATGTGCACGACGCAAATCGCCGTCGCATGATTCTAATCGTCGAGCGAATTCTGACCTGGCTGTCGATTGTTCTAGTTGTCGCATTCGCTTTTGCTTCCGATCTGAGATCCCTCGCGACATTTCTCGGGCTTCTAACAGCGGGCATGGCGGTTGCACTCCAAAACGTGATTCTTGCCGTTCTCGGGTACTTCTTGCTGGTTGGGAAGCTGGGAATCAGCGTTGGAGACAGGGTGCAAATCTCAGGTGTGACGGGAGACGTAATCAGTATCGGCCTACTTCAGTTCCAACTCAGAGAGATTGATACGCGCCAGCAACTCACCGGTCATATCGCGACCTTTTCAAATTCCTTTGTTTTTGTGTCACCAGCCACAGGTCTGTTCAAGTTTATTCCGGGCCATGCGATCACTGACCAGCCGGGAGTGGTCAAACCGATCTCGCAGGTCTAGCATACGGCTCCGACGGCAACAGGATCGCCGTTCCTTTAGCCCATCGCTTGGCCACGACTAGATATGCCGGATTGCCCGTCTTCGCCACAAGTACTCCGGGATCATCATTATCAAGGGCAAACCGATGCCGACAGCCGCGAAGATAATCTGGTAGGCGAGTGTCATCCCCATTTGCGAGCGCGCTGCCAGAAAGTCGATCATTTACCTTCCTTCCTTGATTGGTTTAGGTTTCGCGGCTTCCTCGAAGCAGAATTCAAGTTGTTCACCGGCCGTTTCGCAGGTGGCATCAGGCGCTCTCCTGTTCGCGCAGGGCCGCCCCGAATACGCTGAGTAACCCTACTGCGGCAGCCATTGCGCGACGTGCATCTGGGCTCATCGCCTCTTTCGCGATCGTCCAGAGCGATGGAGCCTTGCTCTCCGAGGGCGAGAGGAGGGCATGCAGGCGGTTCGGGTCGAGCGAGTTAATGAGATTGCTCATCATCAGCACTACGCGGAGCGCGGTGACTGCTTGCTTCGAACTGACCACGTCAACTACCCGGTCAACAACCGTCTCGCTTGCGCTCAGAAGACCATTGGCGATATCGATCAAGCCTTTCTCATGCATTCGTCGCAACAGATCGTAGGCGGAGAGCAGAGCTTCCGCGTGTTCCTCGGGAGCCTGCTCCAGTCTCCGAATCAAATCGTCGCGAGAATTTCTTGGTGTAAACTTGCGGAACTCGACTGGCGTCGCCATAACATCCTACCTTCCTCGCTATTTGTTGATTTGGATCTGTACCAGCGCTTCTGTGCCTGGCATTCGATAATCCCTACGTTTCCATTTCCGCTCGACTTCCACGCCGGCCTGAGGAGTGGGCTTTCCTGAAAAGCGGAAATTGATCGGACGTAGAGGATTTGACCCTTGCTCGGGTAGTACATTCATGCGTACCTTGGTCTCCTTGTATGCAGGCGTATCTGTCACCGGGTCGACATGCGGGCCACTCAAAATATTGACGGGCCCCTCCTGCGAGGTAAGCGGAAGAAAGACTTGTTTGCCTCTGACACGATCCGTGACCAGCACTTTGACCTCGAGCGATCCATGCGGGCTTATTAGCTTCACCCATCGGCCGGACTCGACGCCGCGCTCCTGCGCCAGTTCTGACGATATCTCGACATATCGTTCAGGATTCTCCTCATGGATCCCGGGAACACGGAGGGTCATATTGCCTTCATGGAAATGTTCCAGCTCTCGACCGGTGTTGAGAAATAGATCAAACTGGGCGTCCGGCTGATCCGTTGGTTCATGAAACTCTACTGGGTAAAGACGAGCTTTCTTATCTGGAAAGGCAAATCCGTCAAGATACAGAATTGGCTCATCTTTGCCGTCACTATGTACCGGCCATTGCAAGGTGTTGTAGCCTTCCAGCCTGTCGTAGCTAACGCCCGCGTAGAGCGGAGTTAATGAGGCGAGCTCAGCCATGATCTCGGAGGGGTGATCGTACTTCCACTGAGCGCCCATCTTCCGGGCCAGCTCTTGGGTGATCTTCCAATCTGCCTTACTATCGCCGAGTTCCGGGAGAGCCTGGTGGAAGCGTTGAATGCGACGCTCAGTGTTTGTGAACGTCCCGTCTTTTTCAAGAGCCGGCGCGCCCGGAAGTACAACATCGGCGTAGCGGCAAGTCTCGCTGAAAAAGATATCCTGGACCACCAAAAGATCGAGTTTTGCGAAAGCGCCGGCCACGTGACTCGCATGCGAGTCCGCCGAGATCATGTCTTCCCCGGCTAGATAGAGAGCGTGGAGTTTGCCAGCGTGCATTGCGTTGACCATTTCGTAGTTGTCGAGACCCCGCTCCTTCGGCAGTTGGACCTTCCAGGCGTCTTCGAACCGCTTGCGAATCGCGTCGTCAGTCACACTCTGATATCCCGGGAAGTTATTCGGCATGGCTCCGACGTCACTCGCCCCCTGCACGTTGTTATGGCCGCGCAGCGGATAGGCTCCGCAACCTGGCTTCATGTAGTTCCCAGTGATGAGGAGTAGGTTCGAAATAGCAGTGGACGCATCCGAGCCATCGACATGCTGTGTGATTCCCATGGCCCAAAGAATGCAGAGGGTCTCGGCGGCGGCGATTTCCTTGGCCACACGTTCGAGCGTCTCGATGGGCAACTCGCAGACCTTGGCGGCGTAGTCTAAGGTGAAGGGGTCCAGACTTTTTCGATACTCGTCGAGTCCGTTGACCCATCTACTCAGAAACTCCGTCTTCGCGAACCCGTTATCCAGCATGTAGCGGCTCATGGCAGACAGCCATGCCAGGTCTGTGCCGGGGCGCGGACGAAAGAAGATATCCGCTCGTTCCGCCATTTCGTGTTGCCGCAAGTCGGCGACAATGAGCTTTTGGCCGAAAAGCTTGTGGGCTCGCTTGATACGGGTCGCCAAGACCGGATGTGCCTCCGCAGGGTTGGCTCCCACAATGATTACCAGTGCGGACTTTCCAATGTCCTCAATCGAGCCTGAATCACCCCCGTACCCAACCGTACGAAAAAGCCCGGCGGTTGCCGGAGCCTGACAATAGCGGGAGCAGTTGTCGATATTATTTGTCCCGATCACCGCGCGGCCGAACTTCTGCATGACGTAGCCGTCTTCGTTACTAGTCTTGGAGGAGATCACGACGCCAATTGCGTCGGGACCGTCTTGTCGCTTTATCTCACTGAGCTTGCGCGCGACCAGTTCCAGCGCTTCATCCCAAGAGGCTTCGCGGAAGTCGTTTCCTTCTCGAATCAATGGCCGTTGCAGTCGGTCCTTATGGTTAACAAAGTCCCAGCCAAATTTACCTTTGACGCAGGTCGAGATCTGATTGACTGCTCCGTGCAGCGGCTCGACCTTGAGCAACTTTCTACCCTTCGTCCAGACATCGTAGCTGCAGCCCACCCCACAATAAGTGCAAACGGTCTTCGTTCGCCGGATGCGCTCTTCGCGCATCTTGGCTTCCGTCTGCGATACCTGCATGATCGGGCCATATCCCATCTCAGGCTCAATCGCCTTGATGACGCCGATCATCTTGTTTAGAGCGTCGTGCGGCAGGCCGCTCATGAAGCCGGCTTCCCCGAGCATCGACCTCTCCATCAGGGCATTACACGGACACACGGTTACACAGTGCCCGCAAGAGACGCAACTCGAACCACCAATCTTCGTTCCACCATCCCACAACACCCGGGGATGATCTAGCTCCCAGCCGATGGAAAGCGTCTCGTTGACTTCTACTGTCTGACAAGCCTGCACACAACGGCCGCACAAAATGCATTGGCCCGGATCGTAGCGATAGAAAGGATTGGAGTAGTCAACCTCGTAAGGCTTCGGCTTATAGGGATGTTTCTGATGCTGCACATCGAGCGCAAGAGCCGTATTGTGAACGGTGCAGTTCTCGTTATTGTTGTCGCACACCGTGCAATACAACATGTGATTCCCAAGGATCACATCGAAAGCTTCAGATCGAGCATTCTTGGCGCGATCGGAGTCTGTTACCACTTCCATCCCCATCACTACCGGCATTCCACACGCGCGTTGAAGCTTACCGTCCACCTCGACCAGACACGTGTCACATGTCCGGATTGGCCCCATCAACGGCGAGTGATAACAGACATGCGGAATTTCCTTCTCTCTCAATATCGCTGCGAGCAGTAGCTCGCCGGGAGCGGCAGTCGCGATCTTGCCGTCGATTGAGAGGTGGATCCCCGAAGACCCAACATCCGGCTGTTCACCGACGCCCTTACCCTCGTTGCCATTCTTCAGTGGGGGCTGTGTCGTGGAAGCAATGTCGGCATTTGTAGTGTCCATCATTCAGACCATCCGCAGATGAATGCGTCGTACTTATGGAAAGCAATCACCATGCCATCTGCCCGTAAGCTAATGCATCCGTCGGCAGTCCCTTAAGAAAGCGATTAGCACACCGACCAAGCATTGGGGTTTGCGAAGGTGTCAATATTGTCGGCGTTGCTAAGGTCCAGACAAGCGAAGTCTTTTTCTACGGCGAAGGTCCAAGATGCTGACATGTCCGTTGATTAGTCGTCATTCGGCCGGAATACACCAAATTAGCTTGATCTCGTCGCCTTTCTTTGATTGCCACCGATTCCCGATGAAACGTGGCCCTCCCAGACCTGGCGCCAATCCGTCTGGCATTTTCCCTGGCACATGAATTCCTTACCGGGTCCACCCATTTTTCCGCCGCAATCAGGACACACCCAATTGAGAATTCCGGACATCACCTCTGCCATTGCTCTAACTGATTGCCGCATCATTAGCTCCATACATACCTCACGAATACAAATGGAAGTACCGCCTGCCGATGATCCCTCTTCCTGCGCGCAATGAGTACCGTGATTCCTGACAGGTTCACGCCATCACAGAAACCGGATTGCAAACTGCTGTGTGCATTTCATGTTCCAAAAACCAAGAGAGATTGTTGCGGTTGAATTCAAATTGAGTATTGCTGTTTCCGTTAAGCGTTACAGGCGCGGAGTGCACAGCCGCTGACGCAACGCACCGTGCCAGAACCTCCATTGAGTCTAAGTCCGTCCAACTGCCCGGACACTGTGTCAGCCCGCCGAACGCCCCGTGTCAATATCACAAGACGGCTCTAACCGATCGGTTGACTCATGCTGATAAAAACATACGGCTTAGGCAGTTCGCGGTTGATTGGAAAGAGGCGTGCATTTTGCAACGGGCATCAGGAGATAGAGGCAACATGCAAGCAAGGGAAGCACATACCGCAAGCGAACCAGGCCCAGGCACTGGCATCCGCAAAACCAGAGTTCGAGAGATGGACGAAGTTCTCTCGCGATGCCTGCCGTCATTTCATAGACAGGCTTATCGATATGTGGGCAATATGGCCGACGCCGAGGACGCAGTTCAGGATGCGCTCACAGCCGCTTTCAAGCATTTGGATCAATTCAAGGGGCAGGCGCAACTGTCGACGTGGTTAACCACCATTGTAGTTAATTGTGCGCGGATGCAATTGCGCCGGCGACCGCGCCAGATCCAGCTGTCGCTAGACGAGAAGTTTGCGGACGAAGAAAAATATTCTGTGTCAGGACGCTTAACAGACTGCGGACCTAGTCCGGAAGACGAGTGCCGGAGGTCAGAACTGCACGGACACATGCTTCGATTCGTAACACAGCTGTCGCCTCCGCTGCGCAAGGCATTCCAGTTGCGTGAGTTGGATGGCCTGAGCACGAGTGAAACAGCACATATTTTGGGAGTGGCAGAGGGAACGGTGAAGGCCCAGCTCGCACGAGCACGCGCGAAGCTCAGACGGCTAATGAGCCGGGCGCTCAACGTACCGCCTCGTTCGGCGCTGACCTCCATTGGTTTCCCAAGCTTGGTAAGGAAGTGAGCAGCAAGATTCGATCTCAGGTGTTGTGCGCCATCGGCCAGGGATGAGCAGAGTGGTCGGAAGATCGAGGCTCGAGACCGACGGCTAACGAGATCGCGGCGAACTGACAATCAGAAATCATCGACAGACCGGAAGGAACCTGTATGTGGATTGTTCGACTCGCATTACGGCGGCCTTACACGATCGTGGTTCTTGCCATCCTGATACTGCTGATGGGCGGGCTCGCGATATTTCGTACCCCGACGGATATCTTTCCGAATATCAATATTCCAGTGGTCAGCATCATCTGGACCTACAACGGTATGGTGCCAGAAGATCTGGATGCCCGAATCCTCAACGTCACCGAGCGGGCGCTTACCACCACGGTAGATAATATCGAGCATATCGAGTCGCAGTCGCTGTATGGAATCGGAGTCGTTAAAGTCTTCTTGCAGCCGACGGCGAACCTTCAGCAAGGGATCGCGCAGATCACAGCGGTCTCCCAGACGCAGCTTAAGCAGCTACCTGCAGGAACCACGCCACCCCTCATCATCAGTTACAGTGCATCGACCGTACCCATTTTGCAGCTGGCCCTCTCTGGCCAGGGTCTCTCGCAATCCCAGCTCAACGATTACGGTCTGAATTTCGTCCGTACTCAACTTATTACGGTGCCGGGAGCGTCTGTGCCATATCCCTATGGCGGTACACAACGGCAGGTGATGGTAGACCTGGACCTGTCGGCGTTACAGTCAAAGGGTCTCTCAGCGATCGACGTGATCAACGCGATTAGTGCCCAGAATTTGATTCTTCCGACAGGCACCGCCAAAATCGGCCCGACGGAATACGACGTCGACATCCCAAATGCAGCTCCGCCGACGATTGCAGATCTAAACCGCATCCCGATCAAGACAATTGATACCACAACCATCTACATTGAAGATGTTGCCTGGGTACGAGACGGCGCTCCCCCGCAGACCAATATGGTCCGGACGAACGGGCAGCAATCAGTATTGCTGACAATCGAAAAGTCAGGAAATGCTTCCACGTTAAGCGTGGTGGCAGGCATCAAGTCTCTTCTTCCGCAGATTGAAACGACGGTTCCGCCCCAACTACAGATGAAGCCTCTGGCCGACCAGAGCATTTTTGTCCGCGGCGCAATCAGCGGTGTGGTCAGGGAAGCCGTGATTGCCGCGTGCCTGACGGCTCTCATGGTGCTGGTTTTTCTGGGAAGCTGGCGGAGCACTCTCATCATTGCAACTTCCATCCCACTCGCGGTTCTGACGTCGTTGGTTGTGTTGAGTGCAATCGGTGAGACGATCAACATCATGACTTTGGGTGGCCTGGCTCTGGCGGTCGGCATCCTGGTGGATGATGCCACCGTCGAGGTGGAGAACATCAACCGGAACAGAGCAGCAGCGCCGGACAGGGGTATCGATGATGTAGTTCTGGAGAGTGCTTCTCAGATCGCGGTGCCTGCATTAGTGTCGACACTCTCAATTTGCATTGTGTTTGTTCCCATGTTCTTGCTTTCCGGAGTGGCGAAGTACCTCTTTTTGCCGCTTGGCGAAGCAGTTGTGTTTGCCATGCTGGCTTCGTATCTACTATCCCGGACTCTCGTTCCTACGATGGCCAAGTACTTATTGCCTGGCCAGAAAGTGGAAAGCGCGGGCGCTCCTGTGACGAGCCGCAATCCATTGGTCAGACTTCAGAAGCGTTTCGAGGTTGCCTTTGAACATCTCCGGGAGGGGTACCACAAACTGCTCGAAGCACTTTTACATCACCGGCGTGCTTTCCTGGTCGCTTTCTTCGCCGCCAGCCTGGGCTCACTGGCGATTCTGATCCCTTGGCTGGGTGAGGACTTCTTTCCCAGCGTGGACGGCGGCAGTTTCCTCCTCCATCTTCGCGGTCCTACGGGAATGCGGATCGAAGATAGTGCCTTTCTTTGCGATCTGGTTGAGAGTTCGATCCGACGACAGATTCCGGCGGACCAGATCTCAAACATCATCGACAACATAGGTTTGCCTTACAGCGGCATTAATCTTTCCTACAGTAACTCGGGCGTGGTTGGGACCATGGATTCCGACATTCTCGTCACCCTAACCCCGAAGCACCAGCCTACTGCAGACTTTGTTCACCAACTTCGCCTGACACTTCCCGCGGAGTTTCCGGGGGCAAGTTTTTATTTCCTCCCCTCGGACATGGTCGGTGAGATTCTGAACTTTGGATTGCCCGCTCCCATCGACATCCAGGTTGTGGGCAACGATCTCACCGGCAATCGGCACTACGCAGAAGGACTGCTCGACAAAATCAGGTACGTTCCAGGGATCGCGGACCTCCGGATTCAGCAGCCCTTCAACCAGCCTTATTTGCACTTCAACATCGAACGCACCAAGGCCCAGCAACTTGGCCTGACGGGGCAGAGCATCGCGCAAAATCTCCTGATTTCACTCGGCGGAAGCTTCCAAACTTCACCAACCTTCTGGATTGATCCAACGACCAGGATCAGCTACGACGTCACGACCATGACACCGCAATACCGGATGCAAACGTTGCAGGCACTTGAGACCATGCCAGTCACCGGAACAAACCCGACGGCTACCCCCGCGATCATGGCCAGCTTGATGTCGAGGCAACGCGGAACCGGAATGGCCGAAGTCTCTCGCTACAACATTGCACCCGTGATTGACATTTTTGGCACACCCGCAGGGAGGGATTTGGGCGGGGTGTCTAGCGATGTCAACAAGATCATTAATACGACGCGGAACCAATTACCCCGCGGCTCTCGAGTCGTCGTCCGCGGGCAGGTTCAGACCATGAGGTCCTCATACATTGGGCTTCTCGGCGGCTTGGCGGGTTCGATCATCCTCGTATACCTGTTGATCGTGGTGAACTTCCAGTCCTGGCTCGATCCTTTCATCATCATTTCCGCCTTGCCCGCAGCCCTTGCCGGAATCGTATGGTTTCTGTTCGTGACGCACACGCATTTGAGCGTACCTGCTCTAACGGGAGCCATCATGTGCATGGGCGTCGCAACCTCGAACAGCATTCTGGTCGTGAGCTTTGCCACGGAACAGATGACGGAAGGCAAAGACGCTGTTGCCGCTGCCCTCGAGGCCGGCTTTACACGGTTTCGTCCTGTGCTGATGACGGCACTCGCGATGATCATCGGCATGGTACCGATGGCTCTGGGATTAGGTGATGGTGGAGAACAAAATGCTCCGCTTGGAAGGGCGGTCATTGGTGGACTGCTATTCGCGACTGTGTCCACTCTGTTCTTCGTGCCTACGGTTTTCAGCACGCTTCACGGATTGCACCACCGTCCAGTCGAAGCCGGCAGTGAGCCAAAGGGTTAAATATGCGTGGAGTGACTATGCAGCGTGAAACTGAAATCCAGGAACAGTCTAAGGGGCAAGATTCGGGACCGTCGCATCCTGTCGGCGAGAGAGCAAAGAGTTCGCGTAAGCACTGGCTCGCCCCAGCGATTATTTTGTTAGTGGTCGTCGCACTTTTAATTTCCGGAATACTGTCTCGCGTCCGGCACCGTGCAATTCTACGCACGGAGGCCAGTGAGATGGCTGTAACCCCGGTCTCCGTAGTGCTACCTAAGCGAACTGCGCCCACGGACGAGATTGTCCTGCCGGCTAATGTACAGCCATTCATTACTTCGCCCATCTATGCTCAAGCCACGGGTTATCTCAAAGAGTGGAACTTCGACATTGGGGCACATGTCAAAAAGGGTCAACTACTGGCTGTGATTCAAAGTCCCGAGGTCGATCAGCAACTCCAGCAAGCCCGTAGCAACCTGTTAACCGCTCAAGCAAATCTC